>NZ_JAMYSG010000019.1:0-150782 GCF_040321815.1 Mesorhizobium sp. M0239
GGGATAAGTTGTAGGGGAGTAGGGGAGTAGGGGAGTAGGGGAGTAGGGGAGTAGGGGAGTAGGGGAGTAGGGGAGTAGGGGAGTAGGGGAGTAGGGTGTGTGTTCCGCAGGTACAATCTGCCCCTACTGCCTTATTCCCCTACTCCCCTAGAGCAATCAAATGCCTTCACCGGCAAGTTCCTCCGAAATCGTGCCGACCTGGTCCTGGGCGCTGCGCATCATCGGATAGATGGCCAGCACCTTTTGCCAGGCCTCGAGCGCCGATTGCTTGTGGCCGGTCAACGCCATGATCTGCGCCAGGCCGGACAGCGCACCGAAATGGCGCGGCTCGAGCTGCAGCGTATGGTCGATGTCGGACATCGACTTGCCGTAGTTCTTCATCATGAAATGCACGGTGGCACGCCGGTTCCAGCCTTCGGCATAGGTCGGCTGCAAGGTCACCACCTGGTCGAGGAAATCGAGCGCGACGTCGAATTTCTGGCTTTCGACGGCTTTTTGCGACCATTGCATCATCAGGTCGATCGAGGCGCTGCCGGATTGCGACCACTCGCTCCAGATGTTGCCGGCGATGCGCTCCGCCGCCTTTTCGTTGCGCTCGCGTTTCAGATCGCTGAACAGCTGGTCGAGGTGGGCTTGTTTCGTCGTTGCGGCGGGCGGGGCGTCCTGAGTGGCCGGCGGCGCGACAGCATCATCCGCCCATGCCGGGCCATAAATGACGCCGGAAACAAGCAGAGATGTCAAAAATGCAAAAAGAATCCGCATCGCCGGACTCTAGTCCCAGGCGACGGAACGTCAAACTGAATTTGGCGTGAAAGGCCGGCAGGCGGCAACAAGCATCAAATGGGCGGAGGCAACAGCCTCCTGCCCGAAAACTCAGCCCTGGCGTGCCTTGTAGCGCGGGGCGGTCTTGTTGATGATGTAGACGCGGCCCTTGCGGCGAACCAGCTGGTTGTCGCGGTGACGCGCCTTCAGCGCCTTGAGCGAATTCTTGATCTTCATGGTCTTGCCTGTCGGTGTGGACCCGGTCCGGGTCGAAATTTTAAGGCGCGCCAGAAGACGCGCCTTTGAACTGTGGGAGGCTCATAAACGAGGAGCCTTGTCCCTGTCAACCGCAAGCGTGCTCCATAGCGGCTGTGAATCGCCCCTGTCATCAATTATCCGCCATGTCGGTCTGGCGGCATTGCGCGGCCCTGGGCCGGCTGGGATGATGCGGTCGCCTTGAAGTGATTTGGAGAGAACCATGCGCCGAATGTTCCTGTCCGCCTGCCTTGTCCTGCTGGCGGCAGCTTCGGTTGCGCGCGCGCAGGAATGCGACCACAGCGACGACAGCCAGCAGATGATGAACATCTGTGCCGGCGAAGACTATCAGGCGGCCGACGCCAGGCTTAACAAGACCTATCAGGATCTCACCAGCTCGGATGATGCCGGCGGCAAGAGATTGCTGCAGGTAGCGCAACGCGCCTGGATCACTTTTCGCGATGCCGAGTGCGCGCATTCCACTGCCGCCAGCGACGGCGGATCGATCCATGCGATGGAAGTCTCGCAATGCCTGACCAGATTGACCAATGATCGCGTCAAGCAACTCGCTGCCGCGGCCAATTGCGAGGAAGGCGATGTGAGTTGCGCCACTCCAGGCGAGGACGAGAGCGACGACGTTCAGTAGGCAACCTTATGAGGCGCGACGGCTGATCCGAGTGAAATGGCCCATCTTGCGGCCGGGCCGCGCTTCGGCCTTGCCGTAGAGATGCAGCATCAGATCGGGCTCGGCGAGAAGCTCAGGGACGCGCAGCACATCGTCGCCGATCAGGTTCTCCATCACGCAGTCGGAGTGGCGGTCCGGGCTGCCGAGCGGCAGGCCGGCGATGGCGCGGATATGCTGCTCGAACTGCGAAACGATACAGGCGGCTTCCGTCCAATGGCCGGAATTGTGCACGCGCGGCGCGATCTCGTTGGCCAGCAGCGAGCCGTTGGCAAGCACGAAGAACTCGACGCCGATGACGCCGACATAGTTCAGCGCCGACAGGATCTTCGATGCAGCCGTTCGAGCTCCTTGCGCCGTCTCCGGCATAATGGCGGCCGGCAAGGTCGATGTGTGGAGAATGCCGTTGCGATGGATATTCTCGGCCGGATCGTAGGCGACGACCGCGCCGTCCAGCCCGCGCGCCGCGATCACCGAGATCTCGCGCTCGAACGGCACGAAGGACTCCAGGATCAGCGGCACATTGCCCATCGCCTCGCAGGTGCCGGCGAAGCCCCCGGCTTCCATGTTGCTGAAGACGCGCTGGCCCTTGCCGTCATAGCCCATGCGCCGCGTCTTCAGGATGCCGCTGCCGTCGAACGCTTTCAGCGCCGCCGTCAGCTCGTCATCATTGTCGACGGCGTGGAAATCGGCGGTGGCAATGCCGATGCCGTTGAGGAATGTTTTTTCGCCCACCCGGTCCTGCGCCACTTCCAGCGCGCGCGCCGGCGGATAGACCGGAACCTTGGCGGCCAGAGCGCTGGCCGCCGCGACCGGGACGTTCTCGAACTCGTAGGTGATGACGGAACTCGACGCTGTCAGTTCGGCAAGGGCGGCCGGGTCGTCATAGGCAGCTGTTATTTGCCGGTTGGCGACCTGTGCCGCGGGGCAATCCGCTTGCGGCTCCAGCACCACGGTGCGGTAGCCGAGGCGGGCGGCGGCAACAGCCAGCATGCGGCCGAGTTGGCCGCCGCCAATGATGCCGATCGTCGATCCGGCGGGCAGGCTCACGGCGTATCCGTCGGTTCTGCCGCGACCTTGGCGGTCTGCGCGGCGCGCCAGGCATCCAGACGGACGGCAAGGCTATCATCGTTCAGGGCCAGCACGGCAGCGGCCAGAAGGGCTGCGTTGGCGGCGCCGGCCTTGCCGATGGCCAGCGTGCCCACGGGAATGCCGGCCGGCATCTGGACAATGGACAGCAGCGAATCCTGCCCGGAAAGCGCTTTCGATTCCACCGGCACACCGAACACCGGCAGCGGCGTCATCGCCGCCGTCATGCCGGGCAGGTGCGCCGCACCGCCGGCGCCGGCGATGATCACCTTGTAACCGGCCGCCTTGGCGCCTTTGGCGAAATCATAGAGCCGGTCCGGTGTGCGATGCGCGGAAATGATCAGCCGCTTGTGCGGGATGCCTAGTGCTTCCAGCGTTTCGGCGGCATGACGCATCGTCGCCCAGTCGGACTGGCTGCCCATGATGATGGCGACGTCGGCGCGTTGATCGTCCAAGTCCGTGTTCCCCGGCGACAAAGGCGCGCCTTAGCGGAATTCGCGCGAGGCCGCAAGGATAGGCGGCCGCCGCTTCGGTCCGGCAAGACGGAAACCAGCCGGTCAGATGCCGTCGCGCTCGGCCTCTGGCGTCGAGACCAGCAACGCCGAAGCCGCGTTGGCAGCGGTGACCGCCGCGTGCATGGTCTCTCCTCGGGCAAGTCCCGCGGCCAGCGCGCCAACGAATTCATCGCCGGCGCCATGCGTGCTGGCGACCTTGACCGGGACGGCCAGCAGCGCAAAGGCCTCGCCGGTCTGGTCGCAGCAGGCGACGCCCTCGCCGCCCGCCGTGACAATCGCCACCGGATAAAGATCGGCCAGCAATCGTGCGGCTTGCGCGGCCCCGTCCTGCGTCTCCACCACTGCTGTGCCAGCCAGGAATTCCGCCTCGATTGCGTTGACCACCAATATGTCGACCAGGGCGATCAACTCGTCGGAGAGTTTGCGCGCGGGGGCCGCGTTGAGCACGACGCGGCCGCCCTGTGCTTTGACGGCGCGTGCGGCGGCAATGTTGCCGGCTTCCGGCACTTCGTTCTGTAACAAAAGCACTGCCGTTTGGGCCATCACATCGGAAGCTGAGGCAATGTCGGCATGGCCCAGTGTCAGATTGCTGCCTGAGACGATCACCGCGCCATAGTCGCCGCCCGCGTCGAAGATCGCCACGCTCATGCCGGAGCCGGCGCCAGCGGCCACCCGCACGAAGCGGTGGTCGACCTTGGCGCGATCGAGATTGGCCAGCAACGCCCGCCCGAAATCATCGCCGCCGACGGCGCCGATCATCGCCGCGCGCACACCGGCCCGCGCCGCCGAGACAGCCTGGTTGCCGCCCTTGCCGCCGCATTTCGGATGCCAGGCATGGCCGGTCACCGTCTCGCCCTTGCGCGGGCGATCGGGCGCGTCGACCATGATGTCATAATGCAAGCTGCCGAACACGGTGACCAGCGGCGTTGTCGTCATGAGCCCCGGTCTTTTCGTTTCGATGTCACCGCCGACATGGTGCGGCCGAGATTGCGCTCAGCCGCCTGATAGTCGCGCTGCGCCACCGCCACGAACAGCGCGTCGAGGATGTTGAGCTGGGCAATGCGCGCCGCTGCGTTCTCGCCCATCAGCGGCGACCCTTGCGCGGTCGAGCAAAGCACGATGTCGGCGACCGCAGCCAGCGGCGAGTTGTCGTAGTTGGTGATGGCCAGCGTGCGGGCACCGTTCTTGCGGGCCAGCTGGATGGCGTCGATGACGGCCGACGTGTTGCCCGAATGCGAGAAGCCGACGGCAATGTCGTCGCCGCCAAGCAGCGAGGCCGACATCAGCATCATGTGCGAATCGTCGTAGACCGATGCGCGGATGCCGATGCGCAGGAATTTGTGCGAAACGTCGCGCGCAATCTGCGCCGAGCCGCCGACGCCATAAAAATCCCGGCTCTTCGCACGGTAGATAAGATCGGCGGCGCGGTCGAAATCCTCGATATCGAGGATCGCCAGCGTCTCCTCCAGTGCCTGGATGGAGGTGCGGAACACCTTTTGCACGATCTCGGCCGAACTGTCGTCGGACGACAGTTCCTGGTGCATCTCGGCGGTCGGCAGGCGACTGTATTCATAGACGGCGGTGCGGAAGTCGCGATAGCCGGAAAAGCCGAGCTTCTTGGCGATCTTGACCACCATCGCCTCGGACACGCCGGACTCTTCGGCGATCTGCTTCAGCGGAATGCTCTCATCGAAGCCGCGCCGGCCGAAGACGGTTTCCACCACCTTCGCCTCCAACGGGGTGAGATGCGGCATCATCATGCGGATGCGCGGTCCTACCGCTTTCAGGTCCAGCCCGCTCAAGGTCATCCACGCCCCCTCGTCACGCGATCGATAAGCATCGCGGCGAGGATTATAAGACCAGTTGCCAGAAGCTGATAGAAGGACTGGACGTTCATCAGCGTCAAACCGTTGCGCATGGCGCCGAGGATGATAGCGCCCAGGATGGTGCCGACGATGCTGCCCTTGCCGCCCATCAGCGAGGCGCCGCCGATGGCGGCAGCCGCGATGGCGTCGAGTTCCCAGAGATTGCCGAGGATGGGCTCGGCGGCGCCGAGCCGGCCGATCAGGATCTGCGCGGCAAGCGCCGCCAGCAGGCCCGAGATCATGTAGGCGGCGATCTTGGTGCGGGCAATCGGCACGCCGGCGATGTAGGCCGCCTCCTCGTTGCCGCCGACGGCAAGCAGATATTCGCCGAAGGGCGTCTTCTTCAAAACGACCCAGGCGACGACAGCCACGCAGGCGACGATGACGACCGCCAGAGGCAGTCCAAACAGCGATCCGTTGAAGATGGCGCGGAACCCCGCGGGCAGGCCCAGAACCGGATTGCCGCCGGTGTAGATCAGTGCCAGCGCCCGGTAGGTGCTGAGCGTCCCCAATGTGACGATGAAGGGCTGCAGCCCGACATAGGCGACGAGCACGCCGTTGACGAGGCCGCAGGCAAGGCCAATGGCGAAGCCGGCGGCGATGGCCAGCGGAAACGGCACGCCGGCGACCATCATAGAGGCCGAGATGACGGCCGAGAGTGCCGCCGTCGGCCCGACCGACAGGTCGATGCCACCGGAGATGATGACCAGCGTCATGCCCAGCGCCAGACAGGCATTGATGCTCGACTGCTGCAGGATGTTGATCAGGTTGCGCTCGGCGAAGAAGCCAGGCACCAGCGCGCCGAATACTGCCAGGATCACGACAAGGCCGATCAGCGTGCCGGCGTCGCGCATGGAAACGCCGCGCAGGAATTCGGCGCGTGGCCGCACCAGAGTGGTATCCGACATATCCGTCACCTCTGCCTTGCCTGTTACGCGGCCGGCGTTTGCGTTTGCGGGATGGCGTGCGCCGCGATCGCCTGTTCGCTGATATCGTCTCTGTGGAGTTCGGCCGCGATCGTGCCGTCGCGCATGACCAGCACGCGGTCGGCAAGCCGGATCACTTCGGGGAGCTCGGAGGAGACGACGATCACGGCATGGCCCTCGGCGGCGAGTTCCTCGATCAGATGATAGATCTCCGCCTTGGCGCCGACATCGATGCCGCGCGTCGGTTCGTCGAACAAGAGGATGCGGGTTCCCGCCGCCAGCCAGCGGCTGATGATCGCCTTCTGCTGGTTGCCGCCGCTGAACAGGCGAATCGGCCGGTCGAGCAGAAACGGCCGCAGGTTGACACGGCTCATCTTCTCGACGGCCACGTGTTTCAACCTGGCGTGATCGATGAGACCGCGCGGCGCGAACACGGCCATCGAGGCCAGCGCCATATTGCAGGTGATCGAGCGCAGCGGCACGATGCCTTCGCGTTTGCGCTCCTCCGGCACCAGTCCGACGCCGGCGGCAATCGCATCGCGCGGGCTGGCGAAGCGCGCCGCCTTGCCGTCGATTGCAATCGTCCCGGCCGTGGCGCGATCGGCGCCGGCCAAGAGCCGCAAAAGTTCAGTGCGGCCGGAACCGACCAGGCCGGCAATGCCCAGCACCTCGCCGCGATGCAGATTGAACGACACGTTGCGCACCTTTGTCGCCGAAGAGAGGCCACGCGCGCTCAGCATGACCTTGTTCGTGGCATGGGAATTATGGTGTTCCCGCGCCAGTTCGCGGCCGACCATCATCGCTACGACCGCTTTCTCCGACAGGTCTTTCAGATCGACGGAATCGACGACGACGCCATCGCGCATGATGGTGGCGCGCCGGCAGATACCGAACACCTCGTCCAGCTTGTGCGAGACATAGACGACCGCGACGCCGTCGCGGGCGAGGCCGGTGATGACTTGCGCCAGCCGTTCGAATTCGCTCGGCGTCAGGCTCGATGTCGGCTCGTCCATGGCGACGATGCGGGCGCGATCGAGCAATGCCCTGGCAATCTCGACAATCTGCCGCTGCGCCACCTTCAGAGTGCCGAGCGGGGCGGCTGGATCGATGGAGGGGTCGATGGCTGCAAGAGCCTCCGCGGCGCGGCGCTCCTGCTCTCTGCTGGCGACGAAGATGCCGCCGCGCGTGAGCGGATGGCCGAGGAACATGTTCTGGGCGACGCTGAGGCGCGGCACCTGCTGCAATTCCTGATGGATCATGGCGACGCCCGCAGCGCGCGCGGCGACCGGGTTGGCGAGTGTAACCGGCTTGCCGTCGATGAGGATGCTTCCCGCTGTCGGCCTGTAGACGCCAGACAGGACGCGCAGCAGCGTCGACTTGCCGGCGCCGTTTTCGCCGAGCAGGCCGTGGATTTCACCGGCCCCGACCGAGAGTGACACCTCGTGGAGCGCCCGTACGGCCGGAAACAGCTTGGAAATGCCCTTTAATTGCAGCCGGGGTGACATTGGGTTCTATCTCCGGGCAACGGTGCCGGACAGAAGCGAATCGCTCTGACCGGCATCCGCTGATTGGCTTACTGGCCCGCAGCCGCGTCCTCGAGCAGTGCCTTGCGCGCGCCAGCGCCGGAATAGCGATCGGCATTGTCCTTGGTGATCAGCGCCTGCGGCGTGGCGACGACGCGCGGCAGCTTCTGTCCCGCGACGAGACGCAGAGCTGTTTCCAACGCCACTTCGCCGGTCAGCACCGGGAAGCTGTCGACCGTGCCGGTCAGTTCGCCGGCGCGGATCGAGGCATAGGCGTCGGAAATGCCGTCGGTGCCGAAGACCGCAACCTTGTCCTGCAGGCCGGCGGCCTTGACCGCCTCGACGATGCCCAGCGCCATGCCGTCATTGTTGGCATAGAAGCCGACCAGGTCGGGGTGCTGCTGCAGGATGTTGGTGGCCGCGTCATAGGAGGTCTGGCGATCCCAGTTGCCGGGAACGCTGGCGACAACCTCGAAATTGCCCCCCTCGGTGATGGTCGACTTGAAGCCGTCGGTGCGCTGCACGGCGGCATAGACGCCAGCCTGACCTTCGACGATGGCGACCTTGCCGCCATTCGGACGATTCTTGATGAACCATTTGGCGACGCGCACGCCATTGTCGCGTTGGACATTGCCGACATAATGCTCGGCCTGCGGGATGACGGCGTCATTGACGTTGACCACCGGCACGTTGGCGGCCTTGGCCTGCTCCATGATCGGCTGCAGATTGGCATCCGTCTGCGGCGAGACGAGCAGCACGTTGTAGCCCTGCGTCACCAGGCCTTCGGCGATGGTGAGCTGGCCGAGCTGGTCGCCCTCGCTCTGCGCTGCCTGATAGACGACGGGAACGCCGACCTTGGCGCCGAATGCCGTGTAGCCCTCGCCCAGCGAGCGCCAGTATTCATTGGTCAGCGTCTTGGAGACCGCGCCTGCCTTGGTGCCTTCGGGCAGCTTGGGGAACGCGCCGAATTTAGCCTCGACCTGCGACCAGTCGATGCGGTCCTTTTCCGTGTCGGAATTGAGCGGCGCGAGGTCGGCGGCAAAGGCAGAGCCGATCGAGAGCGCCATCAGTGCGGCGGTAGCGGTGGCAAGCAGAAGTTTCATTGTATTCGTCCCTGGTTGAAAACGGTGATGGCGCGGATGCCTCAGCTATCCGGCCCGAGCATGATTTCCTGGATGATGGCCTGCGACGTCACCGCGTCCTGGCTGTCCATGGCGGCGGACAGGCGATTGTCCTGCTCCAGCCGGTCGACGACGCGCAGCATGCGCTTGACGGTGGCGATGTTGACTTCGCACTCGCGCACCGGATCGAGCCCGGTCATATCGGGGAACGTGTCGAAATAGATGGCGCCGGCGTAACCGTCGCGGCGAATCTGCCTGAGCAGCTCGATGGTCTGCAGCGTGTGCACCGCGCCGACCATCAGGCCGTCGTCGCGCTTGGCGTAGCCGTCGTTCAGGTGCACGCCGAGCAGCTTGCTGTGACGCGCCACCAGGGCCGCGGCAAAGGCCGGCTGTTCGTCGGCGTAGAGCACATGAGCGAAATCGAGCGTGACGCCGAGATTGGGCAGGCCCACATCGCGGATCGCCAGCAAGGTCGTCGCCGCATCCGGCATCAGGCTGTAAGAGCGTGGTTCGTTCGGTTTGTATTCAAGGCTGATCTGACAGTCGGGATCATGTGTCGCAACTTCACGAATCCCATCAATTTCGTGTTGCCAAAGCGTTGAATAGTCGGCCTGGAAGGCGTAGTCGAAGCCATCTTGGCCGAGCCACAGCGTCATCAGGCTGGCGCCGGCCTCACGCACGGCATCGATGCCGGCCTTGGTCAGGTCGATGGCCTCGCGGCGCACCGCCGGATCCGGATTGGTGAAGGCGCCGAGCTTGAAGGCGGGGTTGGAGTAGTAGCGCATGGCAAAGCCATTGATGGAAAGCCCGAGATCGCCCAGTTTCAGGGTGATTTCCGTGGGCTTTTCACCGACGTGGTCAGGAAAGTTGAGGTCGAGATCGGTAAGCCCCTCGACCTTGGCGGCGCGCGCCGCCATCTGCAGCAGCGACGGCTTGCCGGTAAGATCGGGCCACTCGGCCTGCGGTCGCGAGGCAAAGGAATTCAGGCGCGTGGCGAAACGGTTGGCTGTCATGAGCGATCCTTCATCGTCATAATTTCACATAAATATAGATATTTGTAAAGTTATTGTTGAAAAGTTGTGAAGCAGCCGCCAAGCTGGAACCGCCAAGGCGCGCAGAGGGAGCCGCGCGCAGAGGGAGCCGGCAGTTTCCTGGCCGGTGCCGTGGAGAGCCCGTCAGGGCAGTAGGCGCATGGATGGCGCGTGCTGGTTACGGCCGGCGCATTTCAGGTAGCGATTCGCCGGGTGTTCAATCTGGCCAGCGTAAGACGCCGGACGAATCCTTGCGGGCGACTTTCATCGCATCGGCCGGGCGGTCCTTGGCGGTCAATATGGCGCGCAGCCGTTCGGCGACGATCTCGGCCTCGCCGGGATGAAGATTGCAGGGGTCGAGGAAGAAATGGCCGCGCTCCACCTCGTGGTTGCGCACGATAATCGGCGGCGAGCCCGTCGCCAATGCCGAGGTGAGACCGGCCGCCGTGAACCGGCTTTCGGGCAGTACAAAAATCTGAAGCCGATCCAGAGGGTTGGCGGTCGGATCCGGGATGATCTGCGCGATGACGCCCGGCAGCCCGTGCAACGTGTCCTTCCACAGGTTGAGCGCGGCGTCTTCGCGGCGGCGGATGCCGGCATGGTCGCGCTTTTCCCAGGCTTCCAGTGCGGCCATGGTGCCGGCGATGCTTTCCTTGCCGACCTTCATGGCGCGGGCGACGCCGCGGTTCTGCAGATAAGCGGCGCGAACCAGATCCTTGCGGCCGGTGACGATGCCGCTGGTCGGCCCGCTCAGGAATTTGTGGCCGCTGTAGATGACAATGTCGGCGCCGCGCGCGAGGAAGTCGCGCAGATCATACTCTGAAGCCGCATCCACGATCACCGGGACACCCCTGGCGTGGCAGATCTCGCAGAATTCCTCCAGCGACAGCATGCCATACTGCACGGTGTGGTGCGCAACGACATAGAGGCCCGCCGCCGTGCGGTCGTTGATCGCGTCGCGCACATGATAGTCCTGCGTCACGCTGACCGTGCCGGCCGGCACGACCCTGGCGCCCGCCAGCCGGACCGACTGGTCGATCGGCGCACCATAGTTGACGATGTGGCCGAGCTGGACGATGACCTCCGACTTGAGACCTTCCGTGTTATCAGGCAGCCGCTCGATGGCGAGCAGATTGGTCCCCGTCATCGCACCGGCGATCGCCATGGTGATGCCGCTGGCGCAGCAGGCAGTGATGAAACCGGTTTCGCCGCCGGTCAGGCGCGCGACGATCGTGCTTGCGGCGCGTTGCAGGTCATCCATTTCCACCCATTGCGAGGCCATTTCCGCCATGGCGCTGATCGCTTCGGGGACAATGATCGACGCGCCGAGCGCGGTCATCGTGCCGGAGACATTGATGATCGGGCGAAGGCCGAGCCGTTCGCGGATGGTGGTGTTGGAGCCGTCGGTGGAAGTGGTTTTCATCTCTCGGATTCCATTCTTCTAAAGGTCAGGCGGCGATCTCGACAACCGCCTCGATTTCAACGGTGATGTTTCCAGGCAAGGAGCCGACGCCGATCGCCGAGCGGGCATGGCCGCCGATATTGTCGAACACATCGGCAAACAGGTCGGAACAGCCATTGACCACTTTCGGGTGGTCGCTGAAGGTCGGTATGGCGTTGACGAAGCCGAGCAGCTTGACGACGCGCACGATCCGGCCAAGGTCGCCGGTGGCTGCGTGCATGACGGCAAGCAGATTGAGGCCGGTGAGGCGGGCATGGCCATAAGCCTGCTCGACGGTGACATCGTCTCCTACCTTGCCGGTGAACAGTTTGCCATCGGTGCGCAGCGGTCCCTGGCCGGACAGGAAGATCAGCCGGCCGCTTTCGGCATGGGTGACGAAGTTGGCGATCGGGGTCGGCGGCTCGGGCAGCGTCAGGCCCAACGCGGCGAGCCGGATATAAGGCGTCATGAAAGAAGGCTCCTTACGACAGCGTTCGCTGTCCCGTTCTAGAAATGCGAGGCGCGGAAGCGTGCCAGGAAGGTGCGCAGGCGCTCATTGTCGGTGTCGGCTGCCAGGATTTCGGCGGGTGGACCCGCCGCGCTGACGCCGCCATCGGCCATGAAGATGATGCGGCTCGAGGCATCTCGGGCAAAGGCCATTTCGTGCGTGACCATCACCATCGTCATGCCGTCCTCGGCCAGGCTGCGCACGACCTCAAGCACCTCGCCGACCAGTTCCGGGTCGAGCGCGGATGTTATCTCGTCGAGAAGCAGGATCTTCGGCCCCATGGCCACGGCGCGGGCAATGCCGACGCGCTGCTGCTGGCCGCCGGACAGTTCGGCGGGCAGGCTGTCGGCCTTGTGGGCTAGACCGACCCGGCCGAGCCAGTGTTCGGCGATGGTGCGCGCTTCGGCGTTGCTCTTGCCGCGCACCTTGGTGAGGCCAAGCATGATGTTGCCGGCGGCTGTCAGGTGCGGAAAGAGGTTGAAGCTCTGGAACACCATGCCGGTCTCGGCGCGCATCGCGGCGAGATCGCGTTCGCTGCGACGCTGGCGGGTTCCGGCTTCGCGAAAGCCGACCTCCTTGTCGTCGATGCGAATCGAACCGCTGTCATAGCTTTCGAGAAAGTTGACGCAACGCAGCAGCGTGGTTTTGCCGCTGCCGGAGGGGCCGATGACCGTCACCACCTCCCCCTTCGCCACCTGCAGGCTGACCGAACGCAGGACCTGGACGGTCCCAAAGGCTTTGGAAACGTCCAGGACGTCGAGAAGGGCCGGGGTGTTTTTCGGACTTGTGGACATTGCTATTCCCGGATGAAGGAGAAACGCCGCTCGAGCCGCCGGCTGGCGAGCGAAAGGGCATAGTTGACCGCGAAGTAGATGAGCGCGCCGAGAATATAGAGCGGCATGGCCTCGTAGGTGCGGCCGATGACCTGGTTGATGGCCTGCATCAGGTCGGTGATGCCGAGCAGCGATACCAGCGCGCTGCCCTTGACCGCATCGGTGACGCCGTTGATCCAGGGCGGCAGGAAGCGCCTGAACGCCTGTGGGAAAATGACGTAGGCGAGCCGCTGGCGAAAGGTGAGTCCGATCGCCATCGCCGCCTCGGACTGCCCTTTCGGAATGGAGCCGACAGCACCTCTGAAATATTCGACGACCTGGGCTGTCTTGAACAGGGTCAGCGCCAGCACGGCGGCCCAGAACGACGGCAGATGAAGCCCGACGGCCGGCAGTCCGTAATAGACAAAGAAGATGAGCACCAGGATCGGGATGCCGCGGATGGTGTCGCTGAAGATGCGCACGGCCCATTGCAACGGCACCGGGCCATAGACCAGACCGACGCCCATGATCACGCCGGCAATCAGCGAAAACACCACGACCAGCAGGGATACCCACAGTGTCAGCGCAAAGCCCTGGGCGAGGAAAGGCAAGGCATAGGCGATCTGGGTCAGCATGTCAGCGCGCCGCCCTGAACCGGCGCTCGACAAGCCGAAGCGCAAAAAGCAAGATGTAGCCGGTCACCAGATACATCGCCGTGACCACGAGATAGACCTCGACGATGCGGAAGGTGTTGAAGTTGATCCACTGGGCGCCATAGGTCAGCTCCGGCACCGAAATGACCGAGGCGACGGAGGTGTCCTTGAACAGCGATATGAAGGTGTTGGACAATGCCGGCAAGGTGATGCGCAGCATGGTCGGCAGGCGCACGTTGAGCAGCCTTTGCCAGGGCGTCAGGCCGATTGCCTTGCCGGCGTCCAGCTGTCCGCGCGGAACGGCTTCGAGCCCGGAGCGAAACACCTCGACCAGATAGGCGCCGCTATAGAGCGACAGCGTGACGACGAACGAGGTCGGCGCGCTGTAGGCGATGTCGACCACTGTCGGCAGGCCGTAGAAGACGAGGTAGACGAGCAGGATCAGCGGCACGTTGCGGATGAATTCGACGTAGGCGGCGATGATGGTGCGCACGATGCGTCCGGCAGACACGTACCAGACCGCCAGAACCAGGCCGATGACGGTGCCGATGGCGATCGATATGACGGCGAGCTCGAGACTGAGCAGCAGTCCTCCCCACAGCTTGTCGAAGTGCCGCCAGATCAGGTTGAAATTAAGGGCATAGCCCATGCGTCCGCCTCAGTGCCGCAGGCTTAGAGCAGTTCACCGTTTCACGGAAACGGCGACCCGCTCTAATTCTTTGTTTTGACGCAATTCCGGGCGGAAAACCGTTTCACACTTTTCCTGGAATTGCTCTAGGGAGGGGGAAGGGCGGTGTATACGCCCTTCCGACCGGCAGGTCAGATGGCTGGGAAGCCGGGATGGCGCGCCGGCGGCTCCTGTCCGAAAAAGTCCTTGAAGGCGGCATCGTAGAGTGCGTTTTCGTGGCCGAACATGGCGATGGTGAAGGTCGAGTTGACGAAGGTCAGCCAGTCAAGGTCGCCTTGCCGGAGTGCCGCGCCATAAAGCATGCTCAGCCAGCTCTTGCCGGCGTCGAAATATCTGTCCGGATTGCGCGAGGCGAGCCAGCGCACCGTGGACAGATCGACGGCAGCGGCGTCGACGCGTTTCGATTCCAGTGCCTGCAGCACGTTGGCCTGGGTATCGATCTGCATAACCTGGCACTCGGGCAGCACCGAATGCACCTGCGCCTCGGCATCGACATTCTGCAGGATGGAGACGCGTGTCGCCGAGCCGCCGGCAAGCAGCTTGTCGAAGGTCTTGTTCTCGGCGGTCGGAAGGCTCAGCAGGGCGACGCCCTCGACGTAGTAAGGCCGGGAAAAATTGACCAGCTGCGAGCGCTGGGCGCTCATCGTCATGAACTGAATGGTGATGTCGACCTTGTTGGTGGTGACGTTGGGGATGCGCTGTGCCGGATCCTGCATCACGAACTCGACCTTGGTCGGATCGTCGAAAAGGCCCTTGGCAAGAATGCGCCCCATGGTGATGTCCATGCCGACGAGTTCGCCGGCATCGTTCTCGAAGTGCCACGGCGCATTGGTGCTGCCGGTGCCGACGATCAGCTTGCCGCGATCGAGCACGGTGCGCAGCAGGCTGTCGGGTGCTGCCTGGGCAGCGGCCTTTTGGGCATCGACGGTTACCGCCGCACCCACGACGCCGGCCGCGGCCAGTCCCGCCATTCCCAATTTCAGAAAATCACGTCTTCCGGATGTGTCGTTCACGGCGACCTCCTTTCGTTTGTGTTCCCCTTGCACAGGCAATACACGCGTCAGTGACGTCGAAGCGATTGTCTCTTACAAGAGACGCATGTATCCTGTACAGGACAGATACTAACACCGGGAATCAACAATGCAAGATGGCAATACCTCGGCACTTTCAGCCGGCGAGAAGATTTCGGGCTCCCGTGAAAAGGGGCTCAACCGGGTGCTCGAGATTCTGGAGTTTCTTCACACGACCCAGCGCGCGATCGGCATTGGCGACCTTGCCAAGGGCGTGAACGCGCCCCGCTCGACGACCTATACGCTGGTGCGGTCGCTGGTCGATGCGGGACTGCTGGAAATGGAAGGCGACGGCAATCGCGTCTATTTCGGCAAGAAGCTCTATTTCTACGGAATGGACTATGTGCGGGGCAACGACCTGTTGAGGCGGGGGCGCCAGGAGGTCGACAATCTGTCGCGCGAGACCGGCGAGACTTCCGAACTGTGCATGCTGCAGAGCGGCCGCTATACGATCGTCCATGCGAGTCCCGGCACCAGACCGTTCCGCATCAGTTCCGCCACCGGCTTGCAGATACCGCTGCCCTGGACAGCCTCGGGGCGGCTGCTTCTGGCGGGGCTGGAGAAGGCTGAGATCGAAGACATGGTGTCAAACGACGATCTCGTGCTGCCCGACGGGCGCAAACTGCGGCTTGACGATTTCGTCGCCGACATCGCAAAAGCGCAGGTCACCGGCCATTGCGTCACTTCGGGCCTTGTCGATGCCTATACGAAGTGCCTTGCCGCACCGGTGTTTTCAGCGCCGGGCAAGGTCGAGGCGACGATGTGCCTGGTGGTCCCCATCGATACGTCCGAGGAGCGGACCGGCGAACTCATCGGCCTGCTGCGTGATCGTGCCGCAAAGCTTTCGATCGCCGGGTAGCGCGCGGGCGAGCGAATGCCAACTCACGCAATGATGTCGGGAATGATCTTGTCTTCCAGTGCCATCAGCCGATCCTTGAGGAACAGCTTCTTCTTCTTCATGCGCTGGATCTGCAGCGGATCGCAGGCCATGGCGATCATCGCGTTGATGGCGGCATCGAAATCGGCGTGTTCCTGCTTCAGGCGGGAAAATTCGAGGCGAATATCGGCCTGTTCCTGATCGGACATTCTCTACCGTCTGCACGTCTGCGGCGCCCAAAGCTGGGCCTGATTGGGCGGGGCCGGGTGTTTTGTCACCGGCGTGCAGCCCATATCACATTTCACAGTGTCGTGGAATGCTACCACGGATCATTCGACATCGCCCGCGGAAGGTGACACACTGTCACCGTGCCGTCACAGAAGCGAACCTGCGGTGGACGCGCCGTGACGGTTGCAATCGAGGAAAACCATGAAAGGGAGAACCAATCATGTCTCTTGCATCCCATCTTGATGAGTTGCAGCGGAAACACGGCGACATCGAACGTGAAATCGATGACGCGATGAATCATCCATCGGTCGACGACCTCGAAATCGTGAATCTCAAGCGACGCAAGCTGGCACTCAAGGACGAGATTGAAAAACTAAGAGGCAAACCGACCACGCATTGATACCCTCCTGACATAGCCGCCCAATATCCGCGGCCTCTTTTCCCGGCGGCACCACGCCGCCGGTGTGGAGGGTTTTGATTTCCAGCACCGGTCTGTCAGCCGAAGCTGGACTTGCACAGGCTCAATTTCCGCTTCGGCCGTCGCCCGTTTCGCCAGATCATCGATTGTTTCCTGGCCTCTGGTGGCGGACCGATTCCGGCCAGTGGCGACCTGTCGCCATTGACAAGCCATCTTTGCTCCTCCACCTCATGCCCGGACCTCAGCGCATCGGCCCGGGGCGTCGTTGTGCGTCCATGCAGGACACAAGATGCTCCAGAGACAAAAGGCTGCCGGCATGACCGGATATTTTTCCTCTCCTTTTCCCCGCCGTACGTCGGTCGGCGTCGATGTCGGCGGCGTGATCGTCGGCGGCGGCGCGCCTGTCGTCGTCCAATCGATGACCAACACCGACACGGCCGATATCGACCAGACCGTTGCGCAGGTCGCAGCCCTGCACCGGGCCGGGTCGGAGATCGTGCGCATCACCGTCGATCGCGACGAGAGCGCCGCCGCCGTGCCGCGCATTCATGAGCGGCTTCAGCGGCTGGGTATCCACGTGCCGCTGGTCGGCGATTTCCACTATATCGGCCACAAGCTTTTGGCCGATCATCCGGCCTGCGCCGAGGCGCTGGCCAAATACCGCATCAATCCGGGCAATGTCGGCTTCAAGGACAAGAAGGACCGCCAGTTCGCCGATATCGTCGAGATGGCGATCAAGCATGACAAGCCGGTACGCATCGGTGTCAACTGGGGCTCGCTCGACCAGGAGCTTTTGACCCGGCTGATGGACGACAACCAGGACAAGGGTTTCCCGCTGACGGCCCAGGAGGTGATGCGCGAGGCGATCGTGCAGTCGGCGATCCTGTCGGCCGAGATGGCGGAAGAGATCGGCCTTGGCCGCGAGAAAATCATCCTGTCGGCCAAGGTCAGCGGCGTGCAGGACCTGATCGCCGTCTATACCGAGCTCGCCACCCGCTCCAACCACGCGCTGCATCTCGGCCTGACCGAAGCCGGCATGGGCTCGAAGGGCATCGTCGCTTCGTCGGCCGCCATGGGCATCCTGCTCCAGCAAGGCATCGGCGACACCATCCGCATCTCGCTGACACCGGAGCCGAATGGTGACCGCACGCGCGAGGTGCAGGTGTCGCAGGAATTGCTGCAGACCATGGGGTTCAGGCAGTTCGTGCCGATCGTCGCCGCTTGCCCCGGCTGCGGCCGCACGACCTCGACCGTGTTCCAGGAACTTGCCCAGAACATCCAGGCGGATCTCAGGAAGAATATGCCGGTGTGGCGCGACAAATATCCCGGCGTCGAGAACCTCAAGGTCGCGGTGATGGGTTGCATCGTCAACGGCCCGGGCGAGTCCAAGCATGCCGACATCGGCATTTCGCTGCCCGGCACCGGCGAGACGCCGACCGCGCCTGTCTTCGTCGACGGCAAGAAGGCGGCGACGCTGCGCGGGCCGTCGATCGCCGCGGATTTCGAGAAAATGGTCGCCGACTATATCGAACAGCGGTTCGGTCGCGGCGGCAAGGCCGCGGCAGAGTAAGTCAAATGCAGCGTTTCCTATGGGCGACGCTGATCCTGCTGTACGGGCTGACCTGGTCGGCCCTTGTGCAGGCCGATCCGCCGCAATCCGCTAAGCAGCGGCTGATCGACAAAGTCTGCAATCTGATCCAGGCGCATGCCGACCAGAACGGCCTGTCCAGGGATTTCTTCGCCCGGCTGATCTGGAAGGAAAGCCGTTTCGATCCCAACGCCGTCAGTCCGGTCGGCGCCGAAGGCATTGCCCAGTTCATGCCGGGCACCGCCAAGATGCGCGGGCTTGCCAATTCCTTCGACATCAACCAGGCGATTCCGGCTTCGGCTAGATATCTCGCCGAAATGAAAACCGGCTACGGCAATCTCGGCCTGGCCGCCGCCGCCTACAATGCCGGCGAGAGCCGGGTGTCGCGCTGGCTCAGCTCCGGGGGGTTCCTGCCAATGGAGACCGAAAGCTATGTCTTAGACATCATGGGCGAACCAGCCGACAAGTTCACGGACCGGGCCTATGCTGGAAAAGTCGAGCCGCTCGACGCAAAGACGGATTTTGCCGTCGCTTGCCGAAAACTGCCGGTGATCATGTCGCGGACGGTGGCCATGGCTTCGATCAACATAAAGCCATGGGGCATCCAGGTGGCCGGCAATTTTCGCCGCAGTGCCGCGATCAACCAGTGGCTCAGGGTAAGGAGCCGGTTCCCGGCCCTGCTCAACGGGCATGATCCGGTGGTCAGCCGGGTGCGCACGCCGATCGGCCGGCGCGGCATCTACGCGGTCAGGATCGGTGTCGACCGCCGCGCCGATGCCAACGTTATTTGCCAGAAATTGCAAAGTGTCGGTGGGGCGTGCGTGGTGGTGCGCAACCGGTAATTTGGCCGCTGCCGGCGCGATGTTCTGTCTGAGAAAGGCATTTATAAGCGACAGCCGGAACGTCGCATCCAGCAAAGATTTCAGCTATAGCGGCCGCCATCTTTACTGGGCGGCGGCCCTGTCTTTGACGAGCAGCATGGGTCTCAACATGTTCGATGGATACATTATCTGCGGCACGCCGAGGACCGGAAGCACGCTGCTGTGCAAGCTTCTGGCATCCACGAAGACGACTGGCGATCCGCACTCATTCTGTCGGCGGCAGGATGTGCTGGAGTGGGCTGAAGAGTGGAAGCTGCCCGATCGCGACACGATGAGTGAGCTCGACTTCAATGTCGCCTATCTCAACGCGGCGATCGCTGCGGGCAAGGGTGGAACCGGCCTCTTCGGCCTTCGCTTGATGCGCGAAAATCTGGATGAGCTTTCGACGATCCTCGACCGGATTTTCCCGAAACTGCCGTCGGACAGAGCGCGGTTCGAAAGAGCATTCGGCAATGTTCTCTACATACACCTCTCGCGGGAGGACAAGCTCGCGCAGGCTGTCTCCCTGATCTAGGCAGAGCAGACCGGTCTTTGGCATATCGCTCCCGACGGCACCGAGATCGAAAGGGTCGCGCCGCCGAAAGAGCCTCAATATGATTTCGAGCGGATCAAACGAGAGGTCACGGAACTCGAGACCTATGACGCGGCCTGGAACATTTGGTTCGCAGAGCAAGGCATATCCCCGCTGCGTGTCGGCTATGAGCGCCTTTCAGGCAATCCGGCCGCGACATTGCTAGGCATCTGCGAAGCCCTGAGGGTCCGAGCGCCTGACGAGGAGGATGTAAGCCCCGGCGTTGCAAGCTTGCTGACGCGACAAGCCTCGACTGGATGCGCCGCTATCGTCTGGAGGCAGCAGCCGTCTGACGCATCCCATGGATGCAGCCTAGGCGGTCTTCGCCACCACCGTTTCGCTGAGCCAGGTGCCGATCTTGGTGCCCAGGCGGTCGGGCGAAACTGGCTTCGGCAGATAGTCGTCCATGCCTGATTCGATGCACTTGTCGCGATCACCCTTCAGCGCGTGCGCGGTGACGCCGATGATCGGGATGTGGGCGCCCGTCGAGACCTCCATCGCCCGGATGGCGCGGGTCGCCTCATAGCCGTTCATTTCGGGCATCGAGACATCCATCAGGATCAGCTTGGGGCGCAGCGCCCGGTACATCTCGACCGCCGTGCGGCCATTGCCGGCGATGCGGTAGCTCAAGCCCAACCCGTTGAGGATTTGGCCGAACACCAGCTGGTTCACGTCATTGTCCTCGGCAATGAGGATGTCGATCGGTCCGTTCGGCGCGGTTGTCGATTCCGGCGCTGCCGCGACCGGCATTGCCGGGCCGCGGATGACGGTGAAGGCGGGCGGCGCCGCCGGGGGAGCCTGCACGATCGGTTCGCGGACGAACCGCGCCTTGCCGACCTGCGAGCGGGCCTTCTGGATCACCGAGATGACCGTGCCGAGCAGCACCGCGGAGCGCGCCGGCTTGGTCAGGTGTGCTGCAATGCCGTAGTCGATGATCATCTTGCCGAAATCGACCTGGTCGACCGAGGTCAGCAACACCACCGGGATGGAGGACAGCCGGCTGTCGGAAGCAATGGCTCTGGCGACGTCGGCGCCGTTCATGCCCGGCATTTGGTAGTCGAGGATGATGCAGTCGACGGCGGCGCCCAATTGAAAGGCGCGGTCGAGGAAAGCAAGCCCAACCGCGCCGCTTTCGGCGGCGGCGCAATCGAAGCTCCAGCTTCTGAGCTGCTCGAGCAGGATTTCGCGGTTGACCGGATTGTCGTCGATGACCAGCACGCGCGCGCCGGTGACGTCGACCGGCACGATCTCGTCGCGCGCCGCCGCCTGATGCGCGGCCAGCGGCACCGCGAACCAGAACACCGAGCCGCGGCCGATCTCGCTCTCGACACCGATCTTGCCTGCCATCAGGTCGACGAGGCGGGCGGCGATGGCGAGGCCCAGCCCCGTGCCCTCATGACGGCGGGTGGACGAGCCGTCCACCTGCGCGAATTTCTCGAATACATTCTGCAGTTTCTCGGCCGGTATGCCGATGCCGGTGTCTTCGACGCGGACCTTGAGCTGGACCACGTCGTTGACGATTTCGCCGCCGACATCGATCAGCACATGACCCTTTTCGGTGAACTTCACGGCATTGCCAAGCAGGTTGGTGATGATCTGCCGGAACCGGCCGGCGTCGCCGACGACATGGGCCGGCAGGCGCGGGTCGACACGCACGATCAGTTCGAGGTTCTTTTCGGCGACGCGCGCCGAGACCAGCGTCGCCACATCCTCGACCGCCTCGGAAAGGCGAAAGGGAGCAGGGTCGAGGGTGAGCTGGCCGGCATTGATCTTGGAGAAATCGAGGATGTCGTTGATGATGGTGAGCAACGCGTTGCCGGATTTGACGATGACGTCCGTGAAGGTCTTTTGGCGCGGGGTCAGATCGGTCTTCGCCAGCAGTTCGGCCATGCCGAGCACGCCGTTCATCGGCGTGCGGATTTCGTGGCTCATATTGGCCAGGAATTCCGATTTGGCGCGGTCGGCGGCCTCGGCCTTGAACAGGGATTCGGCGGATTCGGCAAAGGCGCGGCGGATTGCCACTTCCATCGGGCGGAAGATCCAGAAGGCGACGATGGCAAGTGCCGCGAACAGGATGCCGCTCGCCCACAGCAGCAGTCTGTCGCTTGAGGCATCGGCCAGGTGGCGCTCATCATCCATGGCGGTGCGGACGCGAACCAGCATAGGCTGGGCAAACAGGTCGTTCTGGTTGCGGATTTCGCGATAGCTCCACTCGTCGACCTTCTGCGCCACCGACATCAGGTTAAAATTGCGCACCATGTCGCGCGGCGACCAGAACAGATCGCCGTTGACGGAAGCGGACTGGAGTTCGTTGACGGTCTTGATCGACAGCCGCGGCTTGATCGCCGCAAGCTGGGCGGTCAGCGTCTCGATCTCGCCGGTCAGACGCTCCGAATGGCCGCGCGCCGATGTGGTCAGGGCATCGCGTGTCTCCGCCCGCCAGGCTGTGCCGGTCGTCTCGGCAAAGCTGGTCGCGTTGCGCAGGTCGCGGGTGAAGATGACGAGATTGCTGCTCAGCGCATCGATGTCGCGGCGAAAGGAATTGACGCGGTCAAGCGCAATCACGATGCCGGCGGAAGCCAGCGCGAAGATCAGCAACCCTGAAATATAGCGGATCCGGACCGACCGGATGAAGGACGAATATTCAGGCATGCGCAACCCCAACACATACGCACCATTTTAATGGCCGGGATTACGCTTCATTTACATTAAAATTTCGTTCGTGCGGGTAGGCAGGCCGTGCGAGCCGCCGGATGGACAGCACGCCTAGGCCGCTTCCACGACGAGGGCGCGGATGCGGCCACTCACCGGACCTTCCCCGAACCGTTTCCCAAGGGCATTCGCCACGTATCGCGTCGCCTCCTCCAGCGAGCCACCGCGCGCCTCGATCTCGGCCCGCAGGGGCGTGCCCTGGCAATAGGCCGCGGCCGCCTCATATGGCGAGGAAGCGGCGCTGACGGCATCCAGCGGCTCTATGGTGATGTCACGGAAGCCGGCGGCATGAAGGTCGGCGCGGATGACGTCCGCATCGTGATAGCCATGCGGCGTCCTTGCCATGAAGCGAGGCGGATCGGCCGGAAAGAAATGGCCGAGTGCCCGCGTCACTTCCTCGGCGAACTCGTTGTCTTCGATGGCACCCCAGACGTTGAACAGGAAATGCCCGCCCGGCCGCATCATCCGCCGCGCTTGCCCGTAGGCGCCCACCCGATCGGGGAAGAACATCGCGCCAAATTGGCAGACCACGGCGTCGAACCGGGCGTCCTCGAAGGGCAGTGCCTGGGCGTCGGCCTGCTGCCAGATGATACGAGGATCGTCCGACATCCGCGTGCGCGCGTGGTCGAGCATCGGCTGGTTAAGGTCGGTGGCCACGATGCGTGTTTGCGCCGGCAATCTTGCTGCCAGCGCACGCGTCACCACACCGGTGCCCGCCGCCACTTCGAGCACCGATTGCGGCCCGAGCTTCGACACTCTCTCCGCCAGATCCTGCGCATAGGGCTCGAAGATCAGCGGCACCATCGCCCGGTCGTAGACTTCGGGAATGGAACCGGTGAACAGCTTGTCGGTGGTCGACATGGCATCCCTCCAACTCTATCCGCACCGCGTGCTTGCCGTGCGGTGGCAAAGCGATGTCGATCCTCTGCCTCGGCAGGCTTCCGCTCAAGCTCTATTTCAGAACCGGCCGGCGGGGACGTGCGTGCGTCGATCAGCTCGATGTTCCGGCTGGCACAACCTCAGCTGTTACGCGCCGCCACGAACGTCGCCGCTTCCTTCAGCAATTGGGCATCGTCGCCATAGGGCTCAAGCAGTGCATGGGCCTGTTCGACGAGGCCGTGAAGCTGGCCGCGTGCCCAATTCGCACCATGCAAGGCCACCAGCGTCCCCTTGCCGGCGGCGGCGTCCTTGCCGGTCGCCTTGCCCATCTGGCTGGCATCGGCGGTCAAATCGAGCAGGTCGTCGGCAAGCTGGAAGGCAAGACCGATCGCCGAGCCGAATTCGGCCAGCCGCTCGCGGTCATCGGCTGGTGCACCGGCAATGAGTGCGCCTGCCTCGCAGGCGAAACGGATCAGCGCGCCGGTCTTCATCGCCTGCAGCCGGATGATGCCGGCCTCGTCCGGCGGCGTCTGTTCGGCCTCGAGGTCGAGCTTCTGGCCGCCGACCATGCCGCCTGCCCCGGCGGCGCGGGCCAGCGCCAATACTAGGGCCGCCCGCCGCTCCGCCGGCAGGGCGGTCGCCTCGCCAGCAATGATGTCGAAGGCCAGCGTCAGCAAGGCGTCGCCGGCCAGGATAGCGGTCGCCTCGTCGAAGGCTCTGTGCACGGTCGGCTGGCCACGGCGCAGATCGTCGTCGTCCATGGCGGGCAGATCGTCGTGTATCAGCGAATAGCAATGCACGCATTCAAGGGCTGCGGCGACGCGCAATGCCGCCTCGCCATCGGCGGAAAAAAGGGCGGCACTTTCCATGACCAGGAAAGGGCGCAGGCGCTTGCCGCCGTTCAGCACGCCGTGCCGCATCGCCGCCATCAAACGCTCAGGCCGCGCGATCTCGCCCGAAAGCGCACGGTCGTCGAGCAGCCGCCGCAGCAGCACCTCGACGGCGGCTGCCCGTCTGATCAGCGCCATTTCGAACGCCATTTGGTCGTCATTCGTCATGGCCCGGACCGGTAGCCGACACTCAGACGTTGCGCAAGAAGCCAAGCGCCATTATGCCGGGGCAGGGAGAAGCACGGGTTGGGCGGCTTGGCGGAACCGATCGTCGATCATGAAACCGAAAGACTGGACATGGCGACGAGATCGCGGGGCGTAAACCGCCGTGGTCTCAAGCGCTGGGTCCGGCGCGGCATCGTCGTGGCCGCGGTGCTGGCTTTGATTCCGGTCGTGCTGACGTTTCTGTATCTGCCATTCTTCGTGCATCCTGTCTCGACGCTGATGCTGAAGGACCTGGCGACGTTCTCCGGTTACGATCGCCGCTGGGTGTCGATCGACGACGTGTCGCCGGTGCTGGCCAATTCCGTCATCATGTCGGAGGACGGGCAGTTCTGCTTCCACCGCGGCGTCGATCTCGGCGAGCTGAGGGGCGTCGTCGACGACGCGCTGGCCGGCGAAGCGACGCGCGGCGCCTCGACCATCACCATGCAGACGGTCAAGAACCTGTTTCTCTGGTCGCGGCCGCTGGGTTCGGTGCGCAAGGTGGTCGAATTGCCGCTGGCCGTCTATTTCGATGCGGTGATGTCGAAACGGCGCATCATGGAAATCTACCTCAACATCGCCGAGTGGGGGCCGGGCATCTACGGCATCGAGGCTGCGGCACAGCACCATTTCGGCGTTTCGGCAAAACAGCTGTCGCGACGGCAGGCCGCCTTGCTTGCGGTCTCCTTGCCAAATCCGATTGCCCGCAATCCGGCCAAACCCGGGCCTGGCTTGAGGCGGCTCGCCAATCTGATCGAGCGGCGCGCCGGCCGCTCCGGCGCCTATGTCGGTTGTCTCCGCTAGCCGATCCAAAAAAATTCGCGCCAGTGCTGGCCAAAACGGCACAGGGCGTGTATAGGCACCCGACTTTCTCAGATTTAGGCCCGACATGGCCCTTTCACGAGGGCGGGCGGGGCTTTTGACCATGTAGTGGAGCATATCCATGGCCGTTCCGAAACGAAAAACCTCTCCGTCCAAGCGCGGCATGCGCCGCTCGGCCGACGCCCTCAAGGCCCCGACCTATGTCGAGGACAAGAATTCCGGCGAAATGCGCCGTCCGCACCATATCGACCTGAAGACCGGCATGTATCGCGGTCGCCAGGTGTTGACCCCCAAGGAAAGCTGAGACCAGCTTTTTCAAAGGTTTGAATTTCCAAAAGGACCGGCCGGTGGCTGGTCCTTTTGCGTTTGGGCGGGCCGGCAGCGCAGGCGTGCACCGCCGGCGTTGCAAATCCTTCGGCCGGCAACCGGCTGACATGGTTGTTGCGTGCGGTCTTCGACCGTGTTCAGCGCCGATGGCGAAACATCTTGACGACGTGGCTATGGCGCATTCTACAAAGGATCGCCCCCACATGGAGACGCCAGATGTTCGGTGCCATTCCGCTGCTGATCGTGCCTTTCGTGCTCTACAACCTCGGACTGCTGGGAATTTTCGGTAGCGGTGACGATCCGTGGGCGAGCGAGGTCTTCTCCTTCAGCATGATGTCGGGCGGCGTGTTCTCGATGACGCTGGGCGACCTGATGATACTGATCGGGCTGATCTTCCTGTTCCTCGAAATGGCGAAGTCGGTGCGCACGACCAACGCCTCGATCATGGACCATCTTCTGTCGACGCTGGTGTTCGTGGCCTTCCTGGTCGAGTTCCTGTTGGTGAAGGGCGCGGCCCATTCCGTCTTCTTCACGCTGATGGTCATCGCGCTGTTCGATGTGCTGGCCGGATTCGCGGTGTCGATGCGATCGGCCAGCCGAGACATCAATCTGAATTAGTTCCTCAGCGAAGCGATTGGCAGGAAACGCGCATCGCTTCGTCATCCCAGGGCCTCCGCGACGGAGCTTCGCTCCTGCTTCGCCCAGCGATGACCAAAGTGGAGAGGATTCAGCCCGGATCGGCGGTGAAGCCGGCGGCCTCGATGCCGGCGATGGCCGCGGCTTCGTCATTGTCCGACGTGTCGCCTGAGATGCCGACGGCGCCGATGATGGCTCCGGCCTTGTCGCGGATCAGCACGCCGCCGACCACCGGCAGCACGCGTCCGCCCGAGACGTCCGAGATGCCGGCCACCAAGTGCGGGCGCTCCTTGGCGAAGGCCTCGACTTTGCGTGAGCCCATGCCGATGGCGAGCGCACCGTAGGCCTTGCCGGCCGACATTTGCGGGCGCAGGAACGAGGCGCCGTCCTGGCGCTGGAAGGCGACCAGATGCCCGCCGGCATCAAGCACCGAAACGCCGAGCGGCTTGAGCTTGAGATCGGCGCCCTTAGCAAAGGCGGCATCGATGATTTGCCTGGCTTTTTCGAGCGGCAGTGCGGTCATGGCAGTCTCCTGTTTGAAAACGCGTCGATCATCGACCGTCGACGGGCGAGATAACATCCCCGTTTCGGTTGAAATTGCTTCGCGTGAAGGGGCGGGATGGAAGCAGCTTTCACCGATACCATCAGGACAGGCATTAGCGTTTATGGCTCAAGGGGTGGCTGCTATTTTTTCTTGGCGCGGGTCGGCTTCTTGGCGGGTGCCGCCGGCGCATTGGCTAGGTCTTCGGCTTCCTTGGCGAGACGCAGCGCCCGCAGCTTGTTGGTCTTGGCCTGGCGGGCGTCGCTCTCGGCGACGTATTCGGCCATCGCCTTCTGGCGGACGGTTGCCGCCTCTTCCTGCTTCTTGAAACGCAGGTCGGCGCGCGCGCGGGCAGCATCCCGAGAGTTTTCAACCAAGACCTTATCCAATCCCGTAAATTGTGATTTTCCGCCTCTTCTAGCAGAGTCGGCCCCAAAACGGGAAAATAAGTTAATTACGCGGCTGTGCTGGCGGCGGGGGCCTTGCTGGCAACCACGGCCTCATAGGCGGCCTGCAAGGTCGCGCGGACAGAAGGACCCGCTGCAGTATCGAGCGGCATGCCGAGATGTTCATGGCGCAACTCGTCCATGAATTTGTCCCACATCGGCTGTCCGCCCTTTTCCAGAAGTTCGGCGCGGATCGACAGTTCTTCGCTGACCGGCAGCCAGATGCGGCCCCAGGCGCCGAGATGGGCCAGGATCGGCACCAGCGTGATCGCCATTTCGGTCAGGCTGTAGATCGCCTTCTGCTTGTGCGAGGGGTCGTCGGCTTTGGTCAGCATGCCCAGCTCCATCAGCCGCTTCAGCCGGTCGGCGAGGATGTTGGAGGCGATGCCTTCCATCGATCCGTTGAGCAGCTCGCGAAAATGACGCCTGCCGCCGAAGATCATGTCGCGAAGGATGATCAAGCTCCAGCGATCGCCGAAGACTTCCAGCGACAGGTTGATCGGACACCCGGACCGGCGATCCATGCTCATGAGATTTTTCTCCAAAACCGGTTGCATTATCGTATCGGTTTTATTATCGTGCAACCGATTGCAAAATGCAATCGGTATTGCAGGAGAGGAGGTCGCACCGTGACGACGACCGAACGCCCCGAAATCATATCCGAAACTTTTGGCGATCCGGCGAACCCGCCGCTGTTGCTGATCATGGGAGCGATGGCTTCGATGCTGTGGTGGCCGGAGGCGTTCTGCCGGAAACTGGCCGGTGCCGACCTGTTCGTGATCCGCTATGACAATCGCGACACCGGCCGTTCGACCAAATACAAGCCGGGAGAGCCGCCCTACACGTTCGATGATATGGCCGACGATGCAATGCGCGTTCTCGACGACCACGGCATCGGCAAGGCGAATGTCGTCGGCATGTCGATGGGCGGCATGATCGCGCAGCTTGTGGCGTTGAAACACCCGTCCCGTGTCGCATCGCTGACCGTCATCAGCAGCTCGCCCGTGGGAACCGACATTTCGCACCTTCCGCAGACGAGCGATGCCTATATCGAGCATTCGGCCGAGGGCGCCAAAGTCGATTGGTCGGACCGTGGCCAGGTGATCGATTTCATCGTCAGGGATGCGCGGGCGATCGCCAGCATCGCACATCCATTCGACGAGGCCCGGATGCGTGCCTTTGTCGAGCAGGATCACGACCGCTCCGGCGGCTTCCTGAGTGCGACCAACCATTTCATGCTCAAGGGCGGCGACGCCTGGAAGGGCCGCCTGCATGAAATGACGGCGCCGCTGCTGGTCATCCACGGCACGGCCGATCCGATCTTTCCAGTCGAACATGGCGAGGCGCTGGCCGAGGCGGTCACCGGCGCGAAAATCATCGGGATCGAAGGTGGTGGCCACGAGCTGCACCCGGACGACTGGGATATGATTGTTGCGGGCATCGTTGCCCACGCCGCCTGAAGCGGCAAAAGCAGGTCTTGAAGGGCAATGCTTGCCGCAGTGTTTAACCCATGACGAGCGCGCCCGGCGCCGGCGATCGATAAACCACGAAACAGGCGAGCAAAAAATGTCCCTGACGCTTCATTTCCATCCGCTGGCCTCCTTCTGCTGGAAGCCGTTGATCGCGCTGTATGAGAACGCCACGCCGTTTACCCCTGATATCGTCGATCTCGGCAATGCGGAATCGCGCGAGGCCTTCCTGAAGATTTCGCCGGCCGGCAAGATGCCGGCGCTGCGCGACGATGCGCGCGACCGCACGGTGCTGGAATCGACCATCGTTGTCGAATATCTGGCCGCGCATTATCCGGGGCCGGTCGACCTCGTTCCCGCCGACATCGACCTGGCGCTGGCCGTCCGCCAGGCCGATCGCTTCTATGATTTTTATGTGCAGGAGCCGATGCAGAAGATCGTCGGCGACCGGTTGCGGCCACAGGACAAGACCGACCCGTTCGGCGTCGAGCAGGCCCGCGACCAGTTGCGCAATTCCTACGCCATCATCGAACAAGACATGCAGTCGAAGATCTGGGCGATGGGCGACACCTTCACCATGGCCGATTGCGCGGCGTCCCCGGCGCTGTTCTATGCCAACAAGGTCGAGCCGTTCGGCGACAAATACCCGGCCGTGAAGCGCTATCACGACCGGCTGGTGCACCGGCCGGCTTTCGCCCGGGTGATCGAGGAGGCGCAGCCCTACTTCAAGTTCTTCCCCTACAATAATGGCTGATCGGGATGCTGCACGATCTCGCCCCAGACGCTCGCCGATACGGTCGGTCAACTGACCGAGCCGCTGGCAATGACACTGAGAAGCTCAGGCTTCCCAGAACTGATCGAGCCAGATGTTGAGTTTGAGGAAGCCGGTGCCGCTCACCGTATAGACGCGCCTTGTTCCTTCCGGCTTGGCGTGGACCAGGCCGGCATCAGCAGCACTTTCAGATGCTGCGAAACGGCTGGGCGCGACACCGGCAAGCCGGCGGCCAGTTCGGTGACGGTTTTCGGGCCGCGGCGAAGTTCTTCCAGAAGATGGCGCCGGTTGGGATCGGCAATCGCCATGAAGGCGTCGGAAAACATCATGCCTGTATTAGTGCGGCAAAGCCTTTCGAATCTCAACCGTCTGCTTCTGCTTTTCTTCTGGGATCAAGCCGCAATGCTTCCGGCGTCACCGAACGGTCGGCCGGCTGCGTCTTGAAGGCGTCACGATCCCCGATCGGCACCGGCGCGCGGCGGCTGATGCGCAGCAGCGTGTAGCCCGCCAGGCAAAGATGCGCGAAGGCGGTCGCCAGGAACAGGCCTTCCGGGCGCATCCAGCCCATCAGGGCGGCGGCGAGCAAGGGTCCAATCATCGTGCCGAAGCCGTAGAGCAGCAGCAGTCCGCCCGACACCTTGACGAAATCCTCCGAGCGCGCGTGGTCGTTGGCATGCGCCACGGCGATCGAATAGAGCGTGTAGGCGAAGGCGCCATAGGCTGCGGTGAAGACGATGACGAAGATGCCGGAGCGTGGCTCGAACAGGAAGATCATGAGCGCGAACAAGGCCGCGCCGAAAGCAGCGCCCGCCAGCACGAAACGCCGGTCGGTCTTGTCGGACATGCGCCCGGCGGGAAGCTGCATGGCGGCACCGGCAACGACCACAAGGCTCATCATCAGGGCGATCTCGGCCGTGGAGATGCCGATACGGGCGCCGTAGACCGCGCCAAGCGTGCCCCAGGCCCCGTTGGCGATGCCGATCAACACGCAGGCGACCGCCGAAACCGGCGAATTGGCATAAAGGCCTTTGACGTCGAGCGAGACATCCTGCAGCGGCTTGGGGTGGGAGGCGGTCGAGACCGCGGTCGGAATGAGCGACAGGCAAAACAGGATGCCGGTGATCATGAACAGCGACGCCGATTTCACGTCGCCGCCGGCGACGATCATCTGCCCGCCCATGATCGAGGCATAGGTGACCATCATGTAGAGGCCGAAGACGGTGCCGCGATTCTCGTTGGTGGCCTTCTCGTTCAGCCAGCTTTCGATGACCATGAAGGCGCCGGCCATGGTGAAGCCGGTGAAGGCGCGCAGCAGGATCCAAACATATTCGTCGATGATCAGGCCGGTGAGCAGCGCCACGATGGCGCCCGACGCGGCAAAGGCGCCGAAGGCGCGCACGTGGCCCGCGCGGCGCACGATGCGCGGCGCAAAGAAGCAGCCGGTGACGAAGCCGCCGGCCCAGGCCGTGCCCATCAGGCCGAGCGATGCGGTCGAGAAGCCTTCCAGCTGACCGCGCAGGGGCAGCAGCAGCCCGTGCAATCCAGACGCCGCCAGCAGGAAGGCGGTGCCGCGAAGCAGCGAGAGGATCGGACGGTAGGTTGCGAACATTGTTTGATCCGGCTCGAGTTTGGCGGGGACGCTGGGTCTGAAGACAGTCGCATTCGGGCTTTTCGGCGGCGGGCTTTAGCGCCCGCGCACCTATCCGCGACGGAACAGCGCCTCGGCGGCGGATTTGGTGTTGTCCTTGGCCTTGAGCTCGGCCTCCAGCCTGGCGATCTCGGCGCGCAGGATGCCGATCCGCTCGGTCAAGTCGCTGACGGAAAGCAGTGACAGGTCCTGCCCGATCTCGTGCGGGCGCGCCTTCTTCTTGGGTTCGTCGTCGAAGATCGCCATCGTCGCTCCTCCTCCGCCAAGACCAGATTGGCCATTTGCCTGATTTGGCAATCAGCATACATAGGGCAGGGGCGTCGATGCAAACAGCCGGTCGGATAACGGCGAGGAAAGACGGGAAATCTCATGGCGAGCGGACAGAAAATTCCGGCAAGGATGACGGCCATCGCGATCTCGGAGCCGGGTGGCCCTCGGGTGCTGAAGCCGGAAACACGCGACGTGCCGCAGCCCGGGCCCGGCGAGATCCTGATCAAGGTGCATGCGGCCGGCGTCAACCGGCCCGACGTCCAGCAGCGCAAAGGCGCCTATCCGCCACCACCCGGCGCATCCGACCTGCCGGGCCTCGAGGCGTCGGGTGAAGTGGCGGCCCTTGGCGACGACATATCACGCTGGCGCATTGGCGACCGCGTCTGTGCACTGACGCCCGGCGGCGGCTATGCCGAATATGTCAAGGTCCATGCCGGGAGCGTGCTGCCGTTGCCCGCCGGCTTCACCCATACCGAAGCCGCGGCAGTGCCGGAGAATTACTTCACCGTCTGGCACAATGTGTTCGAGCGTGGCGCCCTCAAGAAAGGCGAGACGCTGCTCGTCCATGGCGGCTCGTCCGGCATCGGCACAACAGCAATCCAGCTTGCCTCGGCCTTTGGCGCCTATGTCATCACCACCGCGGGCAGCAAGGAGAAATGCGACGCCTGCCTGAAGCTCGGCGCAGACCGGGCGATCAACTATCGCGAGGAGGATTTCGTCGCCGCAGTCAAGGAGGCGACGGGGGGCAAGGGCGCCAATGTCATCCTCGACATGGTCGGCGGCGACTATGTGGGGCGCAACTACGAGGCTGCTGCGGTTGAGGGCCGGATCGTCCAGATCGCCGTGCAGGCCGGTGCTGTCGCAAGCGCGGATTTTTCGAAGATCATGGTCAAGCGGCTTACCCACACCGGGTCGACGCTGAGGCCACGCACCGTCGAGTTCAAGGCGGCGATCGCGGCGGCGCTGGAAGCGCAGGTGTGGCCGTTGCTCGGCACGCGCAAGGTTGCTCCTGTCATGGACATGATCTTCCCGCTCAGCGAAGCATGGCGGGCGCATGAGCGGATGGAAGACGGCGAACATATCGGCAAGATCGTGCTCGACGTCGGCTAGGCCGTATCGATACTCGGCCGGCCTGCAGGCCGGCCGAGCGAGGTCCGCGCCCGTGGCTGCCTACAAGATGAACAGAAGCTTAATGCTGCAATGCAGCATTTGCATCATTGCTATGCAAAATCAGCCATTCAAGTCCTCATCGATGACGCCTATTTGAGCACCATCGAAACGAACATCATTTTGGAGGACTACCATGAACCCGATCCGCGCTTTCCGTAACTGGCGTATGTACACCGAGACCGTCCGCGAACTGAACCGTCTCAACGCACGTCAACTCAGCGATCTCGGCATCAACCGCGCCGACATCGAAAAGATCGCCCGCAGGGCCATCTGACTTCGAGCATGGTTCGCTGTAGGGTGGCTCACCGTTTCACGGAAACGATGAACCGCTCTAGCTCCTGCCGATGCGACTCCGGACGGAAAACCGTTTCACGCTTTTCCCGGAATTGCTCTAAGGAGCGGACCTTGCCGTAGAAGCAAGAGCCGGAGCTGACGGTTTTGCCGTCGCCGGTTCCGAGCCCGCTGGACCCCGTCCGGCGGGTTTTGTCTTTTTGGGGCCATCAACCGCATGCGCTCGACAGCAATCTGAGGTTGACCTTCAACGGCCGCCCTTGCGCAAGGGAGGCCGCCAGCCGCGCCTCTGCGGGGTCGATCGAGAAACCTACTTCGACAAGTGGTTCAACTACAATGGACGGTGGACGCTCACCCAACTCTACGATCATGCCGTGACCGATCCGGTACCGCTCTCAATGGATTTCGTCAGTGCCAACAATCTGGACCCATACGATTCTGATGGCCTGCGCGCCACGAGCGAGACCGGCATCTGGTTCACCTATGTGCCGGACATGGACGGCTACGTAACGGTTTTCTGGCTATCGGACCGCGTAACCTATCGCCTGTTCAGACAATACCATCCGCGCGATGCGGACGGCTGGGCGAATGGTTGGCTCTCGGTGGAAGGGGTTGTCGGCATCTGGACGAACAATTCATTCGCAGGTCGCGACTACGTCGAAATTTCGAGCAGCAACGGCAATGCGCACGACACGCTACAAGCGAGCGGGGTCCTTTTCATTCACAACAGTACATACCCCGTCCAGGCAGGAAAACCGGTCCATGTGCTGATCGGAACGCGGTCGAAAATCTTTAGTGTTTGCGACGGAACGGGCATCAACTTGGGGGCCGGCGTTGTCGCGCGAATTGATCACCCCATTTCCATCTTCACGCGAGCGGGGCTGGAGCCATATTCGCCGTTCTACTGAACCTGGATGACAACTGGGCCGCTACCGTTTCGAGGCATTCGACCTCGGGTAAGGTGGAGCTGTCGGGCCGATACCGACAGGCCGGAAAGCCGACGCGCGATTTTTTGCGCCATCCGTCGAACAAGGGACGGCCGCGCTCCGGGCGATCTGACGGTCTTGGGAGCGCGCAGCGCACGCGGTGCGGTCTTGGCTCCAAAAACGTTGCGAAACGACCCGAGAGCGGTTATACAGACCGCGAATTTCCCATTTTGGTGGCTCTAAACCACCGCCCGCGCGGGAACGCGGGCGAACGAGAAGGATTTGTAAAATGGCCAATACGCTGCTGATGCCCAAGGCGACCGCTGTCTGGCTGGTCGACAATACCGCACTTTCCTTCGAGCAGATCGCGCAGTTCTGCGGGCTGCACCCGCTCGAGGTCAAGGCAATCGCCGACGGTGAATCGGCGCAAGGCATCAAGGGCATGGACCCGATCATGACCGGACAGCTGACCCGCGACGAGATCGCCCGTGCCGAGAAGGACCCGAACCAGCGCCTGAAGCTTTCGGACCCCAAGGTCCGGGTGCCCGAATCCAAGCGCAAGGGGCCGCGCTACACGCCGCTGTCGAAGCGCCAGGACCGGCCGAACGCGATTCTGTGGCTGGTGCGCAACCATCCCGAGCTCAAGGACGCGCAGATCTCGCGCCTCGTCGGCACCACCAAGTCGACGATCGAACAGATCCGTGAGCGCAAGCACTGGAATTCGGCCAATCTGCAGCCGATGGATCCTGTCACGTTGGGCCTCGCCTCGCAGATCGACCTCGACATGGAAGTCAATCGCGCCTCGCGCGGCCGCGAACAGGCGCAGCCGGTCGGCGACACGCTGCTGCCGGCGGCCTTGACCGAGCGGCTGGTGCCGGCTCCCGAGAAGCCCAAGGACGAGGATGCCGAACTCGACGCCAACGCCGTGTTCGCCAAGCTTTCGGCCTTGAAGTCGAAGAACACGGACAATGACGACGACGAGTGAGGTTGTCTGACATTCTAATAAAAGCCCGCTTCGAGCGGGCTTTTTATTGGGTCAACAACTCAGCTGCGCGCCGCGCGATCCGGCGCCATGCCATAATCTTCGCTGCGCTCCACCGCGCGGTAGAAGTCGGCAAGCTGCTTGCCGCGCTCGGGCTTGAAGATGCGGCCAGCGATGACCACGGAGGCGATGCGATCGATGCGGAAGGCGCGAAAATCGTCGCGCATCTCGCACCAGGCGACCAGCGTCCACACCTTGCCCCAAAACCACAGGCCGAGCGGGCGGATATCGCGGGCGGTGCCGCGGCCGGCCTCGTCGGAATAGTCGATGGTCAGCACCTGCCGTTTTTCGACCGCGCGCTCGATCAGGTCAATCGCCTCGCGAGCAGCGTCGCTGACCACCCACATCGGTGTGTGGATCTCAGTGCGGGCGATGCGGTCTTTCTCGGCATCGGGCAATACGGCGCCGATCTTGACCAGCGCCTCGTCGGCGGCCCTCGCCATGGCGGCACCGCCAAAGGCGCGCACCATGCGGGCGCCGGCGACCAGCGCGACGATCTCGTCACGCGTGAACATCAGCGGCGGAAGGTCGAAACCCTCCCTCATCATATAGCCAACGCCGGCCTCGCCGTCGATCGGCACTCCGGTCGACTGCAAATCGGCAATGTCGCGATAGATGGTTCGCTCGGAAACTTCGAGCCACGTGCCGAGCTTCTGGGCAGTGACCAGTCGGCCACCGCGCAGATGCTGCACGATCTGGAAGAGCCTGTCGGCGCGGCGCATCGTATGGTCCCTCGGCGTTGTCTCTATGCATGTCGCCCGAAACCGGTCCACCTCTGGGTGGCATGCATCGTGTTTTCGCGCATGCCGCTATCCCAAAACCGCAGAACACTTTTGGGCGGCATGTATCATGGCTTCAGCCCTTCGCGCTTGCGCTGCGCGGCGACGAACTCCGCGCCGAAGGACAGTTTCTTCGTCGTCGGTGTTTTCGCATCGAGCACGCGCCAGAATGGTGCCACGCCACTCAGCGTCATACCGCGCTGGAGGTCCTCGTTGGCGGCTTCGGCAACAGTGCGCAGATGATAGCCTATGGTGACCGGGCATGTCACTTCGGCGCCATGCTCTATGGCAAGTGCTGTACGCAGCGCACGCATATCCATCTCGACGCCTTCGGGAATCGAGCGGATGAAATCATCGACCTGGCGCGCCGTCGGCACCAGCATAGGCTGGCCTTCGACGACATCGGCCATCGTGCGCGGCGTCGGCCTCACGCCGTTGATGCCTGGTGTGCTCAGTCTGTCGTTCCAACTCTTCATCGATCGTCCTTTAACGCCAATGCGCAGTGTCCGAAGCTGGCACCATTGCACGCCCCTCCTGACAGCATACTGTCAGGAGGCTTCAGCGTACTCCTTGGCGAACAGCGTCCGCATCTGTGCGAGATCGCTGCCTCTTTCGGGGTAGAGCGCCTTCAGAAAGGCGAGTGCGAAGGTGCCTGGTGCCGAGCCCGGTGCGGAAACGATGTTGCCGTCGGCTACGGCATGCGGCACATCCTCGTAGTTCTCGGCACCGGCATAACCGGCTTCATGACCCTTGATCCACTCGCGGCCATTGCTGGTATGCCTGGCCTTCTCGAAAAGGCCGGCTCGGGCCAGCGCCAGCGTGCCGGCGCAGATGCCGCCGACCACGCCGCCGCGCGATGCAATGGCGGCAAGCAGGTCGCCTACATCAGGCGGTGCCTTGCCCGTCCACCGGTCGGAACCAATGACGGCAATGGCATAGAGATCGGCATTCTCGCCGGCGCCTGTTGCGCGATCGGGGATCAGCCGAAAGCCGCTAATGCCCGTCACCTGCTTGCCATCAGGCGTCAGCGACACGGCACGGGCGCCGAACCATTCGACCGCCGAGGCCGCCAGCAGCCCATACTCCCAGTCAGCGAAGCCTTCGATGAAAAGGAAACCGATTGTCTTTTGTTCGGGCATAAGCGCGCTCCGAGTGTCGACCTGTTACCCTGCTTGTTATCTGGGCGTTGACGCGCCCACATCCAATCGCCGGGTCGAAAAATTGGCTTCAATTGCCGCGAGAGCCACGGTCGGCGTACATGTCGGGCCAGCCGATATCCTTGCGAATGTCCGCCGGCAGCGAGTTCATGAACCGCTGGGTGCGGATCTCGTTGCGCATCGTCCGGATCTTGCCGACATAGTGCTGCATGCCGCGCAGAATGGTGTAACCGTTCATGGCTAAGTCTCCTCTCTCTGTGTAGAGGCACTATCGCATACCCCTCCTGACAGCAGTCTGTCAGGAGGATGTCAGGGCGCGAGACAATAGTTGCGGCCGGTGCGCGCGCCGCAGGCAAGGCATCGCTTCTCGCCGCATCGAGCGGTGCCTCAAGGCAGGTTTGCGACGTCCGATTGTTCATGGCGACGACGTTGTTTTCGGCGCCGCTGTTCAGCGTCCGGCGACGGACTGTCGGAATACGAGGCCTTCAGCGAGGTGACCGCAGGTCTGATATGAAGGGAGAAAATTCTTCCCCAACAGCAGGGAGACGACGATGAGCTTGCAACTGACAGGTATCCACCATCTGACCGCCATCACCGCCAATGCGCCTGGCAATCTTCATTTCTACACCAAGGTGCTGGGTCTGCGGCTGGTCAAGAAGACCGTAAACCAGGACGACACCTCGGCCTACCACCTCTTCTATGCCGACGGCGAAGCGACGCCGGGCACCGACCTTACCTTCTTCGACTGGCCGGTCGGCCGCGAGCGGCGCGGCACGCACAGCATCGTGCGGACCAGCCTCAGGGTCGGCAGCCGGGAGAGCCTTGCCTGGTGGAAGCAACACTTGACCGATGAAGGCCTGGCAACAGGAGAGGTCGCCGACATCGGCGGTTATGCGTCGTTGGACTTCGAAGATCCCGAGGGCCAGCGTCTGCGCCTGGTCCGCGATGGCGGCAAGGGCGGCAGCCATCCCTGGGCGCAAAGCCCGGTACCGGTCGAGCACCAGATACGCGGGCTCGGGCCGATCGTCATCAGCGTTCCCGACATCACCAACACCGAAGCGGTGGTGACCAAAGTGATGAACATGCGCAAGGCGCGCGACTATGTCTCGCCGGAGGGGCAGGTTCACGTCTTCGAAATGGGAGAGGGCGGGCCGGCGGCGGAGTTGCATGTCCTGGTGCAGCCGGGACTGGCGCCGGCGCGGCAAGGCGCGGGTGCGGTTCACCATGTCGCCTTCAGGGCGCCGGACCAGGAGACGCTGCATCAATGGACGGCGCGGCTGGCCGAGTTCCGGCTGCCGTCGAGCGGCGAGGTCGAGCGCTATTATTTCCGTTCGCTCTACTTCCGCGAGCCGAATGGCATCCTGTTCGAGATCGCAACCGACGGGCCGGGGTTCACCGCCGACGAGCCGCTGGAAACACTGGGGGAAAGCCTCGCCTTGCCGCCATTCCTCGAACCGAAGCGGGCTTCGATCGAGGCTGGCCTCAAGCCGCTGAAGTAGATCGTTTCCCAGTCGCAGACGGGCGCCGCGTTCCGACCTAGGATCGCGGCGTCGTTCTTTCTCAGGCAATGAACGACGTGCTTTGACAGCCGGGCGCGTTGCTGGTCAAAGGCGGCATGACGAAATTCCTCGCCCTTGTCATCGTCGGTTTCATGGTCATTCAACTGATCAAGCCGCTCGGCTGGCCAGGCCTCAAGCGACGCGGCGATTTCTGGAAGCTGGCACTGCTCGCCATGGCCGCGATTTCACTGGCGGCCGTGCTCGGGCATTTGACGTAGGACGGCACTTGTCGTCGGTGCCCAATTGCCAAGCACCGGGCCAACCAGATGCTCGGCCCAAGCCCGGTAGCCTGCTTCCGAGGCGTGAAAGCCGTCCGAGGCAAAGCCGGCTTCCGGATTGGTGATCGGCAGGCGCGGCGCCGGCACCGCGCCGCGCTCCAGGCAAAGGCGTTCGCCCATCCGGTTCATGTCGGTGGCGCGAATCTCAAGAATTTTTCCGAGCAGCGGCGGCATGGCCGGCGCCCGCGTGAACTCCAGCACCGGCGACCACACCACGCGTGCTTCCGGCCACTTGGCACGCATCGCGTAGAGCAGGCCGCCGAACTCCTTCTTGAAGCGCGGCACGGAGTGAAAATTCTTGGTGTCGTTGGTGCCGATGGCCAGCACGATATGCGTCCATGGATCGGCCGACAGATTGGGCAGGACATGGTCACGGATCTGGCCAGACGTTGCCGAATTGAAGCCGGCAGCGCGCCAGCGCACGGCGCGGCCTGTACTCTGTGAAATCAGCACGGCGAGTTGCGCGGCCAGCCCATCTTCCGAATTACCGATGCCGACCGAAGCGGCGGAGGAATCGCCCAGCACCAGAAGCGAGATTGGCGGTGCTGTGCCTGATATTTCGTGCATGACCGGCCCTTGCGCTGGCAGCATGCGCGTGGTGCGGCGTCGCACGCCGAGGCCTTGCCAGATATAGACCGGGAAGGCGAGCCAGGTGAGTAGGGCCGTGAAGCGCATAGCAGTACCGTTAAACGATCAGCGGCAGCCTTAGCGCATGTTTTGGTCGACGGGAACGCTCTTCAATCGCAGCAACTCGCCTGCCCCGCTTGCTTGCCCTGATGATATTCATCGTGCAGCCGCACCCAATCCATCAGTCCGTGATAGGGGCCGTTCTCGTTGCGGCCCTTCGGCGTCATGTCGAGATAGTCGTAGGCGCCGATCTGCGCCTCGCCGCCGCGGGCGCGCGACATGAAGGTGAGCAAGATGTCGCCGGTCTCGTCCCGGTAGAAAACGCTGGTGCCGGGAAGCTCCTTCGATGTCCGTGGACGGGTCTCGAAATTGTAGGTGGTGTCGCCGGCGGCGATCTGCTTGTCGGTGAAGGAGACCTGCATGTCGAAGTTGAAATCCGAGGCATAGGACGACACCCAGTCGAACTTCCAGCCCATGCGCTGCTTGTAAGGCAGAAGTTCCGCCAGTGGGGCGCGCGAAACCACGACCAGCGACACGTCGTGATGCCGCAGATGCTGATTGGCGCCGTCGATATGGTCGGCAAGGAATGAGCAGCCCTCGCAATGATTGACGCAGCCCGGCCCGAACATGAAGTGATAGACGATCAGCTGGCTGTTGCCGGCAAGCAGGTCGGCCAGTCTCTTCGGCCCTTGCCCGGTCTCGAAGACATCGTCCTTCCGGATCTTCAGCCAGGGCAATTCACGCCGCTCAGCCGCGATCCGCTCGCGGAGCCGCGTCAGTTCCTTCTCGCGCGCCAGATGCGCCTTGTGCGCCTGGAACCGGTCTTCGCGCGAAACGACCTTGTTGCGATGCATGAACCTCTCCCTGAAGTGTCATTCCAAGGACGTTCGGGATGAGCACAACCCGACATCGCCCGAGAGGAAATAAGGACGGAGAGGCTCCGCCCCAAGCCCGGCAAGTCACAAACAAAAAACCCGGGCGCATCGGCCCGGGTTCGAAGGAGGAAGAAAGGACTGTGGTCAGGCGGCCTGTTCCAGGCTCGCCTTCCATTTTCCGAGCGCTGCCAGATGGTTCATGTGGGCGCGATGGGTGAAGGCAGCCTGACCGGCGGCGACGTTCGAGGCCTTGCCGCTCCAGGCTTTCTGTGGCGCGGCCTGCAGCGCGCGACCATAGGAGAAGGTCAGCTTCCACGGGTGCGGCCCAATGGCGTTGATGGCGTTGAGGTTGGCGGTCGCTTCCTCGTCCTCCTGGCCGCCGGACAGGAAGGCGATGCCCGGCACGGCTGCCGGTACGGTTTCGCGGAACAGCTTTATAGTCTTTTCCGCGACTTCTTCAGGGCCACTCACCTTGCCTGATTTCCTGCCGGCCAGCACCATGTTCGGTTTCAGGATAGTACCTTCCAGCACGACGCGCGCCGCGTAGAGTTCGCTATAGAGCTTGAGCAAAATCACCTTGCTGATCTCGTAGCATGTGTCGATGTCGTGGGCGCCATCCATCAGCACCTCCGGTTCGACGATCGGCACGATGCCGGCTTCCTGGCAAAGAGCGGCATAGCGGGCGAGCGCATGGGCGTTGGAGCCGATCGAGGTCCCCGAAGGCACGCCTTTGGCGACATCGATGTCGATCACCGCGCGCCATTTGGCGAAGCGGGCGCCGAGCTTGTAGTAGTCGGCAAGGCGCTCGCGCAGGCCATCGAGGCCTTCGGTGATGGTGTCGCCGGGAAACCTGGCCAGCGGCTTGGCGCCTGCATCGACCTTGATGCCGGGGATGGCGCCGGCCGCCTTGATGATGTCGACCAGCGGCGTGCCGTCGGCGGCCTTCTGGCGGATCGTCTCGTCATAGAGGATGACGCCGGAGATGTAGCGGGTCATTGCCTCCCTGGTGCGGAACATCATCTCGCGGTAATCGCGGCGGCTGTCGGCTGTCGATTCGACGCCAATGACGTCGAAGCGCTTCTTGATGGTGCCCGAACTTTCGTCGGCGGCCAGCAGGCCCTTGCCATCGGCGACGATCGCAGCGGCAATGTCTTCGAGACGTTCGCTCATTGTGGCTTCTCCTGAAACGGTTGTTCCGCGCTTAACGGAAGTCTACCGCCAAAGGAATGGCATCGGAAAGCTCGAATCGATTGAAAGCCTCGGGCGGCCTTGTTCGCTCTCCGAGTGTTGATCGCCTCGGAGCCTCAGCGCTTCAAGACGTCGACGCCGGGCAGCGGCTTGCCTTCCATCCATTCCAGGAAAGCGCCGCCGGCGGTCGAGACATAGGTGAAGTCGTCGGCGACGCCGGCATGGTTGAGCGCCGCCACCGTATCGCCACCGCCGGCGACCGAGACCAGCTTGCCGGCCTTGGTGCGCGACGCCGCGTGCTTGGCAGCTGCCACCGTCGCATGATCGAAGGGCGCGATCTCGAAGGCGCCGAGCGGGCCGTTCCAGACCAGTGTCGCGGCGCGGTCGATCCATTCGCCGATGGCCGTCACGGTTTTGGCGCCGACATCGAGGATCATGCCGTCGGCCGGCACATCCGATATAGCGACGGTCCCGCAGGCCGCGCCCGCCTTGAACTCCCTGGCGACGACGCCGTCGACCGGCAGGATGATGGCGCAGCCGGCCTCGGCCGCCTCGATCATGATCTGCTTGGCGGTCGCGGCGAGATCATGCTCGCACAGCGATTTGCCGACATTGGTGCCACGCGCGGCAAGAAAGGTGTTGGCCATCCCGCCACCGATGACGAGGGCATCAACCTTCTTCACCAGGTTCATCAACAGATCGATCTTGGTCGAGACCTTGGCGCCGCCGACAATGGCGACGACCGGACGAACCGGTTTTCCCAAGCCCTTCTCCAGCGCCTCAAGCTCGGCTTGCATGGTGCGGCCGGCAAAAGCCGGCAACAGATGCGCCAGCCCCTCGGTCGACGAATGGGCGCGGTGCGCGGCGGAAAAGGCGTCGTTGACGAAGATGTCGCCATTGGCGGCAAGCTTTTCGGTGAAGGCCGGATCGTTCTTTTCCTCGGCCTTGTAGAAGCGGGTGTTTTCAAGCAGCAGCACATCGCCCTTGTTCATGGCGGCGACGGCGCTTCCGGCCGTGTCGCCGACGCAATCCGAGGCGAAACCGACGGGACGGCCGAGCACGTCGGCTGTCGCCCTGGCGATAGGCTCCAGCGAGAATTCGGGCGAGGGGCCATCCTTGGGCCGGCCGAAATGGGCGAGCAGGATGACCTTGGCGCCCTTGGCCGATAGCTCGGCGATAGTCGGTGCGATGCGTTCGATGCGGGTGGCATCGGTGACCTTGCCGTCGGCGACAGGCACGTTGAGGTCGACGCGCACCAGCACGCGCTTGCCGCTGATGTTGCCGATATCGTCGAGTGTCTTGAAGGCGGCCATGCGGGTTCCTTTCGCGAAAAACCGGGGGACCATACCCCGCATCGGTGACGATGCAAGGCTTAGGGCGCGCTCGAACCGAAATTTTGAAGTGGGTACGATCTTGCGCCGGCGGGGCGGATGAATGGCAGCGCTCAATAGCGGTTTTGTCAGCTTTCGGTTGCTGCCTTTTCAGGCGCTGGCTCCGGGGCCGGCTTTTCGTCCGCCCGCGCCTCGGTCTCCTGCGTCTCGGTCGGCTTGCGCCAGTTGCGGATGAAGGCGGAAAGACGGTCGCCGATTTCGCCGGCGCTGAGGAAGACCGGCACCCGCGCCACCGGCGCGGTCGGCTCGAAAGACAGACCGAGGCCTATGATCTTGCCCTTGTCGTCGACGTCGCGGACGATCAGTTCTATCGGGCCGAGCAGGACGCGGTCGGCATATTCGGCATGGCCGCCGAGCCGCGCCGTGACCAGCGCGCCAACGGTGAGCTTTTGCTCCGCTTCGGTCAGGCCTGGCGTATAGGCCGCTTCCAGTTCAGCGGCGGAGCGCGCGGGGTCGACCGCGAAGGCACCGAAGAAATCGGCATCCTGGGGATCGACCACGGCACGGCTGGCGAACAGCTTGTCGAGCAGGCGCGGATAGCGGTCCGGCACGAAAATATAGACCTGGTCGCCGGCGGCGAGCCGGCCCATGTCCTGGAAGCGCATCGAGCGGCCGTCGCGCAGCACCAGCGAGGGCCGTGCCCAGCGCGGGATGCGCTCGCCGCGCGCCACCGGGCTGCCGTGTGCGACGCGATAGGCGAGAAGCTCGTGATGGGCCGAGCCCGGCAGTTCCAGCTCGACCTTGTCCAGCGGTCCGAGCCGTGCCGGTACGATCAGGCCGAGGCGGCGCGCCAGCGGTCCGACCGTCCAGCCCTGGATGACCAGCGACACGAGCACGATGATGAAGGCGGTGTTGAAGATGACACGGCCGTTTTCCAGGCCGCCGAGCAGCGGGGTGATGGCGAGCAGGATCGACACCGCGCCGCGCAGGCCGACCCACGAGATGAAGGCGACTTCGGGGCGCGGCAGACGGAACGGGATCAGGCAGAGCCAGACGGCGACTGGCCGCGCCACGAACATCAGGAACAGGCCGAGCAGCACCGCCGGCACCATGATCGCCGGAAACTGCGACGGCGTCGCGAACAGGCCGAGGATGAGGAACATGATGATCTGCGCCAGCCACGACATGCCGTCCTGGAAACGCTTGAGGATGGTGACGGCTCGGATGTCGGAATTGCCGGCGATAAGGCCGGCAATATACACCGCCAGGAAGCCTGAGCCGCCAATGGCGCCGGCTGCTGCAAACACCATCAGCGACAAGGTCAGCACGAAGATCGGCAGCAGGCCGTGGTCGAGATTGAGTCGGTCGACGAGGCGCACGATGGCGAGACCGCCCAGCACGCCTACGATTGCACCGAGGCCCATATTGAGGAGGAAGCCGAGGAACAGGCTGGTGACCAGAACATTGGTCTCGGGGTTGGCGTGGGCGGCGATGATCTCTACCAGCGTGATGGTCAGGAAGATGGCGATCGGGTCGTTGGTGCCGGATTCCACCTCCAGCGTCGAGCGCACGCGTTCGCGCAGATTGATCTCGCCGGCTCGCAACAGGAAGAACACGGCCGCCGCATCTGTGGAGGCGACGGCAGCCCCGAGCAGGAAGGATTCCAGCCAGGTGAGATCGAGCAGATAATGGGCGGCGACGCCGAACAGGCCGGTGGTGACAAGCACGCCGAAGGTCGCCAGCGACAAAGCCGGGCCTGCAGCCTGCCGCAAGGCGTTGAGCGGCGTGCCGAAACCGGAATCGAACAGGATGACGGCCAGCGCCAGTGAGCCGGCAAAATAAGCGATGCGGGCGTTGTCGAACTGGATACCGAGTCCGTCGGTGCCGGTGGCGAGGCCAATGCAGAGAAACAGGAGCAGAAGAGGGGCGCCGAAGCGGAAGGCGATCAGGCTCGAAAACGCGGCGGCGACGACAAGCGCTGTGCCGACCAGCGTGACGAGATAGATCGCATGCTCCATCCTGAAATCAGCCCCTCAAATTCGTCTGTCTCCTGCTTTGCGAGAGAGTGGGGCGAAGACGTGACCAGTGCAAGGCGGCAGGGTGGCTTTTTGGCCTATGCCGCTGATTTTTGGATGTTTTGGCGTCCAGGACACAATTTGGAAAGGCGCAAGCCGCCCTCATGAAAAACGCCCGGACAAAGCCGGGCGTTTCAGGTCTCGAAAAGAAAGCTTTGCGATCAGGCGATGGTCTTGCCGAAAGCGACCGCGGTGTCGCCCATGCGGTTGGAGAACCCCCATTCATTGTCGTACCAGGACAGCACCGAAACGAAGTTGCCGTCCATCACCTTGGTCTGGTCGAGCGCAACGATCGAGGAGCGCGGATCGTGATTGAAGTCGATCGACACGTTCGGGTGATGGGTGACGCCGAGAATGCCCTTCAGCTTGCCGTTGGAGGCGGCGATCACCGCGTCGTTGATCTCCTGCACCGTGGTCGAACGCTTGGCGATGAACTTGAAGTCGACGACCGAGACGTTCGGGGTCGGCACGCGGATCGAGATGCCGTCGAGCTTGCCCTTCAGGTCGGGCAGCACCAGCCCGATCGCCTTGGCCGCGCCGGTCGAGGTCGGGATTTGCGACAGGGCAGCGGCGCGGGCGCGGTAGAGATCCTTGTGCATGGTATCCAGCGTCGGCTGGTCGCCGGTGTAGGAATGGATCGTCGTCATCATGCCTTTTTCGATGCCGACCGTCTCGTGCAGCACGGCTGCCAGCGGGGCCAGGCAGTTGGTGGTGCAGGAGGCATTCGAGATGACGATGTGGTCCTTGGTCAGCTGGTCGTGGTTGATGCCGTAGACAACGGTAAGGTCGGCGCCTTCGGCCGGAGCCGAGACGATGACGCGCTTGGCGCCGGCGGTCAGGTGGGAGGCTGCCTTGTCGCGGGCGGTGAAGATGCCGGTGCATTCGAGCGCGATGTCGATGCCGAGTTCCTTCCACGGAAGCTGCGTCGGATCCTTGATCGCGGTGACCTTGAACGTCTCCTTGCCGACGGTGATCTGGTCGCCGGACACCGAGACTTCATGCGGGAAGCGGCCGTGCACGCTGTCGTAGCGCAAAAGGTGCGCGTTGGTCTCGACCGGGCCGAGGTCGTTGACGGCGACGACGTCGATGTCCTTGCGGCCAGATTCATGGATGGCGCGAAGGATGTTGCGGCCGATGCGGCCGAATCCGTTGATGGCAACTCTGACGGTCATTATTCTCTCCCTGGGAGTTGGAGGGCGGATGAGGGGTCCGCAGTTTCATAGCTGTGGAAGCAGAAAGAATCCAGCCGCAGTGGCGTGGATTTAAATCGATTAAGTTGGGCCGGCCCGGCGAGACCGCCTTACGCGATTTCGCCGAACCTTGAACCTATTTGTTATGCAGGCGGGCTTCCGCCGCCTTGGCCGCGGCTTCGGCGGTGATGCCGAAATGCGGATAGAGTTGCTCGATAGTGCCCGAGGCGCCGAAGCCTGTCATGCCGACGAAGATGCCGTCGGAGCCGATCAGATGATCCCAGCCCTGGCGTATGCCGGCTTCGATCGCCATCTTGATTGGCGCGTTGCCGATCGTTTTCTTGCGGTAGTCGTCGCTCTGCTGGTCGAACAGTTCGAAGCAGGGCACCGAGACGACGCGGGTGGGATGGCCGTGCTTTTCCAGCAGGTCGCGGGCGCCGAGTGCGATCTCGACCTCGGAGCCGGTGGCGAAGATCGTCACCGTTGCCTCGCCGCTGGCGGCAGCCAGCTCATAGGCACCCTGGCTGCTCAAGTTGTTGGCAACGAATTCGTTGCGTACCGTCGGCAGGTTCTGGCGGGTAAGCGCCAACGTCGACGGCGTCTTTTCCGACTCCAGGGCGATCTGCCAGCATTCAGCGGTTTCCACGGCGTCGGCCGGGCGGAAGACATTGTGGTTGGGAATGGCGCGCAATGCGGCCAGATGCTCGACCGGCTGGTGGGTCGGGCCGTCTTCGCCCAGACCGATGGAATCATGGGTCATGACGAAGATCGAGCGGATGCCCATCAGCGAGGCGAGCCGCATCGACGGACGGGCATAGTCGGAGAAGCACATGAAGGTGCCGCCATAGGCGATGAGGCCGCCATGCAGCGTCAGGCCGTTGATCGCGGCGGCCATGCCGTGCTCGCGGATGCCGTAGTGGACATAGCGCTGGCCATAGTCGTCCGACGTGATGTTCTTGGTCTGGCTGGTCTTGGTGTTGTTGGAGCCGGTCAGGTCGGCGGAGCCGCCGATGGTCTCGGGCACGGCGCCGTTGATGACTTCCAGCGCCATCTCGGACGATTTGCGGGTGGCGACCTTCGGCTTGTCGGCCGAGAGCTTCTTCTTGTAATCGGCGATGACGGCGTCGAAATTGGACGGCAGCTTGCCGCTGAGGCGGCGCTCGAACTCAGCCTTCAGTTTGGCATCGGCCTTGGCCAGGCGGCCTTCCCAGTCGGTGCGTGCCTTGACGCCGGCCTTGCCGGCGGTGCGCCAGGCGTCGAGGATGTCGGCCGGAATCTCGAAGGGCGGCGAATCCCAGTTGAAGAACTTCCGGGCGCCGGCGATCTCGTCGGCTCCGAGCGGCGAACCGTGCGCCTTGTTGGTGCCGGCTTTGGTCGGCGCGCCGAAGCCGATGGTCGTCTTGCAGGCGATCATGGTCGGCTTGTCGGAATGGCGGGCGGCTTCGATGGCATAGGCGATGGCTTCCGGATCGGTGCCGTCGATGTGGCTGGCATTCCAGCCGGAGGCCTGGAAGCGGGCGACCTGATCGGTGTTGTCGGACAGCGAGACCGGACCGTCGATCGAAATGTCGTTGTTGTCCCAGAAGACGATCAGCTTGTTGAGCTTGAGATGGCCGGCAAGCGCGATGGCTTCCTGGGACACACCTTCCATCAGGCAGCCGTCGCCGGCCAGCACATAGGTGTAGTGATCGACGAGGTCGTTGCCGAAGGCGGCGTTCATGATGCGCTCGCCGAGCGCGAAGCCGACCGAATTGGCGAGACCCTGGCCAAGCGGGCCGGTTGTCGTCTCGATGCCGGTGGCGTGACCATATTCAGGGTGACCGGCAGTCTTCGAGCCCAACTGGCGGAAGTGCTTGATCTGGTCGATTGTCATGTCTTCGTAGCCGGTCAGATGCAGCAGTGAATAGAGCAGCATCGAGCCATGGCCGGCCGACAGGATGAAACGGTCGCGGTCGGCCCAGTGCGGGGCCTTGGGGTCATATTTCAGGAAGCGCGTGAACAGCACCGTGGCGATATCGGCGCAGCCCATGGGCAGGCCCGGATGGCCGGAATTTGCCTTCTCGACGGCGTCCATGGAGAGAAAGCGGATCGCATTGGCCATCCGGTCATGTTGTTCACGCGACGTCATGGTTCCTCCAGAAGTGGGGGTTTGGGGGCTTGGGAGAGCCCTTGAAAAGGGTGCGCGACACATAGCAGGCGCGCGCTTTTAGTCAACAAATCGGGTGCACATTTGCCGGCCTTGTGATGCCGGCGGCGGGTCTGCATTAGCGTTAGCAGGGGACAGTCGCGAGAGCTTTGTTGACGTTGCCTTCACCCGGTGCCTAATGTTTCAGGGATAACGCGTTCTGAACGTGAACGATTCGGTGATGGGCAGGGCACAGGACGAAGGCCATGACCGGGGAAGCCACACTCAAGGAAGTCATCGCGAGGCTGGGCAAGGCCATCGAGGGGCTGGAAAACGCTGTCGCGGCCAAGCTCGAGCATGAACGCGATTACTCGGAAGCCGAGGCCGAAGTGCAGCGGATGAATGCCGACCGCTCCCGGCTGGCACAGGAACTCGACAATTCCGAAGTGCGCGCCGAACGGCTGGAAGACGCCAACAAGGAAGTGTCGCGACGGCTGGTGACCGCCATGGAAACCATCCGCGCCGTGTTGGACAGATAGGAGCTGGCCCCGATGGCACAGGTCACGGTTTCAATCGACGGCAAGCAGTATCGCATGGCCTGCGACGAGGGCCAGGAAGAGCATCTGATCGACCTTGCCGAACGCTTCGACCGCTATGTTTCACACCTGAAGGACTCGTTCGGCGAGATCGGCGATCAGCGACTGACCGTGATGGCCGGCATCATGGTGATGGATGAACTCTCGGAGTTGCAGAAACGCGTCAAGGGCATGGAAAGCGAAGTGCTGACCCTGCGCAAGACCCGCGACGAGGCTCTGACCAAGGCCGACAAAAGCGATAGCGTGCTGACCAACGCGCTCGGCGCGCTGGCACAGCGCATGGAAGACCTGGCTGTGACGCTGGCGGTCAACAAAACCTGAGGCAGGAACCTTTCCTGTCCAGCCCAACAGGCTCTCATACGCGCGCAGCGTATTCGGCAGCATAAAAATGCTCGCCTGCCGCCGACAAGAGTTTCATATTATCTTGCAGCCACGATTTTTGCGCTAAGATGCAACGATGCCGGGCGGGACAGCTTGATGTCGGCGTGATTGCCGCGTGCTGTTCCTCGCTGCCGACGGTTCCGTTTACAGGGGAGATGTACCATGAGCCTTCGTATCAACGACATTGCGCCGGATTTTACCGCCGAGACCACGCAAGGGACGATCAAATTCCATGACTGGATCGGTGACGGTTGGGCGATCCTGTTCAGTCACCCGAAGAATTTCACGCCGGTCTGCACGACCGAGCTTGGCACGATGGCGGGGCTCGAAGGCGAGTTCAAGAAGCGTAATGTCAAGATCATCGGCATTTCGGTCGATCCGGTCGAAAGTCACGGCAAGTGGCAGGACGACATCAAGACGGCGACCGGTCATTCGGTGAACTACCCGCTGATCGGCGACAAGGACCTCAAGGTCGCCAAGCTCTACGACATGCTGCCGGGCGGTGCCGGCGAGACGTCGGAGGGCCGTACGCCGGCCGACAATGCCACGGTGCGCTCGGTCTACGTCATCGGACCTGACAAGAAGATCAAGCTGGTGCTGACTTACCCGATGACCACGGGGCGCAATTTCGATGAGATCCTGCGCGCGGTCGATTCCATGCAGCTCACCGCCAAGCACCAGGTGGCGACACCGGCGAATTGGAAGCAGGGCGAGGACGTTATCATCACCGCTGCTGTCTCCAACGAAGACGCGATCAAGCGCTTCGGCGCCTACGAGACCATTTTGCCCTATCTGCGGAAGACCAAGCAGCCATCGGCCTGATCCCAGGCGCTTCGGAACGATCTTTGGCCTTCTCGCCCTTGCGAGCCAAGTGATACTTGACTGCCGCACCCGAGCGGACAACCATGCTCCTCTCGGGTGTCGCCAGAGAAAATCATTCCTGACGACCGAGAGTTGGGGAAGCCGGAATTGGACGTAGCTTTGGCCAGGCCGCAGGTCAGCGGCTTCTATGACAAGCCGACCGGGGCCATTCAGTATGTCGTCGCCGACCGGGCGACGAAACGCTGCGCCATCATCGATCCGATCCTCGATTTCGATGAGAAATCCGGCGCCACGGCAACGACGAATGCCGACGCCTTGCTCGACTTCGTCAGCGAGCAGGGGCTGAGCGTCGAATGGATCCTCGATACCCATCCGCATGCCGACCATTTTTCGGCGGCGCATTACCTGAGAGAGAAGACGGGCGCGCCGACAGCAATCGGCGACAGGGTCGTCGAGGTCCAGAAACTGTGGAAGGCGATCTACAACTGGCCGGATTTCCCCGCGGACGGCTCGCAGTGGGACAGGCTATTTGGTGAAGGCGAAACCTTCCAGGTGGGCACGCTTCCGGTCAAGGTGCTGTTCTCGCCCGGGCACACGCTGGCCTCGATCACCTATATGGTCGGTGATGCCGCCTTCGTCCACGATACGCTGTTCATGCCCGACAGCGGCACGGCGAGGACGGACTTTCCCGGCGGCAGTGCCGCGCGGCTCTGGCGCTCGATCCAGGACATTCTGGCGTTGCCGAACGAGACGCGCGTCTTCGTCGGCCATGACTATCAGGCCGGCGGCCGCGAGCCCTCGTGGGAAAGCACGGTCGCCATACAGAAGGCAACCAACATCCATCTCGTCGCCGCGCGCAGCGAGGCCGAGTTCGTCGCCTTGCGCGAGGCGCGCGACAGGACGCTGCCGATGCCAAGGCTGATCCTGCATGCGCTGCAGGTCAACATGAATGGCGGACGGCTGCCGGAACCGGAAGCCAATGGCCGGCGGTACCTGAAGTTTCCGCTGGATGGGCTTTGAGGGGCTGTTGGCGAAGTTGCCAATCTCCCCCTTGCGGGGGAGATGCCCGGCAGGGCAGAGGGGGGTGCTGTCCCGCCAACCTGTCAGCTAATTGTGGTTGTGCCTTCAGTCTTTCGGTTGGGTGACTGACGCCGAAAAGTAGCGATCCTTCACACCCGCCTCTGTCCTGCCGGACATCTCCCCCGCAAGGGGGAGATCGGATGTCGCCTTCGCTTTCGCCAACCACCATTGCAGTCCGCTACAAAAAAGGCGGCGCCAGTTTCCTGACGCCGCTTTGATTTTTGTAACCGAAGCTAACCTTACGCCGCGGGCTGCGCCTCAATCGTGCGCAGCGCCTGGATCTGGCGCTTGGCGGCGGCCTTGACCGCATCCTGCACCTTCTCGAAGGCGCGCACCTCGATCTGGCGCACGCGCTCGCGGCTGATGTCGAACTCGGACGACAGCTCTTCCAGCGTCAGCGGCTCCTCGGCGAGGCGACGGGCCTCGAAGATGCGCCGCTCGCGCTCGTTAAGCACGGCAAGAGCGCCCGACAGCATGCCGCGCCGGTTTTCCAGCTCGTCCTGCTCGATCAGCATCTCTTCCTGGCTTTCGTGGTCGTCGACCAGCCAGTCCTGCCACTCGCCGGACTCACCTTCGCTCGCCCGGATCGGGGCATTGAGCGAGGCGTCGCCCGACAGGCGGCGGTTCATCGACACCACCTCGGCTTCGGAAACGTTCAGCCTGGTGGCGATCTCGGCGATCTGGTCGGGCTTCAAGTCGCCGTCGTCCAGCGCCTGGATCTTGCCCTTCACCTTGCGCAGGTTGAAGAACAGGCGCTTCTGATTGGCGGTCGTGCCCATCTTGACCAGGCTCCACGAGCGCAGGATGTACTCCTGGATCGAGGCCTTGATCCACCACATGGCATAGGTCGCGAGGCGGAAGCCACGCTCGGGTTCGAATTTCTTGACGGCCTGCATCAGGCCGACATTGCCTTCCGAGATCACTTCACCAATCGGCAGGCCATAGCCGCGATAGCCCATGGCGATCTTGGCGACGAGTCTGAGGTGGCTGGTGACGAGCTTGTGCGCAGCGGAGGTGTCTTCATGCTCGGCGTAACGCTTGGCGAGCATGTACTCTTCCTGCGGCTGCAGCATGGGAAAGCGGCGGATTTCTTCCAGGTAGCGGCTGAGGCCGCCTTCGCCGGAAACGATACTGGGTAGTGACTGGGCCATGATAGCGCCCCCTCTCTATTGGAGTGATGCCCCCGAAACGCGGCGGGCATGTGACGCGAGCACCAAAAGGCTCGCCCGCGACATCAGATCTTATACAGGAACAAAACCAGAAAAGACAGGCATTTGTTCAACACGAAACAGTGTGTCACGGTGAAGTGAACAATCTCTGTCAGGTTTTTTAAGGCTTGTTGGTGAGGGTTCAGAGTTTGCGGAAGCCGCCGACGAGTTCCTCCATGTCCCCCGGTAACGGCGCCTCGAACCTCATCGTTAGATGGGTAGTGGGGTGGCGAAATGCAAGGAGCCAGGCATGCAAAGCCTGCCGGGGAAATGCCTTGACCTGACTTTTCAGCGGTTCGGGCAGCCGGTTGGCCTTGGTGCGGAAGGCCTGGCCGTAGTCGGGGTCGCCGACCACGGGATGACCAATATGCGCCATGTGGACACGGATCTGGTGGGTGCGGCCAGTTTCCAGCCGGCATTCGACCAGGCTGGCCGTGGCGAACTCCTGTTGGTTCTCGCCGAAGCGCTCCTGCACGGCGAAGTGGGTGACCGCATGGCGGGCGTCGTCGCGTCCTTCCGGCACCACGGCACGGCGCACCCGGTCGGCGGCGCGGCCGAGCGGCGCGTCGACCCTTCCGGCCGGCCTCTGCGGTATCCCCCAGACCAGCGCCAGATAGGCACGTTCGAGATCGCCGGTCAGGCCGTGATCGGCGAAAGCCTCGGACAGTGACTTGTGGGCGCGGTCGGTCTTGGCGACCACCATGACGCCGCTGGTCTCCTTGTCGAGGCGGTGGACGATGCCTGGCCGCCGGACGCCGCCGATGCCGGAAAGGCTGTCGCCGCAATGATGGATCAGCGCGTTGACCAGCGTACCGGTCCAGTTGCCGGCGCCGGGGTGCACGACAAGCCCGGCCGGTTTGTTGATGACGATCAGCTCGTCGTCCTCATAGAGCACGTCTAGCGCGATGTTCTCGCCCTGCGGCTCCGCCGGCTCCGGCTCCGGCATGGTAACCGACACGCTTTCGCCCGGCGCCATCTTGCGCTTGGTCTCGTCGACAGGCTTGCCGTCGACCGAGACCGCGCCCTGCCTGATCAGCATCTGCACGCGGCTGCGTGACATGTCCGGTCCAAGGCTTGCGGCCAGCCACTGGTCGAGGCGCAGGCCGGCCGCATCCGCGCCCGCCACCAGCACGGTCGGTACCGCCTCTATCAATTCGGGGGCCTCTTCGCTATGAGCGCTCATTGAAAAACCGTTCCGGAACTGTTTTGCCATGGCCAGCCCGATCGCCGAAGAAGACCAGGATAAGCCGCTCGACCCCGAGGTCGAAAAGGTGCGCAGGAAACTCGTCCGCTTCGTCGGGATCAATCTCGGCCTGCTGTTCCTCGCCCTTATGGTGGTGATCGGCGCCCTTGTCTACAAAGCGCGCAATGCACCGCCGGCGAACCCGCCGCTGGCCGGCGATATCCAGACACCCGCCGGCGAACCGGTCAGCGGCGACATCGTGCTGCCGGTCGGGGCCAAGGTGGTCAGCCAGTCGCTGTCCGGCAATCGTGTCTCGATCGATGCCGAGCTTGCCGACGGCAGCCGCACGATCTTCGTCTACGACATCACCGAGCGACGCCTGATCGGCCGCTTTGCGATCCGCAACAAGTGACCGAGCCGCAACGATGAACGGCAGCAGGCCAATGAGCAAGCCTCAGGGATGAGCGGGTTCGCCGAGCATCGTCGCGTCGCCACGGTCGCCCTGGTCGTCGCCAACTATGACGAGGCGATCGCCTGGTATGTCGAGAGGCTGGGGTTCCTGCTCGTCGAAAATGTCGATCTCGGCGGCGGCAAGCGCTGGGTCACAGTGGCGCCGGCCAACGGGCAGGGCGCCAGGCTGCTTCTGGCCGAGGCTTCCGACGAGGCACAGAGCAAAAGCATCGGCAACCAGACCGGCGGGCGTGTCTTCCTGTTCCTGGAAACCGACGACTTCGCCCGCGACCACGCGGCGATGCTGGAGAAGGGCGTCGAATTCCGCGAAGCACCGCGCTTCGAGCCCTATGGCACGGTGGCTGTTTTCGCCGATCTGCATGGCAATCTCTGGGACCTGATCGAGCCGAAACGTTAGGCTTGCGCACGGCTTTTCCCCGATACGACAAAGCCGGCGAAGCCCAGTTGCTTTTTCCCAGCGCTCAGCCTATATCGCCGGTTCTTGAACGCGCCCATCGTCTAGCGGTCAGGACACCGCCCTCTCACGGCGGGAACAGGGGTTCGATTCCCCTTGGGCGTACCAAGCTTGTCTCCACCAATCGCTCGATCCTGGCTACGTTCGTGGCTTCTGGCGCAGTGGGCCCGATTGCATTAGCATCGCGTCATGGGTCCTCGGGCACGGCTCCAGCGGCGCGCAGAACGCCCGGTGTTGGTCGGATCCGGACGGGCAGTCGATGCCTCGGGAGGAAGGCCAATGCAGAAGCTGCAATCGCAGGGCGTCCATCACATCACGCTGGTCGGCGCCGGGCGCCAGACCTCTATCGATTTCTGGGAAGGCGTGCTCGGCATGCCGTTCATCTTCGAACAGCCCAATCTCGACAAGCCGAGGGAAAGCCACCTCTATTTCGATCCTGGCGACGGCCGGCTGGTCACCATCTTCACCGACGAGAGCCGCACACCAGAGAAGCGGCGCACGCCGACCGATCCGGGCTGTGTCCACCACATTGCCTTTTCGGTGTCGCGCGTCACCTTCCTGCAGGCGGTCTCTCGGCTCGACGAGCGCGGCATCAAGCACAGCGGCGTCAAGGATCGCGGTTTCATGGATTCGATCTATTTCGAGGATCCGCTCGGCCTGCTGATCGAGTTGGCGTCCTACCGCTTCGAACCGCCAGCGGGCTTCACCCACGCCGATGTGCTGATGGAAGCGCACAGGCTGCGGGTCGCGCGCGGCGACTACAACATCGCCGAAGTGCATCTCGCCGATGCGATCCAGGCGCTCGTCGAACGTTCCCGCGCCACCTTGTCGGACGATCGGGCGCCGAAAAACCCATACTGAACAGACCAGAGGGAGGAACAAGATGGCCAAGACAGCGACGAAGACTGCCGGGAAATCCGCGGCCAAAGCTGCCGCCAAGCCGGCGGCGAAAGCTGCGGCAAAGCCAAAAGCCAAGGCGGCCGCCAAGGCGACGGCAAAAGCCGCGCCCAGGGCCAAGGCCAAGCCGGCCAAGAAGCCGGCGCTGAAGCTCAGCATGCTGAAGCCCAGCGTCAACAACATGACCGTGCGGGTGTTTGCGCGCGCGGCCGGTTTCGACCATGCCGAGACCGATGCCTGGGGCCACACCCGTTCGCCGGAGTTCATGGCGCGAAATCCCGCCCATTTGACACCGATGATCGAGGACAAGGGCCTCCCCAGAGGCGTGTTGTGGGAAAGCTGCGCCATCATGCAGTATCTCGCCAACAAGCACGGGCTGGAGAAATTCTATCCGAAGGCGCCGGCCAAGCGGGCGATGGTCGACAGTGCCATGTTCTACCTGATCGGTACGCTCTACCCCTATGTGGCGCGCGCCACCTATCCGGCGCTCGGCTTCCCTCATTATGCCGGCGAGGTCGGCCACAGCGACGCGCACCCCGACAGGAAGTCGGAGGCCCAGAAGGCGGCGATGGCCGCGATCGCCGAGCCGCTGGAGGTCTTCCACAGCTTCTTCAGGGACGGCAAGCCGTTCATCGGCGGCAAGCATCCTTCGATCGCCGATATCCGGCTGGCGGCGACGCTCGAATTCCTGGCCGTCGTCGACTATTCCCTGCCCCGATGGGCGAAGGACTATGTGGCGGCGATCGAGAAGACGCTCGGCAAGGCCTATAGCGAGCCGGCCGGCGACGTGCGCGGCTATATCGCGCATGTGAAGTCGCAGGCCAAGGCCTGAGGTTAAGGATGCGTTAACCAAAGCCCTGTCTACTGCGGGGCAATTCGCTTTCGGCCCGCGACCACGGATGTACTGGCGCAGAACGTCGTAGCGATGGGAAAGGTCGGCGCAATGCCGGCCTTTTTGCTTTCGCACGCGGTCTCTTTGTTCAACGCAATTCCCAAGGGAAGCGCCATGCGCTTTCCCCGGGAAAACCGTTTCACACTTTTCCTGGAATTGCTCTATCGCCGGGCGCGATCGAGCAGCGATCAGGCCACGCAAGCCTCGGCCGCTGTCGCTTTTCTGGCGTCAACTTTTGCGGAGAGATATTGTCATCGCCGGCGTTGGCCCTACCATCCATTTCGGCAGTCCGGCATGGATGGTCGGTCAGGCGCGAAATGAGGGCTGGCGATGAAAAGCGTTGCGAAGCGGGTTGCGGTTGTGGGTGTGATGCTGGCGAGTGCTGTTCATCCTTCAAATGCGGCTGAACTGAACACAATGAACGATGTCGGCACCGCCATTCAGGCATGCTGGACACCGCCGGCGGATGCCGGAACCGCCAGCGTCACCTTGAGCTTCAGCTTCAAGCGGGACGGCACGCTAATCGGCCCACCGAGGCCGACAGCCATCAAGGTGGAAGGCGATGCCAAGGCGAAGAAATTGTTTGTCGACGCCGCAACAACCGCCTTGCAGAATTGTCTGCCCCTGACCTTCTCAGCGAAGCTGGCGCAAGGGATCGCCGGCAACGTGTTCACATTGCAATTCGCTTCTCCAAAATAGGCGCTGCCGCTCAGTGGTGACTGCGCCTTGCCTCGGCATACCGGGCAAGATCGGGCGTCTCGAAGACGTAGTCGCTCCAGGCTGATTCAGGAACCTGGCCGGCCAGATAGCATTCCAGCAACAGGCTCTGCTCGGGATTGAGTGGCCTTGGCGCGCGCTGGTCCAGCCCCAGCGAGTGAAACAGGTTTCTTGTCAGGTCCGAGACGGTGAAGTGGATCGACATCCGCAATCTCCCTTTGGTCCTTCAACGCGGAAGGCCCGGCAAAGGTTTCGAACGCATGGCGATAATGGCGCATTGATCTCGGTCCGTTGCGTTGCAAATCCTCGGCCATGGTCAGGCTTGCGCTTTCTTTCGAGGTTCGTCTCAATCTTGAAATAAAAATGTAATATCGAATTTACATGAGGTGACGTAGTACAATAGACAATAGGTCCTTCAGGTTGAAACTCTTTAGATTATTAGAAATTACTCATGTAGCTGAAGCTTGCTGAAGTCATGGGCTCTAGATTCCAGGTTCTCCGCAACAAGGGCCAAGTTGTCCCGATGATCCGTTTCTGGCCTTCCATGGTGATCGCATTTATTTCGCTGGCGGCAGTTTTGTTCGGTACGCTTTCGTCCTACGCGGACAGCTGCGGCGCGATCAGAAGCCAGTTGCTTTCGGCTGGCCGCAGCGGCGGGGCGAGCCCGGAGCTTGCCCAGTTGCGCCGGCAACTTGCAGCCATCCAGACTATCGAGAGACAGCGCCAGTGCACGGCGAAAAGTTCGCTTGGTGGTCTCTTCAACGCCTGCGCCGATCTCGCCAGGAGCCGCTCGGATGTGCAGCGCCGGATCGCTGCCGCTGGGAATTCGGGCCGCGACACAGCGGGCCTGCAGGCGCGCCTCGTCGCGCTTGGCTGTGCGCCTTCGGCAAAGCAACGGCCTGTCCGCGCCGCGCCCAGCACCCAATCGGCGAGCACCACGTTCGCCGGCAATGCGATGCTGTTTTGCGTGCGTCTGTCGGACGGGTATTTCTTCCCGGCGCCAAAGTCGCAATTCGCCGCCAGCGGCGATCTTAAGGAGACGGTCGATCAATGCCGTTACATCTGCGATGACCCCAGCGTCGACCTCTACACGTTGAGCGACGCCAGCCTCGAAACCGACCAGATGACCGCGCTCGACACGCGCAAACCCTATACCGAGCTGCCGGCAGCCTTCAGATATCGCGATGATGCGAATTTCAAGGCATGCGACGTCAAGCGCTACTACCAGCGGGTCACCGAACTGCGAGCCAGGACTGTGACGCCCGCCAACATGCGCAACGCCATTATTCCGCTGCCAACGGCGAAGCCGGATCTCGGCACGGTTGCGGCCGTCGCCGGGATCGATGCCGAAGCCCCAGGTGCCGCCCAGCACCTTTCGATCGAGGCCGGCGAGTGGCCGGTGCGCGTGGTCGGCCCGGCATTTTTCCCGGCCGAATGATCGCCGGTCTTCCTCGATTGGCGATCACCGGTGGCGGCGTGCCTGCTGCGATGCGGTTGCGCGATCCCTCTGGAACAGAGGGGCACTCACGGCGTTGTGATCGACATCAGCCGGGAGGAACGCCGTGGCTACGTTCAGGGAAATGCGGGTGCTGGAGATCGTCGAAGACGACTTGCTGACCACCGAACAGAAAATCGCCGAACTGCGCGAGATCGAATCCGAGGCGCGTGGGTTGCAGCGGGCTGCCTCGGAGGGTCCAATGGACGACGATGACGGTTGGCAGGAAGATCTGCGTCAGGTTCGTCTTGCACTCGACAAGCTCGGAGCGAAGGAGCCGAAAAAAGGCGCTGCTTCCCTGTGAAGGCCGGGTCACCGAGCTATCCGCGGATCGCGTTTTGTTTGATCGAATCCCGCTTTTAGGACCAAGCTCCAATCTAATCGCAGACCATGCGAGCTCTCTTGCCAGGCTCGCTGACGTTCCTGCAGGTCAGCGATTTCGCCGGCGCGGATAGGGACGCCGACGCAGGCAACCTCGTCTGGTGCCGTCTCGGTGCGGCATGGCTGACCTTGCGCTCGGAAAAACGCCGGGGCGGCTGCGGCGCCACCGGAAAAGCGCCGTTTTCGACCTCGGCTTGCCCATAGTCGACATTCGGTGGCGGCCGGTCCCAGAAGCGCCGGACATCGAGCGGCCTTGGGATGACGACCGTGCCGTCATAACTGCGCGAGCAACCGCCGCCGAAAAGCAGCGCCAGCCCCATGAAAAAAGGCACAATCCGTCCAAGCATCAGCAATACCCCTGCCGTTGCTTATATAGCGGGTTCGACCCTGCCGACAACCGGGCGGATGAAGCAGACCCTGCCGCCCAATCCTGTCTAACCAACCGTTAAGGTTAGCGGATCCTTAATGCTTCTCGGGCACATTCCGCCGACGAACCGCGGAGGAGGGTTCGGCCTTGGTTTTCGGGGTGGGGACGGCATGGCGGAAGCGAACGAAACAATCGGCGCGCGCGGCAAGCGCGGGCCTCGCAGATCCACAGCGCATGGCGATGATGCATCATCGTCCGCCTCCTGCATGGATTCGAACGATGCGCTTCGCCAACTCGTTGAAGCCGGTTCCGACTGGGTCTGGGAGACCGACGCCGAACTGCGCTTCTCCTGGCTTTCGCAAAATTACCAGGCAGCCACGGGCATTGATCCGGCAAACGTGCTCGGCCGGTTCCGCTTCGACTTCCTCAACCAGGTCCTGAACGGCGATCGCAGTGGCGCCGCGCATCTGGAGGATCTGCAGGCGCACCGGCCTTTTCGCGACTTCGTCTACGAACTCAAGGGTGGCAACGCTGACTGTCGCTGCGTCTTGACGTCAGGCTTTCCGAAGTTCGACGACGAAGGAAGATTTGCCGGTTATCGCGGCATCGGCCGCAACGTCACGGCACTGGCGGGCGCCTTCAAAGGTCCGGGGCCGGGACCATCGGCCGACGGCGAGCCCGACCAGCATCTTGCCGACCTCGAGCGGACGATGGACGCCATGCATATGGGCGTCGTGCTTCTCGATGCCAGGCTCGACACGCTGATCATCAACAAGGCCTATCGCGACCTCTCGAGGATTCCGGACGGCGCTGTTAGCGTCGGCGCTCCGTTCAGCCTGTTGATGGAGCTCAACCGCCGCAGCGGCATCTATGGCGACATCGACGAACGGCAATGGCAGCGCTACCTTGCCGCTCGTCTCGACGAGATTCGCGCCGGATCCGTCGCGCCGCGCGAATTCGTCCATGCCAACGGCAGGACGATGATGTTCTCGGTGACGGCGCTGTCAGGCGGCAAGCGGCTGTTGACCTATTATGAGGTCACCGAGATGAAGCAACGCGATGCGGAGATCAAAAGCGCGAACGCCAAGATCGCCGAGACCTTCGCCAGTCTCCGCAGCATGGTCGACCAGATGCCGATCGGTGTCCTCGTCCTGGACGCCAATATGCGCGCCGAGATCATCAACCGTGCTTTCTATGATTTCTGGCAGATCGACGCCCGGCGCGCCGAGATCGGCTGCAGCTTCCGCGATCTGATGGACGCCAGCCGCGACATCGATCCGTTTGGTGCCGACGATGCATCATGGCAGCGGCATGTCGCAGAGCGCGAGGCGGAAATCAGGGCCGGGGTCGCCGCCTCGCGGCAGTTCCCGCGCAATGACGGCCGCACCCTGATCTCGTCGATGGCGCCGCTGGCCGGCGGCAAGCGGCTGATCTCCTATGTCGACGTCACCGACATGAAGGACCGGGAGGCCGAACTTGCCGACGCGCTGGAGAAGGCGCGGCTGGCGGAGGCGGTGATCAACGCCGTCAAGGATCCGATCTTCGTCAAGGACGACCATCTGCGCTTCGTCTTCGTCAACGAGGCGTTCGCCGCTCTGTTTGGCCAGACGCCGCAAACCATGCTCGGCAAGCCCGGCGGCGATTTCCTCCCGGCGAACGCTGTCGCGCTTTTCGAGCAGAGCGAAGGTGAGGTCCTTGCGACCGGGCGGCCGTACGAAGTGGAAGAGAATTTCGAGGTCGATGGCGCCAGCCGATCGCGCATCGTCAGGAAGAGCCGCGTCGGCATGGCCAGCGGCCGCAACTATGTTGCCGGCTTCCTGTTCGACATTTCCGACATGAAACGCCGCGAGACCGAGGCGCAGGATGCGCGCAAGCATCTCGCCAGCGTCCTTGAATCATTGCCGGCCGCCGTGATCATCTACGATAGCGACGACAGGTTCGTGTTCGCCAACCGCAAGATCCAGGATACGCTGCCGGCCTTGAAGCCGGCATGGCAGCCCGGCTGCACATTCCGCGAGGCACTCGTTCTGGGCCATGCGAACGGCTATTTCCGCAACAGCGGCGATCCACAAGTCGACCAGCTCTACGACAGCGACCATGACCGCTGGCTGGATGCGATCCTCGCCCGCTACCGCTTGCCCAATTCCTGCTACGAGCGTCATAACCCCGACGGCCGCTGGTACCAGGTCTACGACATGCGGACCGATGACGGCACCTTCATCGGTGTTCGCGTCGACATCTCCGAGATCAAGAGCCGCGAGGCGGCATTGCGCGATTCGATGCGCCAGATCGACCTGTTCCGGCACGTGATGGACGAGTTGCCGGTGGCCGCCTTCATCAAGGCGCAGGACCTGAGCATCGAATTCGTCAACAAGGCCTGGTGCGCGATCACCGGCTTGGCCAAGGAGGATGTCATCGGCCGCACCGACCGGCAGTTGTTCGGTGCGCAGGACGCCGATGGCTACAGCCATGACGACACGCAAGTCGTCGTGACGGGCGCCGTCAAGGAGGTCGAGGAACCCGTCACCCATAGCGACGGTACGGTTCGGCAGTTGATGACGCGCAAGAGCCGCCTGGTGACGCTGGACGGGTCGGTGCATCTGGTCGGTTCGAGCACCGACATCACCGACGTCAAGGCGCGCGAGCGTGCGCTGGAAGAAAGCATGCGCGAGAACGAGGTGTTCCGCAGCCTGATCGACAACGTGCCGGTATCGATCTACGCCAAGCGCTCCGATCTGAGGCAGTTCTATGTCAACAAGGGCTGGTGCGATCTCACGGGCTTCCGCAAGGAAGAGGCTATCGGCAAGACCGACATCGAGATTTTCGGGCCGGATGGCGAGGCTTTCGTCAATGGCGACCTCGCCGTGCTGCGCACCGGCGAAACCCAGGAGGTCGAAGAGACGGTGACGTTGGCCGACGGCAGCGTCAGGCATCAATTCGCCCGCAAGGGCGCGATGATCGCCTCCGACGGCTCGCTCTATTTGATCGGCTCGACCACCGACATCACCGAGCTGAAGATGCGAGAGGCCGAACTGCGCGAGGCGCGTCAGCGCGCCGTGCTCGCCGACCGCGCCAAGTCGGAATTCCTCGCCAATATGAGCCATGAGATCCGCACGCCGATGAACGGCGTGCTCGGCATGGCCGAACTGCTGGCCAAATCGGACCTCGACCCGAAGCAGAAGACGTTTACCGACATCATCGTGAAATCGGGCAATGCGCTGCTCACCATCATCAACGACATCCTGGACTTCTCCAAGATCGATGCCGGTCAGTTGGTGCTCGATCCGGCGCCCTTCAATCTGGCCGAGGCGATCGAGGATGTAGCGACGCTGGTGTCCACACGGGCCAAGGAAAAGGACCTCGAGCTGATCGTTCGTGTCGAGCCTCGGCTCGAGAGCCTGTTCGTCGGCGATGTCGGCCGTATCAGGCAGATCGTCACCAACCTGCTCGGCAATGCGGTGAAATTCACCGATGAAGGCCATGTGCTGGTCGACGTCACCGGCGAGAGGGTTCCAACCGGAACGAAGCTGACGATCTCGGTCACCGATACCGGCATCGGTATCCCCGAGGAAAAACTGAAACTGGTGTTCGAGAAATTCAGCCAGGTCGACACCTCTTCGACGAGGCGACACGAGGGGACCGGTCTCGGCCTCGCCATCACCTCGCGGCTCGTCGAGCTGATGGGCGGCGATATCGGGGTCGAAAGTGCGGAAGGCAAGGGCTCGACTTTCTGGTTCTCGGTGACGCTGCCGAGGGCCGGACAGCAGAACGGGCAACGCATCATGCCGATCGACGTGACCGGTGCGCGTGTGCTGATCGTCGACGACAATGCCGTCAACCGGGCGATCCTGACCGAACAGATGACATCGTGGACGTTCGATTCCTGCGCGGCCGAAAGCGGCGCCGAAGGCCTCAAGGTGCTGATCGCCGCCGCAGCCTATGGCGTGCCGGTCGACTGCGTCGTGCTCGACTACCAGATGCCTGAAATGAGCGGCGCCGAAATGGCGCGGATCGTGCGCAACACCGCCGGTCTTGCCGGCACGCGGATCATCATGCTGACCTCGGTCGACCAGTCGCTCGCCAACACCAGCTATCGCGATCTCGGCATCGATGCCCAGCTGATCAAGCCGGCGCGCTCTTCGGTGCTGCTGGAAACGCTGGTCGCCACCATCCAGCGGCATCGCCACAATACTGGCGACACGCAGCCGCTCGCGGCCGACACCACTCCAGGCAATGTTGCACGGCCGCAGCCCTCGGCACCGTCCGAACAGCGTGCGCTGCTGCAGCCGCCTTCGATTCGCCCCCGGCCACCGGTGGCGGCTGGCGGCGACAGGCTGGACATCCTGGTGGCCGAGGACAATGAGGTGAACCAGATGGTGTTCACCCAGATCCTCGGCGAGACCGGTTATGGTTTCGAGATCGTCGGCAATGGCCGCAAGGCGCTCGACGCCTTCGGCCGGCTCAACCCGTGCATGATCCTGATGGATGTCTCCATGCCGGAGATGAACGGTCTCGAAGCGACCGCCGCCATTCGCCGGCTGGAGGAAGAAACCGGCACGCATGTGCCGATCGTCGGCGTCACCGCGCATGCGCTGAAGGGCGACCGCGAGCGCTGCCTGGAGGCAGGCATGGACGACTATCTGCCAAAGCCGATCAGTCCCCGGGCGTTGCTCGAGAAGGTCGAGCGCTGGGTCGGCGCCAGCCGGCAGGCTCAGCGCAACGCCGGGTAAGCCGGCTCTGCCCGAGTGCGGGGAACGCGGCGAAGATTCGCGCCCCTGTCAGCGGCCAAGACTATGGCGCGATCGCACCATATCAAAGGCGGCATCCAGCCGAGACAATGGCTACATTCGAATTCCGCTCTTCCCAGTTACGGGCGGGAGCAGCGACCGCCGGCATGAGACAGCGTCAACCTACCCCAACGGACCTGTTTTCGGCGATGGCCCGGCCACGACACCGTCTGGCTGAGAGCAACGCGCTCCCGTCCGGCTTTTCTTCACAGAGGCCGGCTGGTCCCAAATCGCCGGCCAGCCTCGGCTGAATAGAGCAAGTCCCTGATTCCGGTGACAAAGCCGGGCTGCGTCGGGAGTGCCGGCCAGGCGGCATTCTGCTCATCCCGATGAAGCGTTACCGGGGTGACATCAAACTGTCATGCGACTGTTATAATCGAAGGCTATTGGCCTCAGCGGGCGCCGACTGACGAGCGCCGAGAGACCATCTTCCGAACAGGAGCAGGCCACATGAAGAAATTCCTCTATACGGCGTCGGCCGCTGCGCTTGCGCTCGCCGCGTCGTCCGGCTTCGCCGCCGCGCGCGACCAGATCCAGGTCGCCGGGTCATCGACCGTGTTACCTTATGCCAAGATCGTTGCCGAGCAGTTCGGCGAAACGTTCACCAACTTCAAGACCCCGGTCGTCGAATCCGGCGGCAGCGGCGCCGGCATCAAGGAATTTTGCAAGGGCGTCGGCGAAGACACGATCGACATCGCCAACTCGTCGCGTCCGATCAAGGCGGACGAACTCAAGTCCTGCGCCGACGCCGGCGTGAAGGAAGTCCAGGAAGTCCGGATCGGCTATGACGGCATCGTCTTCGCCACCGACATCAAGGGCCCGGACTGGGCGCTGGTTCCCGCTGACATCTACAAGGCGCTCGCGGCCAAGCTGGTCGTTGACGGCAAGCTGGTCGACAATCCGAACACCAAGTGGAGCCAGGTCAATCCGAAGCTGCCCGACTGGGACATCGCCGCCTACATTCCGGGCGAAAAGCACGGCACGCGCGAAGTGTTCGAGACCAAGCTCCTCGATGCCGGCTGTGACAAGGCTGCTCTCAAGGCTGCCGGCATTGCCGACGACAAGGAAATCGGCAAAACCTGCATCGCCATCCGCAAGGACGGCAAGGCCGTCGACATCGATGGCGACTATACCGAGACGCTCGCCCGCATAGACTCCAACAAGACCGGCGTCGGCGTGTTTGGCCTCGCCTTCTATGAGAACAATGCCGACAAGCTGAAGGTCGCCACCGTGGAAGGCATCGTGCCTTCGACCGAGACGATCGCCAGCGGCAAGTATCCCGTCTCGCGCCCGCTGTTCTTCTACGTCAAGAAGGCGCATCTGGGCGTCGTTCCCGGCCTCAAGGAATATGTCGAGTTCTTCCTTGACGACCAGATGGTTGGCCCGGAAAGCCCGCTCGCCGAATACGGCCTCGTTGCTGCACCGGATGCCGAGCGTCAGGCCCAGCGTGACGCTTTCGCCGCCGGAAAGTCGATGTAATCAGCTGCCGAACCGGGGTGCGGGCCAATCCCGCGCCCCGGTTTCATCGCAGGCCGCAATGGCGGCTGCGTAAGAATTTCTCTTGGGGTGGGTCCATGTCGTCCTTGCTCGTACTGGCCATCGTCGTTGCCGTCGGCATGGTTGCCTTTTTCATCGGCCGGCAACGTGCCGCGGCCCAGGACAATGGCAAGGTCAAGCCGCATTCGCGCGCCCATTATCATGGCTGGTGGGCCTTCCTGCTCGCCGTTCTGCCTGCTCTTTTGCTGCTTGCCGTCTGGACCGTCGGGTCTTCCATCTATCTGGACCGACACATTCACGCTGCCTTGCCCGAGCGCACCGTCGACAGCAAGGTTGCCAGTGAGGCACTGGACGTCAGCCTGGTAAAGAGCCTCGCCAGGGGCCTGCGCAAACTCGATGCGGGCACACTGGCCGCAATGCCTGCCAGCTTTGCCGAGTTGCAGCCGCTGCTCGCCGCCAAGGGTGTGGCACTGGCGAGCGACACGCAGGATTACATGATCCCGATCGCCGTCGAGGCGAACAAGGTCCAGGACCGGCTCGGCCTGTTCGGCGCCATTGTCATTCTCGTTTCCTCGATCGCCGGCGCCTTCTATGCGCTCAGGCAGATCGAGCCGCGCGCCAGGGCACGCAACAATGTCGAGAGGCTGATGCTGTGGGGGCTGCTTGCCGCCTCCACCATCGCCATCCTGACCACCATCGGCATCGTGCTTTCGATGCTGTTCCAGACGATCACCTTCTTCGAAAGCGTCTCGCCGATGAGTTTCTTCTTCGGCACCGTCTGGGATCCGCGTTTTGCCGCTGCCGGTTCGGGCGGCAGCCAGGGCCAGTTCGGCCTGATCCCGCTTCTTGCGGGCACGCTCTACATCGCCGCCGTCGCACTGCTGGTTGCGGTGCCGGTGGGGCTGATGTCGGCTGTCTACATGGCCGAATACGCAACGCCCAGGGTGCGCTCGGTGGTCAAGCCGGCGCTTGAACTGCTGGCCGGCATACCGACCATCGTCTACGGCATCTTCGCCGTCGTCACGCTTGGGCCATTCCTGCGCGACCTGTCCGCGGCACTGACCGGCGGTTCGCCCTTCATCCAGGGCCAGAGCATCTTCACCGCCGGCCTGGTCATGGGCGTCATGCTGATCCCGGTCGTGTCCTCTCTTTCGGACGACATCATAACCGCGGTGCCGCGTGCCATGCGCGACGGGTCGCTCGGCCTCGGCGCGACCCGCTCCGAGACGATCAAGCGGGTGATCCTGCCGGCTGCACTGCCCGGCATCGTCGGCGCCGTCCTGCTGACTGCCTCGCGCGCTATCGGCGAAACGATGATTGTCGTGCTGGCGGCGGGCGTCGCCGCCAACCTCACCATCAACCCGTTCGAGGCGATGACGACCATCACCGTCAAGATCGTCAACCAGCTCACCGGCGACCTCGAGTTCAATTCGCCGCAGACGCTGGTCGCCTTCGCGCTCGGCCTGACGCTGTTCGCGCTGACGTTGGTGATGAACATCGTCGCGCTCTACATCGTGCGCAAATATCGGGAGCAGTACGAATGACCGACATTTCCATGGATACGATGGTCAGGGCGGCGGCCCATCCGCGCCGCGACATCGGCCTGAAGGCCCGTTACGCTGCCGAGCGCCGATTCCGCATCTATGGCGTCGTGGCGATTTCCGTAGGCCTGGCGTTCCTGGCAATCATGCTGATCACCATCGTCTCGAAAGGCTACACCGCCTTCTGGCAGACGACGGTATCACTGCCGATCTCGTTCGACGAGAAGGTGATCGATCCTTCCGGCAAACGCGCAACCGATCCGAGCGTTCTGATCAAGGCGAATTATCCCAAGCTCGCCGAAAACGCGCTGGTGGCCAAGCTCGGCATCAATCCCGACGACAAGCCGGCGATCAAGCAGCTCAAGGGCTTCCTGTCGGAAGGCGCCCGCGTCCAGTTGCGCGACATCGTTGCCGCCGATCCGTCCGTGATCGGCACGACGCGCGACGTCAACATCCTCGCCGCCGCCAATCTCGACTCGGCTTTCAAGGGTCAGATCGACCTCAGCGTCGAGGAAGCGCGACGCAAGGTCTCGGACCAGCAGATCACCTGGATGAACAAGCTCAAGGCCGAGGGCGCGATGGCCGAGCACTTCAACAGCGGCCTGTTCACCTACGGCGCCTCCAGCCGCCCGGAAACCTCGGGCATGGGCGTGGCGATCATCGGCTCGTTCTATATGATGGTGATCGTGTTGCTCCTGGCGCTGCCGATCGGCGTCGCCGCCTCCATCTATCTGGAGGAGTTCGCCAAGAAGAACCGTTTTACCGACCTTATCGAGGTCAACATCAACAATCTGGCCGCAGTGCCGTCAATCGTCTTCGGCTTGCTCGGCCTCGCGGTGTTCATCAATTTCCTGGGCATGCCGCGCTCTGCCGCCTTCGTCGGCGGCCTGGTGCTGACGCTGATGACGCTGCCGACGATCATCATCGCGACGCGAGCCGCACTTGCAGCGGTGCCGCCGTCGATCCGCTCGGCAGCTCTCGGTCTTGGCGCCTCCAAGATGCAGATGGTGTTCCAGCACATCCTGCCGCTTGCCGCGCCCGGCATCCTCACCGGCACCATCATCGGTCTGGCGCGTGCGCTCGGCGAAACCGCGCCTCTGCTGCTGATCGGCATGGTCGCCTTCGTCGCCGATCCACCGACGACGCCTTTCGATCCGGCCACCGCGCTGCCGGTGCAGATCTATATGTGGGCGAACGAGGCCGAACGCGCCTTCGTCGAGCGTATGTCCGGCGCCATCATCATCCTGCTCGTCTTCCTCATGGCCATGAACATCACCGCGATCGTGCTTCGGCGTCGGTTCGAGCGGCGCTGGTAGAAAAAAGGCATCTTGGTATGAACATCATGACCGAACAGTCCCTTGAAAACGCAGTGGGCGACAAGATGAAGTCGAACGAAGTAATCAAAATGCGCGGCGACAAGGTCGGCGTGTTCTATGGCGAGAAGCAGGCGCTGTTCGACGTCGATCTCGACGTCCGCCTGAACCAGGTGACGGCGCTGATCGGCCCCTCCGGCTGCGGCAAGTCCACCTTCCTGCGCTGCCTCAACCGCATGAACGACACCATCGATTCAGCACGGGTAACCGGCAAGATAACGCTCGACGAAGAAGACATCTACGACAAGAACATCGATGTCGTCGAACTCAGGGCGCGCGTCGGCATGGTGTTCCAGAAACCCAATCCGTTCCCCAAATCGATCTACGAGAACGTTGCCTATGGTCCGCGCATCCACGGATTGGCCAAGCGCAAGGCCGACATGGACCAGATCGTAGAGTCGAGCCTGAAGAAGGCGGCGATCTGGAACGAGGTCAAGGACCGTTTGCAAGAACCTGGCACGGGTCTTTCCGGTGGCCAGCAGCAGCGTCTGTGCATTGCACGCGCCATCGCCGTGTCACCCGAGGTGATCCTGATGGACGAACCGTGTTCGGCGCTCGACCCGATCGCCACCGCTCGCGTCGAGGAACTGATCGACGAACTGCGTCAGAACTATACCATCGTCATCGTCACCCATTCGATGCAGCAGGCAGCGCGCGTGTCGCAGCGCACCGCGATGTTCCATCTAGGCTATCTGGTCGAGGAGGGCGCCACCGACAAGATGTTCACCACCCCCGACGACAAACGCACCCAGGACTACATCACCGGCCGGTTCGGCTGAGCTCAGGCATACGAGGGACGAAGATCATGGGTGAACATACCGTCGCATCTTTCGATGAGGATCTGGAGCAGATCAGCCAGCTGATCCGCGACATGGGCGATCTCGCCCGCTCGATGGTCAGTGGCTCGACCAGGGCTTTGCTCAATTCGGACAATGCGCTGGCGCAGCGCGTGGTTTCCGATGATGCCATCATGGATGCACGCCAGCGCGAGCTGGACGATCGCGCCATCACGCTGATCGCCAAGCGCCAGCCAATGGCCAACGATCTGCGTGCGGTGGTCGGTTCGATCCGCATGGCCGGCGACCTTGAGCGCATCGGCGACCTTGCCAAGAACATCGCCAAGCGCGTCGGCACTGTCGGGCTGAGTGTCACGCCGCACGACCTTTCGCATTCGATCGACGCGATGGCGCAACTGGTGCTGATCCAGGTGCAGGGGGTCGTCGACGAGTACGCCGCCGCCGACCCGGCAGCGCTTGCCACGCTCAGAAACAATGACGAACGCATCGACGTCAAATACACCTCGGTGTTCCGCGAGCTGCTGACCTACATGATGGAAGATCCCCGCAACATCACGGCGTGCACGCACCTGTTGTTCTGCGCCAAGAACCTCGAGCGGATCGGCGACCACGTGACCAACATCGCCGAAAATGCCTACTATGTTTTGACCGGCACGCAGCTGCCAGCCAATCGTCCGAAGCAGGACGAGACGGCAATGTCCGCGCCAGCGGCATAACAGGGGTGACCAGCCGATGATCGCACCACGCATCATGGTGGTGGAGGATGAGGAGCCGCTAGGCGTGCTGCTCCGCTACAATCTTGAATCCGAAGGTTACCAGGTCGAGGTGGTGACGCGCGGCGACGAGGCCGAAATCCGGCTGCAGGAGAACGTTCCCGACCTTCTCGTGCTCGACTGGATGGTGCCGGCGGTTTCCGGCATCGAACTCTGCCGGCGCCTGCGAATGCGCCCAGAGACCGAGCGGCTGCCGATCATCATGCTGACCGCGCGAGGCGAGGAAAGCGACCGCGTGCGCGGCCTGTCGACCGGCGCCGACGACTATCTGGTCAAGCCGTTCTCGACGCCGGAGTTCATGGCCAGGGTCAAGGCGCTGCTGCGCCGGGCCAAGCCGGAAGTGCTGTCCAGCGTGCTAAAGGTCGGCGACATCGTGCTCGATCGCGAGTCGCACCGGGTCTATCGCAAGAAGAGCGAGATCCGGCTCGGGCCGACCGAATTCCGCCTGCTCGAATTCATGATGCGCCACCCCGGCCGCGTGTTCTCGCGCAGCCAGCTGCTCGACAATGTCTGGGGCGAGACGATTTACATCGACGAACGCACTGTCGACGTGCACGTCGGCCGGCTGCGCAAGGCGGTCAACAACGGCCGCATGCCTGATGTCATCCGCACCATCCGTGGGGCGGGTTACGCGATCAGGGAAGACTAGGTGGCTGTTCCGTCCCGATAGATCGTGACCGGGAAAACTCGATTAGCACGTGGTCGCCAACAGCCGCGAAGAGTGGAATGTTGCACTCGTCTCATCGATGGGGAGCGAGCACGTGACGCTTTGGCCCAAATGCGGTCATTCGAAACCTGATGAGGATGACCGCTCTTGGCGGTACGTCGCCATCTTGCCCGCAGACTCCGACCAGAAAGCCATGCAAGAATAAATTTGAGTTAACTTAGATATACGTTCGTTAAACGACGTGTGTTCTGCATAAATATACGATTTTACTAAATTGCTTCAATTTACATTGAGCCATCACCTCCTTATTCATTATCCGCCTTCCGATTATTGCGGTCTCGGATCGAATGACGATTCCGTGGAACGATCTCGTTCCTTGCAGCGTTGCTTTGGGAGCGGTCGCCGGACCTTTGACCAGGTCGGACACCATGAGGAAGGATTTCTGATGAGCACGGTCTTAAACGCCAAAGGCATCCCTCTTGCCTACACCGGCGCTTCCACTCATTGGTTCTCGGCCACCGGGTCTGGACCGGAACTGCATGGCACCTCCGGCAACGACTCCTTCTGGGGAGACACCGGCGTCACTGTCACGATCCACGGTGGCGCCGGCGACGACTACTATCATCTCTATTCCACCAACAACAAGGTGGTCGAGGATCCTGGGGCAGGGATCGACACGATCGACACATGGATGAGCTACAAGCTCCCTGACAATTTCGAGAACCTCGTCGTTACCGGCACCAACCGATTTGCGTTCGGAAATGCGTTGGACAACATCATCAAGGGCGGGTCAGGTCACCAGACGCTGGATGGCGGCAAGGGAAATGATGTCCTGATCGGCGGCGATGGCGCCGATACTTTCGCCATCTCCAAAGGTAATGGAAGCGATCTTATCTTCGATTTCGGTGCGACCGATGCGCTCCGCCTTAACGGCTACGATTTCACTTCGTTCGATGCCGTCCGTTCACAGATGGTCCAAGTGGAATCGAACGTGATGCTGAACCTCGGATCCGACGAAATCCTGGTGTTCAAGAATACGACCATCGACAAGCTGCAGCCCACCCAGTTCGAACTTCCGATAGACAAGTCCGCAATGACGCTGTCCTTCTCCGACGATTTCAACACGCTGAGCCTTCGGGACGGGCAGGACGGCACCTGGAATTCCAATTTCTGGTGGGGAGCGCCGAACGGCAGCACGTTGAGCAGCAATGGTGAGTTGCAGTGGTATATCGACGCCAATTATGGCCCGACGAGTTCGGTCCATCCGTTCAGCGTTGAGAACGGCGTCCTCACCATCACCGCCGCGCAGGCGCCGGAGGACATCAAGCCTCTGATCAACAACTACGAATACACCTCGGGGATCCTGACGACCCACGACACCTTCTCGCAAACCTACGGCTATTTCGAAATGCGGGCGGATCTTCCTGAAACAGCCGGAGCCTGGCCGGCGTTCTGGCTGCTTCCGGAGGACGGATCGTGGCCGCCGGAGCTGGACGTTGTCGAAACGCGCGGCCAGGACCCGAACACGCTCTACATGACGGCGCATTCCAATGAGACGGGAGCGCACACGAAGGTTTCGTCAACGGTGAACGTTGCGGATACCGACGGTTTCCACACCTATGGCCTGCTCTGGACGAAGGATGAGCTTGTCTGGACCTACGATGGTGTAAAGGTCGCTCAAGCAGCGACGCCGGCCGACATGCACGATCCCATGTATATGCTGGCCAATCTCGCGGTGGGCGGCATTGCCGGCCAGCCTCCTGACCATCTGGCTACGCCAGCGGAGATGAAGATCGACTACATCCGCGCCTATACGCTGGACGACCTGCAGCACCACCCCTTGGACATCGCCGGCGACCATTCGGTCTAAGCGACGCCCTTATGTTGGGGCCATGAGCCGTTAGGAGCGCGGGAATGATTGCACGGTCTGATCTGCGGGCAGTCTTGAGGCGCGCCATCGCCGATGTCGGTGTTTTTTCGTTCCTCATCAACATCCTGCTATTGGTGATCCCCCTTTATCTGTTGCAGGTCTATGACCGCGTCCTGCCTTCCTCCAGCGTCGAGACGCTTCTTTACCTCTCTGCTATCGCGGTTCTCGCACTCGCCTTTCTCGGTCTCCTCGATGCGGTCCGCTCCGTTTACACGCAGCGCGTTGCAGCCATTGTCGACAACAGACTGGGCGCGAGGACATTCGCCGTCTCGCTGGAGGCTAAGTACGCCGGGGGAGCAGCCCTGCCTCCACTGCGCGACCTTGCCTCGGTATGCGCCTTCATCAGGTCACGTGGCGCGGCGGTCTTGTTCGACCTGCCGTTTGCTCCGTTCTTCCTCGCCCTGCTGTACCTCATCCATCCTTTGCTGTTCTGGCTTACGCTGGCGGGATCTGGTCTGTTGCTTGCGCTGGTCGTGGCAAATCAGTTTGCCATCGGCAAGAATGATGCCTTGTCGGCGGAACGCTCGGCTGTTGCCAGCCTGTCGGAGCAGGCCTTTGCCCGGAATGCAGAGACGCTGCGCGCCATGGGCATGATCCAAAACGCCGCGCGAGTGTGGGGAAGGCACGTGGCGGAGGCGCTAGTCCTGCATGACCGTTCGTCGATGGCCAACGCGATTTTCAGTGGAACGTCGCGAGCCGTACGCATGATGCTTCAGCTAGCAATACTGGGTGTCGGAGCATGGCTCGTGCTGCAAGGGAAGATGACGGCCGGCATGATCTTCGCGTCTTCCCTGGTGTCGTCCCGTGCGCTGCAGCCGCTCGACCAACTGATCGGGTCATGGCGGCAGATCGTCGACGCCAGACGATCGTGGAAGCGTTTGGACAAGGCGTTTTCCGCCCATCCGGCGCATGCGCAAAAACTGACCTTGCCGGACCCGTCCGGCGAAATTGTCGTGCAGGGCCTCATCTTTGTCGCGCCGAACGCCACACCCGGCACCGAACCCATCATCAAGAGACTGAACTTCCGCATCGGCGCAGGCGAAGCGGTGGCGATAATAGGTCCGAGCGGAGCCGGCAAGTCCACCCTGGCAAGATTACTTGTCGGTGCGATTCAGGCAACCAGCGGCTGCGTCAGGATTGATGGCGCCGATCTCAGAACCTGGGACGAGAAGCAGCTTGGCCGGCATATCGGATATCTCGCTCAGGAGGTGGAGCTCTTTCCCGGATCGATCGCGGAAAATGTCGCCCGCTTTGAACCCGATGCGAATGACGCCTCTATCGTCGAGGCAGCAAAGAATGCCCGGGCGCATGAGCTGATACTGGAGCAGCGAGACGGCTATCAGACCAGAATAGGTTCGTCGGACAGAACACTGTCGGGCGGCGAACGCCAAAGGATCGGGCTGGCGCGCGCTTTTTACGGCAATCCGCATGTTCTCGTTCTGGATGAGCCCAGTACCCATCTCGACGGCAGCGGCGAAGCCGCGCTCGAAGAAGTGCTTGCCGCCGCGAAAGCGGCGGGCGTTACGACAATCGTGATAACGCACCGCCCTTCGGTCGCCGCAGCCTGCGACCGCGTGATGCTTCTACGCAGCGGAGTGATCGAAGCCTTCGGTCCAAGCGGCGACGTGATGCGGCAGCCAATCGCCGGCATCGGCCTTGCCCCACAGCGCAGCATGGCGGTGACAGGGTCTTTTGCAACGACGAACCGCGGCACCCCTCATAGTGTCCGCTTTGGATCGTAGAAGATGACAGCACAGAGCCTCGTCCGGGAAGGCACAGCACGCACCGACATTCGCCGGGTGGCATTCGCCGGATACGCGGCAATGGCGATATTGATGGGTTGCTTTGGCTATTGGGCGGTCAGTGCACCGTTGTCCGGCGCGGTCATCACGCAAGGCACAATCTCGGCGACAGGCGGGAACATCCTCATCCAGCATCCCGAGGGCGGCATCATCCAAGAGTTGCTCGTCCATGAGGGTGATCGGGTGCAACAGGCCCAGGAACTGATCCTGCTGGATCGAACAGCCGCGCAAGCCGAACTCAACCGGCTGACGAGACAGTCGATCGCGTTGAAGGCCAGCGCCTCGCGGCTGGAGGCGGAACGCGACGGGTTGGATCGGCTTGCGCCAATCACAGAGGCTGCGCCGGCACCGTTCCAACACAATTTCGAGGTCCTGGTTCAAGAACAGCAGAAGGAATTCAACGCCAGGCTCGCCCGATTTCGATCGGAACAATCGATCCTCAGGCAACGGGTTGCCATGCATCGCCAGTCTGTTGTCGGATTGCAGGCCCAGAAACAGGCCATTGAGCAACAGGCCGAAGTCGTGAAGAAAGAACTCGGCATCAAGACCAGCCTTTTGGACAAGGGCCTCACCAATCGCACTGAATATTCACAGCTTTTGCGTAGCGAGGCCGATCTCGTCGGGCAGGCAGGGGCGCTGGAGGCAAATCTTGCATCGGCCAACACCCAGATCGTCGAAGCCCAGGAGCAGATAGAGCGCCTGACCACGCAACGCGTGGAGGAAGCCCTGACGAAACTCGACGAGGTACGTTCTTCGCTGGCTGACATTGACGAACAGATGCGGGCATCCGAGGCAGTGCTGCGGCGGACGACGATCAAGGCGCCGGCGGCGGGCATCGTGGTATCGTCCACCTACAATTCCAAGGGCAGCGTGATTGCCCCCGGCGAGAAGATCATGGAGATTCTGCCTACGGCATCGGGCTTGATCGTCGATGCACGGCTGCCGCCGAAAGACATTGACCAGGTTCGTGTCGGCCAGCCGGCAAGACTGCGACTATCAGCGTTGAACATGCGGCTCACCCCTGAGATTTCAGCCATGGTGACACAGGTTTCCGCAGATCGGCTTATCGATCAGGCTACGCATGAACCCTATTTCCGCGCCAAGCTGAAGATTGCCGCCAACTTGCCGCCCGGCGTGAAAGCGGAGCAGCTTTACCCTGGAATGCCGGTAGAAGCGTTCATCAGCACCGGCGAACGGACTTTCTTCGAGTATCTCGTACGGCCGATGCGCGATTCCTTCGCGCGCGCTTTCAAGGAGCGGTAGATGTTGCGGACCGCGCAATTTTGACCCTGGTCCTCACGCCACGCTCTTTCCGGCGCTCCCTCTCGCCTGCACGCCCGGCGCAAAAATCTCTTGATCGACGAAGATCAGTGCCCGCATGGCGCAGCCTTCGCGGATCAGTGGCAGTTCGTTCGGCTCGGTGTCGAAGGAAATCGATTTTGAGTGCTGGCCACCGGCGGTCTGGGCAATCGCCTCGCGCAGTGCCGGCTCTATCAGGTCGAAGGCGGCCGCGCTGACGCCGACCATGGCAACGGGCGCCGGATCGATCAGCGCGAACAGGCTGCCGAGGCCGTAGCCGAGCGCTTCGCCAGCCTTGCGATAGGCTTCCCGTTCGGGTCCGTCACCTTCGCGGGCCGCGGCAGCCAGGGCGCGCATGTCGGCGTCGCTGACATCGGCGACGGGTTCTGCATCCTCGCCCATCTGCCTGGCGTTGCGCCAGATGGCGTAATTGCCCGCATAGGCTTCGACGCAGCCGCGCCGTCCGCAGCGGCAGAGCGCGCCGTTCGGCCGATGGATCATGTGGCCGAATTCGCCGCCCGAGGAATGGGTGCCGGTGAACAATTCGCCCTTCAGCACCAGGCCCATGCCGATGCCGTGCGACAAAAGGATAGCGATGAAATCGTCGCGGTAACGATCGGGGTCGCGCCACCGCAGCGCCACCGCCATCATGTTGCAGTCGTTCTCCATTATGGCGGGGATGCCGAACGCGTCTTCGAATATGTCAGCGAAGGCGATATCGGTGTGCGGCGTGATCGGCGACCACAGCATGGCGCGGGCACGGGTGTCGGTAATGCCCTGGATCGCCAGCGCGATGCGGGCGATGCTGCGCACGTCCAGGTCGGGATCTGCCAGGCGGCGCCGCACGATTGCCGTGCATTCACCGATCAGCGACTCGCGCGACATCGTCAGCGTGTCCAGCCGGCGCTGTTCCTCGGATACTACCTGGCCGGCATAGTCGATGACGGCGACGGAGAGGAAGTTCAGCGACAGCACCACGGTCATTACCGCGGCCGCTTCCGGATTGAGGCTGAGGCCGACCTGCGGCCGGCCGCGTTTGAGCGAGCCGGCCTCGCTCGGCTTGCTTTCGGTCAGGATGCCTTCGACGATCAAGTCGGAGGAAATCGCCGAGATGGTCGAATGGCTGAGGCTTGTGGTCGCGGCGATTTCGGTGCGGGACGGTTGTCCGGCCTGGCGCACGGCCGCAATTACCATCGCCCGGTTGCGGCGACGCAGATCGTCGTGGCGGATTCCGACCGACATGTTCTTTCACGTCCTCCCGGTCGCCGCGGTTCTTCCTGCCCTGGAACGCTGTCGGTGACGCAGGTAAATACTGGCAGAAGCTGCACGCCCTGTCATTTATTTATTCCGAGACTCGAAAAAAACTCGAAATGACATCAAAATCCATCAGAATCGATGTTGACAGCGTTCGGACGTTGGCCCAGTGTTTTTTCGAGGCTCGAAAAAATAGGGCTTCTGTGCCGGCTCTCGGGTCAGTTTGGTCGCGCCATACGCGGCGCAGGGAGGATAATATGAAAAGATTCACAGCCGCCATCCTGGCGGGTGCCGCCATGTCGCTGACGCTCGCGTCTGTCGCGCAGGCGAAGGACAAGGTCGTCGGCGTTTCGTGGTCCAATTTCCAGGAAGAGCGTTGGAAGACCGACGAGGCCGCCATGAAGACGGCGATCGAGGCCGCCGGCGACAAGTACATCTCCGCCGATGCGCAGTCCAATCCCGGCAAGCAGCTCACCGATGTCGAAAGCCTGATTTCGCAGGGCGCCAATTCGCTGATCATCCTGGCGCAGGACGCCTCGGCCATCGGCCCTGCGGTGCAGAAGGCGCTGGACGAAGGCATTCCGGTCGTCGGCTATGACCGGTTGATCGAAAACAAGGACGTCTTCTATCTGACCTTCGACAACAAGGAAGTCGGCCGCATGCAGGCCCGCGAAGTGTTCAAGGTCAAGCCGGAAGGCAACTACGTCTTCATCAAGGGCTCCGGTGCCGATCCCAATGCCGACTTCCTGTTCTCGGGCTCGATGGAAGTGCTCAAGGAAGCCATCGACAGCGGCAAGATCAAGAATGTCGGCGAAGCCTACACGGATGGCTGGCTGCCCGCCAACGCCCAGAAGAACATGGAACAGTTCCTGACCGCCAACGACAACAAGGTCGACGCGGTGGTCGCGGCCAATGACGGCACCGCCGGTGGCGTCGTCGCGGCGCTGACGGCGCAAGGCCTTGCCGGCACAGTGCCGGTCTCGGGTCAGGACGGCGACCACGCCGCGCTGAACCGTATCGCGCTCGGCACGCAGACCGTTTCGGTATGGAAGGACGCGCGTGAGCTCGGCAAGACCGCCGCCGAGATCGCTTCGCAGCTCGCAGACGGCAAGAAGACCGGCGACATTGCCGGCGCCAAGGACTTCACGACGCCGGGCGGCAACACCGTCAAGTCGCTGTTCCTGACCCCGATTGCCATCACCAAGGACAATCTCAACCTCGTCATCGACGCTGGCTGGATCAAGAAGGAAGAAGTCTGCACGGGCGTCGCTGCCGGCACCGTCGCGGCCTGCAACTAAAAGCTGGCTTGTGCCTGCATTCTCAACGCCGCGGCCCAAAAGCCGCGGCGTTTTCTCAAAAACTTTTGTGTTTCCGCATCATGCGGATAGCTTCTAGGCTGGGCTCCGGCATGCGCGTCAGACGGCCAGTCGGTGGGAGGAAATCATGACCGATACGACGTCCAACCCACAGGCCGATACGGCGCGCGCGTCGGAACTCGGGGCCGTCGCCCGGTTCCTGAAGGCGACCGAGATCGACACCCGCATGCTCGGCATGATCGGTGCGCTGCTGGTCATCTGGATTGGGCTGCATGTCATTTCCAGCCTGCGCCTGGGCGTCAACCCGCTCGATTTCGACAGCCGCACCTTTCTCACGCCGCGCAATCTGTGGAACCTGTCGGTGCAGACATCCGCGGTTGCCATCATGGCCTGCGGCATGGTGCTGGTCATCGTCATGCGCAACATCGACCTGTCGGTCGGTTCCGCCGAGGGCCTGATCGGCATGGTAATGGGATTTGCTCAGGTTCATTTCCTGGTGCGCTTTGTCGGGCTCGAACTCGGCAATCCGTGGATCTGGGTCCTGGCGCTGGTCATCGGCCTGGCGCTTGGCCTGTTGATCGGCGCCTTTCAAGGCTTCGTCATCGCCTATCTCGAAGTGCCCGCCTTTATCGTGACGCTGGGTGGCCTGCTGGTCTGGCGCGGTGCGGCCTGGTGGGTCACGTCAGGCCAGACCGTGGCGCCGCTCGACGCCACCTTTCAGCTGATGGGCGGCGGGCCGGCGGGATCGATCGGCGCGACCTGGAGCTGGGTCGTCGGGATCGTCGCCTGCCTCGCCGTGGTGTTTGGGCTGTTCAACGGCCGGGTGCAGCGCAAGCGTTTCCGGTTTCCGCTACGTCCGATCTGGGCCGAGACGCTGCTCGGAGTCGTCACCTGCGGCGCCATCATGGGCGCGGTCTGGCTCGCCAATTCCTATCCCTGGCCGATCGGCATCGTGAACAGATATGCGGCCGCCAACAACATCACCCTTCCCGAAGGCGGCCTGTTCATCGCCCACGGTATCGCCATACCGGTGCTGATGGCGGTCGCCGTCGGGCTGGTCATGACCTTCATCACCAACCGCACCCGCTTCGGCCGCTATGTCTTTGCCATCGGCGGCAATCCCGAGGCGGCCAATCTCGCCGGCATCAACACGCGCTGGATCACCATGAAGGTGTTCATGATCATGGGCGTGCTGGCCACGATCGCCGCGGCAATCTCCTCGGCCCGGCAGAATTCGGCCACCAACGTGCTTGGAACGCTCGACGAACTGCTGGTCATTGCAGCCGCCGTAATCGGCGGCACGTCGCTTGCCGGCGGATCGGGAACGATCATCGGCGCCATGCTGGGCGCGCTGCTGATGCAGTCGCTGCAGTCCGGCATGGTGCTGCTCGGCGTCGACTCGCCGCTGCAGAGCATCGTCGTCGGGGCCGTACTGGTCATCGCCGTGTGGCTCGACACCGTCTATCGCAAGCGCGTCTAGGAGGGCATGCCATGATTGACAAGACTGCTCCTGCAGCCACCGCGCTGATCGACATGAGGAACATCTCGATCGCGTTTGGCGGCATCCGCGCCGTCGACGACGCCTCGATCGATCTTTTCCCCGGCGAGGTCGTGGCGCTGCTCGGCCATAATGGCGCCGGCAAGTCGACATTGATCAAGATCCTGTCCGGCGCCTACAAGCGCGATTCGGGCCAGATCTTCGTCAACGGCGAGGAGGCATCGATCTCCAATCCACGCGACGCCAAGAAATATGGCATCGAGACGATCTACCAGACGCTGGCGTTGGCCGACAATGTCGATGCCGCCGCCAATCTGTTCCTCGGCCGCGAGCTGATGACCGCCTGGGGCACGCTCGACGACGTTGCCATGGAGGCCGAGGCGCGCAAGGTGATGGGTCGGCTCAATCCCCGGTTCCAGCGCTTCAAGGAGCCGGTGATCAAGCTGTCGGGCGGCCAGCGGCAATCGGTGGCGATCGCGCGTGCGATCCTGTTCAACGCCCGCATCCTGATCATGGACGAGCCGACGGCGGCGCTTGGTCCGCAGGAAACGGCGCAGGTCGGCGAACTGGTCAAGCAGCTCAAGTCCGACGGCATCGGCATCTTCCTGATCAGCCACGACATCCACGATGTGTTCGAGCTTGCCGACCGGGTCTGCGTCATGAAGAACGGCCAGGTCGTCGGCACCGCCCGCACCACCGATGTCACCCAGGACGAGGTGCTGGGGATGATCATTCTGGGCAAATGCCCGCCGGGCGCCATTCCCGGACCGGGCGCGCTGAAGATAGCGGCCTGAGATCGAGCCAGATCGCGGTTGCCGGACACGTGATATGCCAGCCGTAAGGATGGCTTGGCCTTGGCATTGTGTTGGCACGGCGACTTGCCCATAAAGGTCCGACATTGCTCAGGGACCGCACGATCCGTTGAAGAAGCTTTTTCCGATCATCGCCTTTATCGCCGTCGCGCTGATCAGCATGGTGATGGCAGGTTTTGCCTATTTCGCCACGCAGGAAGCCGCGCGCATCAAGTTCGAGGCGACTGCCGACGATGCGCTCAACCGGATCGAGAGCCGCATCGACCTGCATCTGTCGCTGCTGCGCTCAACGCAGGCCCTGTTCGACGCCCGCAATGGCGATATTTCTCGCAATGAGTTCAAGGCGTTCTTCAACGCGCTCGATGTCGACAAGAATTTCGCCGGCTTGCGCGGTATCGGCTTCCTCAGGCTGGCAAAGGCGGGCGACGAGGCGACGGTCGAACGCGATATGCTGCACGATTATGGCGACAGTCATCCAATCTATCCGGATACCACTCAACCCTGGCGCACCCCTATCGTGCTGTTCGAACCGCTGGATCCATCCAATCAAGCCGGCATCGGCTATGACATGTTCAGCGAACCGGCGCGGCGTGTGGCGATCGAAAAGGCGATGTCCGACGACCAGCAGCACGCCAGCGGGCTGGTGCAATTGGGCCAGGACACGGGCGCCGCGCAGACGTTCACCGGCTTCTTCGTTTTCGTGCGGCTCAATGTCGAAACCGCTCCCGACGTCATCAATGCTTCGAGATCCTCGACGGCCGGTTTTCTCTATGCGGCCTTTCGGGCTCGCGATCTGTTCCAGACCGCGCTCAGCCGGTCGCCGTTGCTGCCGGTCAACACCGAAATCTATGATGGCGATGGTGCCGTGAACGGCGATAATCTGCTGTTCCGGTCGGAGACGCCGCCGGCGTCGACTTTCGGCGACAGGCTGCTGGTCACCCGAAAGATCATCGTCGCCGGACGGCCGTGGACTGTCCTGTTCCGGCCGACAAGCGCCTTCTCGCAGCCGTCGTCGCGCGCCATTCCGGTGATGCTGGGGCTGTTCGGCCTGCTGTTGGCGGGCGCCATCGCGCTGGTGGCGCGCTATCAGGAGCGGGCCTATGAGGCAGCGTCGCGATTGCACGAAACGACGGAAAAGAGCCTGATCGAAAAAGACCTGATGCTGCAGGAGATGAAGCATCGCATCAAGAATTCGATTACCAGGGTGCTGGCTATCGCGCGCCAGACGGCGTCGCGGGCTACCGACGTCAACGAGTTTTCCGCATCCTTCTCGGCCAGGCTGCAGGCGATGGCGGCGTCCCAGGATATGCTGACGCGCTCGCGCTGGCAGAAGGCCGATCTTGGCGATCTCCTGCGCATCGAGCTGGGTCAGGTGTTCGGCAAGGAGCTACCCGATGAGCTGTTGTCGGGACCACAGGTGCTGCTCGACGAAACCACGACGCAAGCGCTCGGCCTGACCTTCCACGAACTGGCGACGAATGCGCTGAAATACGGCGAAGCCGGCAATTCCGTCGGCGCGCTGAAAGTGGACTGGTCGGTCGAAGGGCGCGGGCGCGACAGGACGCTGGCTCTCAATTGGCGCGAAAACGGGCAGACGAAACTCGAAGCGCCAGCCAAGACCGGATTCGGCACCAAGCTGATCGATCTCAACGTGACGCGCGAACTGCGCGGTACGATTAAACGCGATTACCAGGCCAATGGGCTGAACGTGGAAATCAAAATTCCACTCGCCAACTGAGCGCGACCTTCACCCGAAAAGGATCAAGCGTCCAGACATGAAAAATCCGAAGGCCAGCGGACCGGCCTCCGGATCGACGTTTCGATGATCGCCGAATTAGTTGCAGCGAGCCGTGTAGATCCGGCCGCGATGATCGCGATATTGGCAATAGCCGTTGCGCAGATTGCGCACCAGCAGGCCGGAACCGGCACCAACGGCCGCGCCGATCAGCGCACCCTTGCCGCCGCCGACCAAGCCGCCGACACCGGCGCCGATCAAGCCGCCGCCAACCACGTCCTGCTCGGTCGAGGTGCAGCCGCTGACGGCAACCACCGCAACCAGTGCAATAATCATCTTCCGCATAGAGTCACTCCTCACTTTTTGTCCTCACTTGGTAAAGCTCCAGCTGCCATTTAGCATGAAATGACGGCCTTTGCTGCTGCAATCTATTGTTGGTGAAGATAGTCTTTTTCTGGGCGTGCCGCGTTCGACGCCATTACGAGGCTGGAAATTGCCAAAGACGCGTCAAGCGTACCATCGGCGCGCACATTCCAGACGATCTTATCATAGTCGTCTTCAAGCGCCGGATCGACGGCAAGGCATTTGGCGACGATGTTGTCAGCCTGCCCTTGCACGTCGCCCAAGGCGAACGGGCGTTCGGCCACGCATTGCTCGGCGCTCGCGAAAACGCTTCTGGGCACCTGGAGTTCACGGCAGTCGGCCATCGTGTTCGAGCAACCGATGACCAGCAGCAATGCAGCGATATGTTCCATGGCGGGAAGTCCTCTCGCCATAGTAACGGTCTACATTCGCCAAAGTTCCTGGCTCGCTGGGCCGGGCAGGGAAGTAAGAGGGCGACAATCGATTCTGTCACCGGCCGAAACGAGCTGGCCTCAGACCAATTGGTACAGGGCGACCACCGCGATCACGGCCAGCAGGCCCAGCGCGACAAGGCGCAAGGCCCCATTGGGAACAGGGGCCAGCGGTGGCGCGGATGCCTCGGAGTCCTCAAACTCGCCCATGGAAATCCGGGCGGCCTGCTCCAGTCTGTTCATGTCGGCAACCGTCAAGGCATTCCTCCCGCACCATGCTGCAATCCTGCTGCGGAAATGTTCGGTGATGCAACAAGTTCCAGCGGTATCTGGGAAAAACAGCATCTGCTTTTATGGTGAACAGCTGGTTAAGGAAGCTCGGGTCGCTCAATCCGTCTCGAAATTGCCGTGCGGAACGACAAGGCGGTACTCGAGACGGCCAGCCGCGATTTCGAGCGTCGCCGTTCCGTTCAGCGACGTCGGCACGACCCGTTCGAGTGCGACGCTGCCGAAGCGCTTCTCGCTACGCCTAACATCACTGGCTCCGATTGCCTCGGCCCATGTCAGGGACAGGGAGGTTCCCGTGTCGGCGGCGGTCAGGTTAGCTGTAACATCGACGAATCCATCGGGCCGCGACAGGGCGCCATAGCTCACCGAATTGACGGCGAGTTCATGCATCGCAAGGCCGATATGCAGGGCAGCGTTGGGATTGAGATAGGGGTTTGCCCCCTGAAATCTCAGGCTGCGAACCGGATCGCCGCCGTAGCGGCCCACCTGGCCCGATACGAGTTCGCGAAGTGCTGCACCCCGCCAGTTGGAAGAGGTCACGAGATCTTGGGACGAAGCCAGCGATTGCAGCCGGCCGCGAAAGCGTGTCAGGAAATCGCCGATGCTGTCGGAGTAGCGACCGGTCTGGGTGGCTATGCTCTGGATGATCGCCAGCAGGTTTTTGGAGCGATGGCTTACCTCCCGCAACAGCGTCGTCAGGGTCTGCTCGCGGCGCTTTTGCTCGGTCGTCTCGACCATTGTGGTGACGACGCCTTGCACCGTGCCGCCGTCGCCGTGGTCGGCATCGATCCAGACCTCAAACCAGCGGCTGCCATCCTCGACGGGAACGCTGATCTCGAGACGTTGGGGGTTGCCGGATGCAATGACGTCGCGCTTGGCCGCGCCGATGCGGTCGGCCTGCGCCTCCGGCAGAATACCGATGCTGTCGGTGGTGTCCGAAACCCAGGGCGCACGCATGTTGCGCGCCCATACGGTTTTCATCTCGCGATCCTGGTAGAGAACGGAAATGCCGGCATTGTGCAACGCGTGAAGAAGGGCGCGGCCGAGCTGCATGCCGCTTTCGGCAGGATGGAGGGCGATGACTTCATCGCTTTGCACGTCGTCCTTCCTGTTTCCGGTCCTGGAACCCATCGGCCAAACTGTCCACCCAATTCAGGCTGAACGGCTCACCGGTGAATGGGTTCCAAACAGGTTTCCCGAACCCGCCGCCAAAAAACGGTCCGCCGGACGGCGTCCTTTAGGACACCGCCCGGCGGGGGCTGGAAACCGTTTGAGGGGTGCGGCTTCCAGTGTTCGGCCGTTCGTTGTTACGAAGCCCGTTTGAACAGGCCCGCAAGAAGCGAAATGACCAGGAAAGCGAGGAAGATGAAAAACAATATCTGCGCTATGCCGGCAGATGTACCGGCGATGCCGCCGAAACCAAGCGCGCCGGCGATGATCGCAACGACGAGAAATACGAGCGCCCAGTAAAGCATGATGCATCTCCTTCGAATGGTGCGATAAAAACGTGGGTGGCTGCGGTTTGTTCCCACCCTTTGCCGAAAAAGACCGAGCTTGCAAATCGTTCAAGCAGGAAGCGCGCAGGAATTTCACCGTCGCCGCCCGCGTGCATCAGGCGGCACGATTACCACTTCCCCAATTCACGACTATGCGGCGGCTTTCGCCTGGCGGTCAAAGAACAGTGCCTGGCTGATCAGCGCCTTGACCATGTCGGGATTGAACGGCTTGGTGACCAGGAAGGCCGGTTCCGGCCGTTCGCCAGTCAAGAGGCGCTCGGGGAAGGCGGTGATGAAGATGACCGGCACCGACGTCGATGACAGGATCTCGTTCACGGCCTCGATGCCGGAACTGCCGTCGGCAAGCTGGATGTCGGCCAGCACCATCTTCGGCCGTGTCTTGCCGAACATCATCACTGCCTCGGCATGGGTGCGCGCCGTTCCAACGACGCGGTGCCCGAGGCTCTCTACCATTTCTTCGATATCCATGGCGATCAGCGGTTCATCCTCGATGATCAGAACGTCGGTTGCCACCTGACGGGATATCTCGTTGCTCGCCTGGGCAAGCAGCTCTGAAAACTCCTGGTCGCCGACGTCGAGGATCTCAGCCGCTTCGTCCTCGCTGAAGCCTTCGACAGCCACGAGCAGGAAGGCCTGACGAGGCCGCGGCGCGATCGCATTCAGATTGGCGGCGGTGCGCTGTTCCCACGCCGATTGCGCCTGCTCCTGTGGGACGCGGATGGCGACCGATGTGAACAGCTTGGCGAAAACCTTGTACAGCGCGATGCGGTCGCTCGATGCTTCGGGAAATATCTCGATATCGGCGATGATGGCCTCGAGCATCGCGGCTACCAGCGCATCACCACTCTCTTGCGACCCGGAAACAGCCCGCGAGAAGCGGCGCAGGAAGGGGAGATGTGGTGCGATGGTGGCGGATAAGCTCATGGTAAGACGTCTCCCTCAGAATGACGTGATTGCATAGGTCAAGCTGACTGCAAGCCCTGACGTTAACGCGGATTTTTTGAAAAAGTTCCGCCTCGACGGAACAAAAGCCGGGGAGTGGCGTTTGTGGTCGGGATGGGCAACCAGACGAGGGTGCCGCTTGCGTTGTGTTGAGTATGATAAGAGCGGCTTGAGCGCTGGGAATACAAGGGCAAAATGAAGGATATGACGAAAGATATTCTGGCTGGCGCCGAGAGCAGGCGCCGGAACGGTTCTGGTGACGCTCTTGGGCCGAACTCCGAAATCGGACGCAAACTCAAACAATATTACGACGCGCTGGTCTCCGACGATGTGCCGGATCGCTTTTCCCAGTTGCTTAGCCAGCTGGAACAGGCTGAACCCGCACAGAAGAAGGACTGAGGCATGGCCGCGGTCTCCCAAGGCTTCAAGACCGATCTGCTTGGGGCAATCCCAAGTCTGCGCGCGTTCGCCGTGTCGCTGACGCAAAATGCCGATAAAGCCGACGACCTCGTCCAGGAAACGCTCGTCAAGGCTTGGGACAAGCATGAGAGCTTCCAGCCCGGCACCAACCTCAAGGCCTGGCTTTTCACCATCCTGCGCAACGAGTTCTATTCGCAGATGCGCAAGCGCGGGCGCGAAGTGCAGGACAGCGACGGTATCATGACGGCCAGGCTTGCCGTTCATCCGGCTCAGCACGGCCAGCTTGACCTGAAGGATTTTCGTGGGGCGCTGGAGCAATTGCCGGAGGACCAACGCGAAGCCATCATCCTCATCGGCGCGTCTGGTTTCTCCTACGAGGAGGCCGCCGAGATCTGCGGTTGCGCGGTGGGGACGATCAAGAGCCGCGTCAGCCGAGCCCGTACGCGCTTGCAGGAGATCCTGAAAATATCAGGCGAGGACGAGTATGGTCCGGACGCAATTTCGGCCCAGGTAACGAGCTCGCCGGCGAGCTGACCGCGATCGTGTCTCAAGCGCGTCCGCAGGCCGCGGCGACCGCCTGCACGAGGTCTTCACCCGAATAGGGTTTGCCAACCAGCCTGACGCCCGGAAACGAGGCCTTGATTTCATCGGCATCCGAATAGCCCGACGCAAACACGAAAGGTATGCCTGCCGCGCGCAGCCCGGAGGCGAAATCGATCGTCGAGGCGCCGCCCAGCATCAAGTCGACAATGGCTGCATCGAATCGCGTGGCGACCTCGCGGCCATCGACCTCGGTCAGGTCACGGGCGATCACCACCTCATCGGCGCCATGGTCGCGGCAAAGCTGCTCGACATCCATGGCGATCAGAAATTCGTCCTCCAGGACCAGAATCCGCAATCCGTCAAGCAATGTGGGCACAGGCAAAGACTCCTTGAAACGCCGGAGTCATGATCGCTAATTCGCTTGCTGTCATTTAAAAAAGACATGTGGCAAGCGGGCGGAACCTCAATCCTTGCAACGCGATGAAACGCGCTCCCCCAAGAGCGGGCTTTCGAAGGGGGTCGAAATGTCAGTCCAGAACAATAGCGCTTTCTCCAGCCGCCAATATCCTTGCGAGAACTGCCCATTGCGGCCGTTGCCGATTTTCCGCGATTTCGAAAAACAGGAACTGGCCTTCATCAGCAAATTCAAGAAGGGCGAACTCGCAGTCGAAAAGGGTGGGACGGTGCTGGTGGAGGGAAGCCATAGCGCCCATCTCTACACCGTGCTCTCCGGCTGGGCGTTTCGCTACAAGCTGTTGCGGGACGGCCGCCGCCAGATCCTCAACTATCTCATGCCCGGCGATCTGATCGGCCTGCAAGGCAGTGTGATGGGCGAGATGCAGCATTCCGTGGAGGCACTGTCGCCGATGCTGCTGTGTGTTTTCGAGCGCGAATATCTGCATGAGCTGTACCGCAATCATCCCGGGCTGGCCTATGACATCACCTGGATCGCATCGCGTGAAGAGCGGATGCTGGACGAGAACCTGCTCAGCCTCGGGCGCCGCAGTGCGATCGAGCGCGCTGCCTATCTCATCGCCTTCATCGGCAGCCGCGCCAAGGTCGTTGGACTGAATGGCAACCAAACTGTCCAGATACCGATCACGCAGCAGCACATTGCCGATACGCTCGGCCTGTCGCTGGTTCACACCAACAAGACGATCCGCAAGCTGATGGATCGCAAGCTGATCGTCTGGCGCGACGGCGGCTGCGTGGTCTCCGACAATGAAGGCCTCAAGCGGCTCGCCGGCTGGGAAGGGCTGGGTGAAGCGCGCCGGCCATTAATCTGAGGAAGCGTCTTTTGCGGGAGCCGACGGACCGGGTGCGCGCCGATGCGTTTTCGGCTACTTTGTCCCCAATGCCGGAACCTTGAGGCGGGCAGCGCGTTTGAAACCAAGCAATCACAAGGAGTTAAGCCATGGCCACTGCCGCAGGAAAGACCGCAAACGACGCCCGTGCAAATGCGGACCTGGAAGCCGACATCAGGCAGTTGAAGGCCGACATCGACAAGCTCACCAAACAACTGGCCAAGACCGGCGAGCATGGTTATGGCACCGCGCGCCGCGCAGCCACGGAAGGGGTCGAGCAGTTGCGTGCGCAGGGCGAAGCAGCCTTTGACAGCCTGCGCAGCAATGCCAAGGACATCGAAGCGCAGATGATGGCAAGTGTACGCGAAAAGCCGGTGACGTCACTGGCGATCGCCGCCGGCGTCGGCTTCCTTTTCGCGCTCATCGCGCGTCGCTAGTCGCGCTTCGGATGGGAATGCTGGCAACCCTGATCTCGGGTCTCGCCTCGGGGGAGACCGTGGCCGCCATATACCGGGCGCGCACGGCGGCAATCGTCTATGTGATCGCCATGGCCGCCGCACTTTGCGGTCTCGGCTTTCTTGTCGGGGCCGCCTATATCTGGGCGGCGATGCGCTATGGGCCGCTTGCCGCGGCACTGGGGTTCGGCGTCGGTTTTCTGGTGCTTGCCGGGCTTGTCCTGCTGGTCTACCGGATATCGGCAGGCTCGCGCGCCCCGCGCCGGGCGCAGCGCCGCAATGCCGACATGAAGGCGATCGGCATCACCGCCGCACTCGCCGTGCTGCCGAGCCTGCTTAAGGGAAAAGGCGGTCTCGGCGTCATTCTGGGGCCGGCCGTGGCCCTCGCGGCCTACGCCATCTACCGCGAGAATGTGAAATCCGACGATCCGGACGAGAGCGAGCGGAGATAGAGCTGTCGGGAGGTCACTTCGACAGATCTTCAAGGGGCATCGATATTTCGGCAAATACGCCTTCCGGCCGGAATTCATGGGTCACTTCGCTGGAAATGACCTTGGCAAGGCTGCGGCGAATGAGGATCGAGCCGAAGCCGTGCCGATCCGGCGGAGCGACTTGCGGGCCGCCGCTTTCACGCCAGGTCAGCACAAGACGCCGGGCATCCCTCCTGCCTTGCGTCCTCCAGCCGAGGTCGACCCTGCCTGACGGCACCGACAGCGAGCCATATTTCAGCGCGTTGTTGGCGAGTTCATGCAGGATCAGGCCAAGCCCGATGGCCTGGTCGGGCGACAGCAGCAGGTCGTCGCCGGAGATCGTCATGCGCGGCTGCTCGGCCGTTTCGAAAGGTTTGACCTCGATTTGGACGAGTTCACTGATGCCGATGCCACGCCACTCGCGGTCCGACAACAGATTGTGGGCGATCCCCAAGGCCTGAAGCCTGGCGCCGAAGGCCTCAAGGAACTGGCTTGGCTGGCGGGCGTGGCGCACGGTCTGGGTTGCCAGCGCCTGGACGGTCGCCAAAGTGTTCTTGACGCGATGGTTGAGCTCACGCAGCAGCAGCCGTTGCCGTTCGTCGCCGAGCTTGCGCTCGGAGATGTCGTAGTTGACGCCGAAGATCAATGTCGGCTTGCCGTCGCCGTCACGCTCGATCACACGGCCGCGCGTGGCGAGCCAGCGCGGCGGATGAAAGCCCTTCACCCGGTATTCGCCGAAATAGTCGTCGCTGCCGGTCAGGGCGTCGCGAAAGCGGGTTTCGGTCTGGTAGACGTCACGCGGATCGATGGCGGCGAGGATGTCACGTGCGCGCAGCCGGTTGGAGCGCGGCAGGCTGAACAGCTCCGACATCAATGTGTCGCATTCGATGATATCGGTGCGGATGTCCCATGCCCAACTGGCGAGCGACGCCGCATCGAGTGCGATGGCGCGTCGTTTTTCCTCGCGCACCAGTGCGGCCTCGGCGATCGCGCCGCTGCGGGTTGCATCCTTGAGGGTGAACAGGCTGGCGGCGAGGCTGGCGAGCGCCTTCAACTGGTCGAGCTCGGCGCGGGATGGAAAACCATGCGGCTCGCGGTCGAGCACGCACAGAGTACCGATGCGGGCACCTGCCACGATCATCGGCGCGCCGGCATAGAAGCGGACATGATGTTTTCCGGTGACCAGCCGGTTGGTCTTGAAACGGGGGTCCGTCGTTGCATCCACGACCACCATCGGCTCGTCGCCGGCGGAAATCGCATGGGCGCAAAACGAGACGTCGGTCGCCGTTTCGGTCTCGTCCAGGCCGAAGCAGGATTTGAACCACTGCCGTTCGAGGTCGACGAGTGTGACCAGGGCCATCGGCGCCTGCATCACCGCCGCGGCAAGGCTGCTGACCCGGTCGAAATCGGGGTCGGGCGCCGTATCCAGCATCTCCAACCCGTGCAGCACGGCCAGCCGGTCAACATCCTTGACTGCGCGCGCAACTTCGGCCGGCAGATCGGGTGTTGTTTGCGTCTTGCCAGTCACCCTAATTGCCTCGTCCCGGTCTTCGCCGCCCCATGCTTGCGCTGGTGCAAGGCCAGGGCGCTTTTCCGGAACCATCCTAGCGAGGAACCGTTACCCGACAATGATTCGCCAAGCGCGCCAGTTGGTGCAGAATGAGACAGGGATCGAGCATGGCCAAGATCATTCCAGAAAACAAGGCGCGGCAGGGGCGATGGGGCTGGCATGGATTTCGAATCCTGATCGCCGCATTGCTTTTGGTGTTTGCCGCGTGGGGCATTGCCGAGATCTATGGTGTGTTGATCAAGGCGCCAACCAGCGACGAACAGCACGTCCCCACACCGCCGAACACCACCGAGCAGGCTCCTGCTGGTTAAAGCCGGTTTGTTCGTCGCAACGCACCGCATCAGGCGGCTCTCGATTGAGCCGCGCTAGCCGGCACCAGTACATTCAGCGCACCAGGCTGGATTTCGATTACCGTTTCACGGTCAAGTCTGACCAATTCGCCGTCCATGACGGCGCGAAACTTGCGGCTGCTCGAATGGATTTTCAGCACCGTTCTGTTCGTCTGGTGAATTTCGACATGTTCGTTGTCGCGCCATTTGCCGCGCGCCATGTTGAAGAAGAACTTGACCAGCTCGGCGCGCTGCTTCGCCACCGTAACGTAGACGCCAAGCACGCCGCCCGCCGGATTGTCGGCGTAGGGCAAATGGCCTTCACCGAACAAATTGTTGGTGATGCCGATGCCGGTGATGCGTGCCGCCATTTCGGCATCGCCGATGCTGAGCGTCACATTCATCGCAGGTGGATTGTTGATCGTCGCCCAAGCCGCCTTGGCCGAGGCGCGGATCTTTCCCCACCGCGAACCGAATTCCATCTTCTGGCGCAGTTGCACCATCTTCGCATGCATGCCGATCGAGAACTGGTGCACGAAAGGCTGGCCATTGGCCGTCGCCACGTCGACCGCTATGATTTCGCCGTCGGCGAAGGATTTCAGCGCGCCGTCGAGCGACTGCGGGATGCCCAGTCCGCGTGCGAACAGGTTCATGGTGCCGGCCGGCAATATGGCAAGCGCCTTCTTCGTGCCCATCAGCCGGGCGGCTGCGGCGGAAATAGTCCCGTCGCCGCCACCCGCCAGCACGATATCGACCGAGCGACGCGAAGCCGCGCTGTCGAGCGTTTCCACCACGTCCTTGCCGGCGACGATCTCGATGCTGAGCGAGTGACCGGCCGTCTCCAGCGTCTGATGCATCCTGTCGGAGAAAGCGGCGAGGTCGGTGGTACGCAAAGTGCCGCCATCCCGGTTCAGCACCGCTGCGAATTTCATGCCCCGCTCCACCGTGTCAGCCAAAAGCGGCCGGACACCCAGCCTATGGCTGAAACGCGGCGGCGACGGAAAGGTTCCCTTGCCACGGGGTGGCTGCCCGGCGGCGCGATCATTTCTGTGGTTTCGTTTCCCCGACGACAGCGGTTTTGTCGGAACAACAGACTGGTCACAACGTTGTGAACCTGTAGATGCCGCGTCCGATTTTCCAACGAACACGCGGCGCATGAGATCAGGCACGAGGAGAGACTATCATGATCCGCAATCTTTTAGCCACCACCGCACTCGCAACGCTGATCGCCACCGCAGCTCATGCGCAGAGTGCGACGACCCCAGCGCCGGCGCAGAGTCCAGCCGTTCAGGAGTCAGGCGTCGCGACGGTCCGCGCAGAGGGCAGCATCGTCACCAACATCATCGGTGAGTCCGTCTACAACGGCACCGGCGATGACGCCGAGAACATCGGCAAGGTCAGCGACGTCGTCTTCGACAAGGATGGGCAGGCGAAATCCGTTGTCATCGACGTCGGCGGTTTTCTGGGCGTCGGCGCCAAGAGCGTCGCCTTCGACTACGGTAAGCTGCAGTGGGCCGAAAAGAATGGCGACCGCTGGCTGGTAGCCCAGACGACCAAGGACGAGCTGACGGCACAGGCAGAATTCGACAGCAAGCCCTACGCGCCGACCCCGGCGCCTGCCGCATCGACCGACGCGACAGCACCGACGGCACCCGCTACGACGGATACGGCACAAAAGCCGGCCGACATGAACGCCGCACCGGCGGAACCGGTGAAGCGCGCGGATGGTAACCTTGCCACCAACATCATCGGTGAAAACGTCTATAACGGCACCGGCGACGACGCGCAGAATATCGGTGACGTCAATGACATCGTGCTGACTAGGGAGGGCAAGGCCGAGTCCCTTGTCATCGGTGTTGGTGGTTTCCTTGGTCTCGGCGCCAAGAACGTCACCTATGACTTCTCCAAGGCGCAGTGGGCCGAGAAGGATGGCGACCGCTGGCTGGTCGCCCAGACCACCAAGGAAGAGCTGCAGGCGCAGCCGGATTTCGACCGCAAGGCCTATGATCCGGCGCCGGCAACGACGGCTTCCAATGAGCCTGCGGCCACCGCTCCGGCAGCTGTGCCCTCTGACACCACGGCTCCTGCTGTCGCTCCGGCAGACAAGACCGCCGAAGCTCCGGCCGCGACGACCCCTGACGCCTCGGCTCCCGACCAGACACAGACTGCCGCCATCGACAAGTCGACGTTGACCGAGATGCCGGTCGGCGAGATTCGTGCCGATGACCTGAAGGGCACGACTGTCTACGGCGCCAACGACGCCAGGGTCGGCGAGATCGGCGATGTCGTGCTTGCGCCCGACAAGAAGGCCGACGCGGTGATCGTCGACGTCGGCGGCTTCCTCGGCATTGGCGAGAAGGAAGTCGCGGTCGGCATGGATAATCTCAAATTCATGACCGACAAGGACGGCAACAAATACCTGTACACGACCTTCACCAAGGAACAGCTTGAGGCTCAAACCGCCTATGACAAGGGCAGCTATGCCGAACAGCGCGATCAGCAGCGCATGATCGTAAGGTAATTCTGTTCAGCCAAATGAAGCCCGCGCTGGCAACGGCGCGGGCTTTATTTATGTGTGGCCAGGTGGCAGGCCAGCGGCATGGCCGACTAGGCCGTTCTCGGTCAATTCGGCCAGTGCCAACGACTGGTCGAGATGTTCGGCCCGCCAGGCGAGCAGCCGTTCGGCGAATTCCAGGCGCACGGTGAGATGACTGGGGTCGGCCGCGAGATTGTCCAGCTCGCCCGGATCGTTTTCCAGATCGAACAGCAGCGGCGGCAGGTTGCCGCCGAAATGCACATACTTGAAATTTTCCGTGCGGATAACGGCGAGGTTGCATTGACGTGCGGCGATGCCGAAATGGTTTTCGGCCTCGCCCGCGGCAATCGAGCGGAAGTCAAACTCCCAATGCGCGGCATCGCGCCACGCCGCAGGGGTTTCTCCGCTCAGGAACGGCTTCAGCGAGGCGCCGTCGAGATGCGGCGCGGGCTTTTCGCCGAGCAGGTCGAGAAGGGTCGGCAAAATGTCGACCGCTTCGGTGAAGCTGTCGACACGGCCGCCGGCAGCCTTGCCGTGGCGCGGATCGCGGACAATCAGCGGAATGTGGTAGCTGCCGTCGAAATAGCCGCCCTTGCCCAGCATGAAATGGTCGCCCATCATCTCGGGATGGTCCGAGGTGAGCACGATGATGGTGTCGTCCCACGCGCCCGCGGCCTTAACCGCTTGCCAGACGCGGCCGAGCTGCGCGTCGACCTCGGAAATCATGCCGTAATAGATCGCGCGGATGCGGCGAAAATCGTCTTCGCTCCAGTCGTGCACCTTGCCTCTGGCTTCGGGCCGGAATTTTATCTGTTTCTGCCGGCCGAGATCATAGGCAAGATAGGGATGGTTTTCCGCCTCTTCCTGCCAGCTTGCCGCGCGCCGGAAGGCCGGGCCGTCAGCCGGATCGTACATTGTATTGTAGGGCTCCGGGGCAATGAAGGGCGGGTGCGGGCTGATGAAGGAAAGATGCGCGAACCACGGCGCGGCGTGCTCCTGTTCGCCAAGCCAACGCGTGAATTCGCCGGTCAGGAAGGCCGCCGGGGTTTGTTGCCCGCGGTAGACGGGCGGCGCGTTGCTGATGGTGGTCCCGGCGCCGTCGGCCAGCGGACGGTGGATGTCGGGGGAGCCGGCGCTGGCGTCGACACCTTGCAGCTCCAGCCAGGATAGCCATTGCTTCTGGTGCTCCGGCAGCAACTGGCGCACCGTAAAGCCCGGCAGCACGCCTTCATAGCTTTGCAGCCGCGGATCGCCCGGCGCCAGCAGGCGCGGATCGAGCGAGACGTCGGTGTAGCCGAACAGCGTCGGATCATAGCCCAGAGCGCGAACCGAGAGCGCGATGTTGCCGTGGCGCGCGTCGAGCGGCGTGCCGTTGCGGCAGACGCGGTTGTTCATCTGGTAGAGACCGGTGTAGAGGCAGGCGCGGGCGGGCGAGCAGGGCGCCGCGCCGCCATAGTGCCGCTTGAACAGCACACCCTCTCCGGCCAGTGCGTCGGCGTTCGGCGTCTGCACAACCGGATGACCGGCTGCGGACAGACAATCGCCACGCCACTGATCGCATGTGATCAGGAGAATGTTGGGCCGCCTGGCTTTTCCAGTCACTCACGATACCTTTGTCCCGGAATGTCGAATGCCGTTCATGGAAACGAATTCTGGCCACGGCGCAAGCCCGACTCTGCGAGCCAATTGGTGAACGAACTCTGTTCCATCGTTCACTTTTGCGACACAGTCCATTCTGTGTTTGCCGCCTTTGCGTAAACTGCTCGGGTCCTCATATTGGCATGGACAGCGGCGAGGGCCGCACAAGTACCAAGGGAAGGAGCAAGACAATGCTCGACCAGATCAAGGGCCTGCATCACGTCACGTCGATGGCCAGGGATGCCCGCCAGAACAACGATTTCTTCACCAGGAAACTCGGCCAGCGCCGGGTCAAGAAGACTGTCAATTTCGACGCGCCCGACGTCTATCATCTCTATTATGGCAATGAGACCGGCACGCCGGGTTCGGTGATGACCTATTTCCCTTTCCCCGACATCGGCAAGGGCCGGCATGGCGTCGGCGAAGTCGGAACCACCGTCTACTCGGTGCCGGAAGGCACGCTTGCCTATTGGGAAAAACGTTTTGCCGATGAGGGCGTCACCGGCCTCTCGCGCGAAGAGACCTTCGGCGAGAAGCGCCTGGCTTTTGCCGGACCGGATGGTGACGGCTTCGCGCTGGTCGAGGGCAAGGGCGACGGCAGAGCGCCCTGGGCGAAAGGCGGTGTTCCGGTCGACCAGGCGATCCGCGGTTTCCATTCGGTATCGCTCAGGCTGAAGGATGGCGGCGCCACTGAGGAGCTGCTGAAGTTCATGGGCTATGAGGAAGTCGACAAGTCCGGCAATCTCAGGCGGCTGGCGGTGAAGAACGGCAATGGCGCCGATGTTATCGACATCGAATCGCTGCCGAGCACGGCCTTCGCCGATCTCGGTGCCGGCTCCGTCCATCACGTCGCCTTCGCGGTCGAGAACCGCGCCAGGCAGCTCGAGGTGCGCAAGGCGTTGATGGACACGGGCTATGGGGTGACGCCGGTGATCGATCGCGACTACTTCTGGGCGATCTATTTCCGCACACCGGGTGGCGTGCTGTTCGAAGTCGCCACCAACGAGCCGGGTTTCGATCGCGACGAGGATACCGCTCATCTGGGCGAAGCGCTGAAGCTGCCGTCGCAGCATCAGCACCTGCGGCCGTATCTTGAACAGCATCTGCAGAGCCTGGAAGGCTGAGGTCATGAGCAAGGACGCTTACATCCACAAGCTGCTGCCCGGTTCGCCGGGCGGTCCATTGCTGTTCGTCTTCCATGGCACTGGGGCCGATGAGAACCAGCTTCTGTCGCTGGGGCGCGATCTCGCGCCCCAGGCAACCATCATCTCGCCGCGCGGTGATGTGTTGGAACAGGGTGCCGCGCGCTTCTTTCGCCGCACCGGCGAGGGCGTCTACGATATGGACGATCTGGCGCGGGCGACGGATAAGATGGCGGGCTTCGTCAAGGCCCATGTCGAAGCAGCGAAGCCGTCATCCGTGCTGGGTCTCGGCTATTCCAACGGCGCCAATGTTCCTGGCCTCCGTGGTGTTCGCGATTCCAGCGCTGTTCGACGCGTCGGTGCTGATGCATCCGCTGATCCCGTTCGAGCCGCAGGTCAAGGGCAGCCTCGCCGGCCGCCATATCCTGATGACCGCCGGCAAGCGCGACCCGATCTGTCCGCCGAACCTGACCACGCGGCTCGAGGCCTATTTGCGTGCCGACGGCGCCGATGTCACAGTGGAATGGCACGATGGCGGGCACGAGGTGCGGCCAAACGAGATCGAGGCGGCACGGCGGTTCTTTGCCGATGCTGCCCAAGGAGCATAGCGATGCCTGAACAACTGCCTGAGATCGAACTTGAGGATCGCGGTTCCAAGGGCCGCTATGTCCTGCGTGGACCCGATGGCGCCGAGGCCGAGATGACCTTCACCAAGATCGGTGAGCACCAGATCATCATCGACCACACCGAAGTGCCGGACGTCTTTCGCGGCCAGGGTGCCGGGCTTCGGCTCGTCACCCGCGCCGTTGAGGATGCGCGTGCGGCAGGCAAGAAGATCATCCCGCTCTGCCCGTTCGCCAACGCCCAGTTCCGCCGCCATCAGGAATGGGCCGACGTGCTGAAGCGGTAGGGATTTCGTTGCTTGGAAACGGCGCGGCAAGCGGCTGCCATCCTGCCGGGGCGGCTTTGGCATTTGCGCGGGTGGCGCATCCTGCCTAAGTAGATAGGATATATCCTAGCCGCCGCGCCGACAAACGAACCGAATGATCCCCCAATGACCGAAACCGATCTCGTTCCCGTCTTCGACGGCCACAACGATACGTTGCTCAGACTCTATCAGTCGAAAGACACGGACGTCGAAAAACTGTTCATCGAGGGGAAATCGGGCGGCCATATCGACCTGCCACGCGCGAAAGCCGGCGGCTTCGCCGGGGGCATGTTCGCCATCTTTCCGCCGCCTGTCGAGAGATCCAGGCGCGGCGCCGTGCCCCTGGCGCCGAGCGTCGCCGAACCGCTGCCGCCCGAGGTTCCGCGCAATGAGGCGCTGACCTCGACGATCGCCATGGCCTCGATCCTGTTCAGGCTGGAACGGGCCGGAGCGCTCACCGTCTGCCGCAGCGCCGGCGATGTGCGCAATGCCATGGCGCAAGGTTCGATCGCCGCGGTGTTCCACATCGAAGGGGTCGAGGCGATCGATCCCGAGCTCACCATGCTCGACGTGCTGCATGAAGCCGGCCTGCGCTCGCTCGGCATCGTCTGGAGCCGTCCGAACGCCTTCGGCCACGGCGTGCCGTTCCGCTTCCCGTCCTCGCCCGACACCGGACCCGGCCTGACCGATGCCGGCAAGGCGCTGGTCAAGGCATGCAACCAGTTGAAGATCATGATCGACCTGTCGCATCTCAACGAGAAGGGCTTTCGCGATGTCGCGTCGCTCAGCGATGCGCCGCTGGTCGCGACCCATTCCAACGTGCACGCGATCTGCGGCCATTCGCGCAACTTGACCGACTGGCAGCTCGGCGCGATCCGCGAAACCGGCGGCATGGTCGGGCTGAACTTCGCAACAGGCTTCCTGCGCGAGGACGGTCGCATGAATGCCGACACCAGCCTCGATATCATGGTGCGGCATATCGATTCGCTGCTGCAGGCGCTGGGTGAGGATGGCGTTGGTCTTGGCTCCGATTTCGACGGCGCCATGATCCCGGCCGTCATCGGGGATGTCGCCGGCCTGCCGAAGCTGATCGATGCATTGGCGGCACGCGGTTTCGGCCGCGCACTGATCGAAAAAATCGCCTATCGCAACTGGCTCAATATGCTCGAGAAAACGATAGGTTAGAGACAAGCCTGCGGCATGGCGTGTGCGGCCCGCCGGCATATGTCGACAAGGACATACTTCGTCTGTGGAAGCCGGATGCGACTGGGTGGATAGCCGGCAATGCTGAAGACCTTCACGGATGAGGGCGGCGAATTCGAGCGAACCGATGTCGTCATCGTCGGTGCGGGTTTCACAGGCCTGTCGGCGGCGCTCGAGATGAAGAAGGCCGGCATCGATTTCATCCTGCTCGAAGCACGCGACCGCGTTGGCGGACGCGTCGAGTCCCGACTGAACGGACTTGGCGAACGGATCGATAGTGGCGGCCAGTTCCTGTGCGAGGACATGCCGGAATTGATGGCCCTGGTCGAAGCACGCGGCAAGACGCTGGTTGAAACCTATGTCGATGGCGATTTCATTACCCAGCCGACGATGTCCGTACAAAGAGCAGAGCGGATCTATGACGCGGCAATGGCAATCCGCGAGCGCATGAACGGGATCGATCCGGACGACGTCTCGATTGCCGGACTGGCCGTTGCCGACTGGCTTGCCCGCCAGCGCGATTCCGCCGATGCCAGGGCCGTCTTCCGTTCGATGATCGAAGGTCTCTGGTGCATGGCGCTGGATCGGATTCCTCTCTGGTATCTGATCGACAATGACCGACGCGTCACCAACGAGGTGCCGGAGCTGCAATATTTCGTGCGCGAAACCATGCATTCACTGGCCGACGATCTGGCCCGCGACCTTGGCGATCGGTTGCGGCTCAGCGAGCCCGTCACGCGCATCGAGCACAGTTCGCAAGGTGTTCTTGTCGTTTCGGCCGGGAGTGCCATCGCGGCGCGCGCGGTTCTGGTTGCCGTCCCCCCGGCGACGGTGACGGAGCTCGCCTTTGTCCCTGCCTTGCCGGCTGGACTGGGGCGGGCGCTCGGCGCCTGGAAAAGCGGCGCGGCTATCAAGATCCTGGTGCGCTATGCCAAACCGTTTTGGCGCGGGCGGGATTTGAACGGCATGGTGATGTGGCTCGATCCGCCGGGACTGTTTGCCTGCGACGCTGGCAAGGATGTCGAGCATGCCGCGCTCGTCGTGTTCGTCGGCGGGCCGCTCGCGCTGCGCTGGCGCGACCTCGGCGAGCCGGAACTGCGTGCGGAGGTGACCGGCCGGTTGGAGGCAGCCCTTGGCCCGAGTGCCGGCGACGTCATCGATTTCAGTTTGCGTGACTGGGTAGGAGATCGCTGGAGCGGCGGCGCGTACAGCGATCTTGTTGTCGACGTGACAGCAAGAGATGCCGAGCGAACGATCCTTGCCGGCGCACCCCCGGTGTATCTCGCCTGTTCAGAACTCTCGCCGTCGTTTCCGGGGTATGTCGAGGGCGCTATCATTGCCGGGCGTATCGCCGCGCACAAGATCATTGCCGAGCTTCAAGCTCCGGCCTGAGCCTGGTCTTTTCGAAAAACTGTTTGGCAAGATCGGTCGGGTTGCGCCTCGAGCCCGAGCGCCGTCGAAGCTATGCCCGATTTTGCCCGACTTCGCCCGAATGCTGTTTCGAACTCGTTACAGTGCCAGTCCTTCGCCACCCCATCGTCGTTACAAAGTGCGGATAAGTTCATTTCACCGCCAAAAGAAACTCAGCGAAGGGGAAGGCAATGCATGCGAAAATCCAGACGATCCGCGGCGAGAGCCGCCTTCAGGCTCCAGAACGCAATGACCGCCGTCCGAAACTGGCGCTGCGCCAGCGGGCCAGCGACCACCCCATGGCGATGTTCATGGTGCTGGCTGCTTGCGCCTTCGTCGGCATGGCGTTCACGCCGACAATCGGGCCGGCCTTCGCTTCGTTGAATCCGCCGTCCAATCTCATCGACGGCGCGCAGACGACGACCAGGACCGCGCGTCTGCCGGTGCCGGTGACCGACTTCGCCTGCAAGGGCCAGGCCTGGGGTGCCGAGAGTATCGATTGCCTGCGCGCCATCGCCGAACAGTCCGGAACACACAAGAACCGCGCCATCCGCATGATCGCCTATGCCGCGCCCTTGGCCGACACGCCGAATATTTTCTGATTTTGTCGAAGCATGATCCGAAACCGTTCCCGCTTTGGGATCATGCTCCGGACTCCCCGAGCGCTCCCTCCAGTGCGCTCTTCTTCGGCCCCGGGGGCCTCTTCCTTATCCTTTCAAGACCGCCTGTTCGGCAATGGCGGACAGCACACTGCGCACATCCAGCGTGCTGAACGGCTTTTCCAGGATCTGCGGCCGCTGCTGTGCCGGCAGCGCCTCGATTTCGGCTTTCGCACCGATCAGGTCGCCTGTGACCAGCACGAAACGCCGTGCCAGATCAGGCTTTTCGGCGAGCAACTCGCGATAGATCGATATGCCGCTAACGCCGGGCATGCGCAGGTCCGAAAAGACGATGTCCGGCGGCATGTGGCCGCTCAAAGTGGCGGCGGCCGATTCCCAGACAGGAACGATCCGTGACTTGATGCCCATCAGTTCGAGAATGTCGGAGAGCGAGCCGGCGACATCCGGCTCGTCGTCGATGATCAAGGCATGCCGCAGGCCGCTCGATCGCGGCTGGTTGTCGCCGGCGGTGGCGAGGCCGGCCACGATGGCCGGCAGCTGGACGACGAAGCGCGCGCCTCTCGGGAGCACTTCCTCGAACCAGACATTGCCATTGTGCCGCTCGATGATCGATTTCGAGATCGACAGGCCGATGCCGGTGCCGACGCCGACCGGCTTGGTGGTGAAATAGGATTCGAAGATGCGGCCGCGGATCGTTTCCGGCACGCCGGGCCCATTGTCCTCGACCGAGAAGCAGGGATGACCGCGGTCGCTGCGGAACGTCCGCACCTTGATCAGCCGGTCGCCGGCAATGCCGGCCAAGGCGTGCTGGCTGTTGATGAGGAAATTGGCCGCCACCTGCGTCACATGGTCGGCGTCGGCCATGGCCAGCAGCGGGCCGGCGGCGAAATCGGTGTCGATGGTGATGCCGCTTGAGCGCGCGCCATAGGCGGTCACTTCGAGTGCCGACCGGATCACCTGGTTGAGGTCGGTTTCGGCTTGTGCCGCGGGATGGAGGCGGACCATCGACAGGAAGCTCTTGACGATGCGGCCGCAGCGCTCGGCGGCCGCACGGACTTTCTCGGCGCGCACCTTGGTCTGCGGGTCGGAAGCGAATTCGTGCAGCAGCGTCGATTGCGCCACCACCACGGCCAGCGGGTTGTTGAGCTCGTGCGAGACGCCGGCCAGCAACGAACCCATCGCCGCCATCTTCTCGTTCTGGTGCAGCTTCTCGCGCTGCCGGCCGATCTCCTCCTCGGCGCGCAATTTGTCGCGCAGGTCGCGGATGGAGCCGAAGATCAGGCGGCGGTCGGCAACCCGCATCTCGGTCGCCGTCAGCTCGATCGGGAACACTTCGCCGGCGGCGTTCTGGGTCACCGTCTCGAGCCGTTGGCCGACCATCGGCGCACCGCGGCCGGACATGTATTCGGCCCCCGAAGCATAGCCCTTGCGGTAGTAGATCGGCACGATCGTATCGAGCAGGTCCTTTCCGAGGATGTCGCTGCGCTGGAAGCCGAACATCTTCTCGGCAGCCGGATTGAATTCGATGATCGAGCCGGTCTCGTCGATGACGACGATGGCGTCGAGCGAGGCCTGCAGCATGGTGCGGCGAATGACCTCGCTGGCGTGGGCGTCCGAGGGCGAGCGCTCGATGGCGTCGCCGATGGCCAGCGCGATGATATGCAGCGTCGCCTCTTCCTCGTCCGTCCATGCACGCTCGTTGACGCAGTCATTGACCGCCAGCGTGCCCCAGAGATGGCCATGCGCGAAGACCGAGACCGAGAGGAACGATTTGATGTTCTGCTTCTCGAAATCGGTCCTCAGGAAGCCTTCGAGGTCGCGCGTGTGCCCGGCGAAGATCTTGCCTTGCCGTTCGTCCTCGGCAAGCCGCTCCAGCAGGGGGTCGGAATTGACGATCGATTGCATGATGACGGTCGGCGACGCCAGTTCGCCGCCGAAAAGAGGGTCGATCCAATAGGCGGCGACGGATTGGGCGAAGCCCTGGCCGGGCAGTTCGCGCAAGCGAAACAGGATGCCGCGCTGGCAATCCATGGCCCGGCAGAGCGTTTCCAGTATGCCGTCCATCTCGCGCTGCCAGTCGCCAGCCTCGCGAAGCCGGCGAACGACGCGCACGGCCGCCATCGCCGCGCCCTGCCTGAACCCTTGCATATCGGTGCTTGCTGCTTCAGCGATCATCTTGTGCCGTCATTCCGGAGTCGCGCCAATTCGGAGTCGTGCCAATTTCGGCTGGCGAGCAACCGAATCCTTCTGGCCCGGTGCTCAGTTGCCGTCGCCGGCCGGCAGCGAGAAGATATAGCCCTCGCCGCGCACCGTGCGCAGGAATTTCGGATTGGCGGGATCGGCCTCGATCTTCTTGCGTAGCCGCATGATGCGAATGTCGACCGCGCGTGACGATTCCGGATCTTCGGTGAAACCGATCGCCTCGGAGATAGCGGCGCGGGTCAGCAGCCGATTGGCGCGGGTGAGGAAAATCTCCAGCACGTCGAACTCGCTCTTGGCCATGTCGATCACCGCGCCATTGGCGCCGGTGACCAGCCTGCCGTCGAGATCGGCCTGGAAGGGGCCGAAGGTAACGGAACGGCGATCCGTCCCGGCCTTGTTGTCCTGGAGCTCCTTCGGCTGGGGAACCCGGCGCAACACGCTGCGCACCCTGGCCAGCACTTCGCGCAATTCGTATGGCTTGACGATGTAGTCGTCGGCACCGAGTTCCAGCCCGACGATGCGGTCGAGCGCAGTGCCGGCCGCGGTGGCATAAATGATGCCGATCGGCAGTTTCGAACGCAGCCAGCGGCCGAGCGAGAGGCCGTCCTCGCCGGGCATGGCGATGTCGAGAATGGCGAGATGAAACGATTGCGTTTCAACGAGGCTGCGCGCCGCGGCAGCACTTTCAGCGGTGGCCACGTCATAGCCGGATGCGCCAAGATATTCGGCGACCGCGTCCCTGAGGTCGGGCTCGTCCTCGACGATGACAATTCTTGCCCGCACGATGCTTTCGCTCCCACTTTCAGTGGAAAGTAGATTGGGTATAAACATCATGTCCAGCACTCATATCCGGGTTGCCAGGGAACGGTTGGAAAAGATGGCCGCACGATCCGTTATTGCGCTCGTTTCGGTAGCCGAAGTGGTGGCGACCGAACTCGCCGACCATCTCGAGCGGCGCGGCCACGATGTGCATCAGGCACGTCAGCCCTGGGAGGCCGAATCGCTGCTGTCGGGAAAGGGCATCGACGTCGTCGTCGTCGGCGACAGCCTCAGCCAGGCGGAGGGGCGGGACCTGCTCAGACGTTATGGCGGCCAAGGAGGAGGCGGCGAGGGCGGACCGGATTTTATCCTCATCTGCCGGCCGGCCGATCTTGTCGACAAGGTGCTGGCGCTGGAGCTTGGTGCGGCCGACGTCGTCGAGAGCCCGCTCAATGTCCGTGAACTGGCCGCCCGTGTCGGCGGCCTGCTTTCGCGTCGCGGCAGGGGCACCCAGGAACTGATCGTGCTGGAGAACGCGACCGTCGATCTGAGATCGGCCATGGTCATGCATCGCTCCGGCTCCGAGGAACAGCTTTCGCCCGGCCAGGTGGCGCTGCTCAGGTTGTTCCTGGCCAGTCCGCGCAAGGTGCTGACGCGTGACGACATCATCGCCGCGGCACCGGCCGAAAACGCCGACGCCTTCGATCGTTCGATCGATTCGCGCATCGTGCGGCTGCGCCGCAAGCTCGACACCGACACCATCACCACAATACGTGGAGCCGGCTATCGGTTCGATCCGCCGCGGCAATTCGCCGACTGACTGCCGGGTACTGGCGCAATCCCTTTTTTCGGGCATCGGATTTTCCATCTCTGGGCCCGATGCTCCTGATACTCAGCGTACCAGCAGAAGCGATGGCCCCACCGGCATGTCACTGCCCATGGTGAGTTCGCTTGCATGGGCGCGGTCCCTGAGAAGCATGGTGGCAAGACCGGCAAAGCCGAGCAGGCCTTGGGCGTAAAGCAGTGCGGACAGCACCGAAGCAGCGAATTTCGTTTTCATCGTCGCAGTTCCCCAAAAATGCCAATTCCCTAGAAATGAACCTGTTGCGGGTCGCTTCAGGATACCCCCGAAGTGCCCGCGCCGCCCACGGAGCCCCCCGTCGCGGCGCGGGCCTTCGGTCCTCTCGGCAGCAAGTTGCCGGAGGCGCCGCGCAAACCCGTCAGCCTAAGGCCGACCCGCCAGAGGGCCTTGAGCCGGGCGATGCGCAGGCTGGAAACAATCCAGACCGTGGCGAAAAACAGTGCGGCATGCAGCGTCGAAATCTCGCCTGATGTCATCGCGCCGAGGCTTGTCAGCGGGGTGCCGGCAACCGTGCCGACGCCGCCGATGACCGCTGCCGCGATGCTGATCCTGAGAAGCCAGGACAGCGCGTTCGATTTCGTTCCCATGTTCGTTACCGGCTGTTTTCGTTGCGTCAACTTTGCTCGCGGCCCGTATCCGGATCATGCCGCTAGGAGCCGCGCTTTGTTGCAAGTTGGTTTCGATGCCGACGGCTGTTCTTTCACATGACGCCGATTCGCACTTTCGTTTGGGGGCGGATACTCATGTTCCCGACTCTTGGTCTTGGCTGGGCGGGCCTGCCGAGCCTGTTCTAGCCAGGCTTAGAAGGAGGCGTTTGTTAACCAGTGGAAACAGATTCGAAACAGAAGTGAGCATTTTGCGAAATCTCCTCGAAACATGAGGTTGGGATAAGCGGCCATCGAATTGGAGCCGGCCTAACCGGCAGAGAGAGAGGGGACTTCATCATGCATACCGCCATTTCCGCCAAGCTCATCAACATCACCGCCGCTGCCTTGACTGGTGCAGCACTGCTGCTCGGCGCTGGCTCGGGTGCGGCGCACGCCGCCAACAAGATCGTGGCGCGCGTTTCGCTTTCGCAGCAGATCATGGAAGTCTCCGTCGACGGCCGGCCGACCTTCGCCTGGAAAGTCTCCACCGGCGACCGGGCCCATGTGACGCCGACCGGCTCGTTCAAGCCGACCCGCATGCATGAAATGTGGTACTCGAAGAAATACGACAACGCCCCGATGCCGCACTCGGTCTTCTTCAGCGGCGGCTATGCGGTGCACGCGACCTATGCGATCAAGCGCCTCGGCCAGCCGGCGTCGCATGGCTGCGTGCGGCTGCACCCCGACAACGCCGCCGATTTCTACCAGCTCGTCGAAACCTTCGGGGCGACCAACACCAGCATCGTCATCGTCAAGTAGCAGGCTGGAAACGGTGGCGTGTCAGCATGCTGTCGCGCCTTGTTCAAGGCTCCCGCCGGAAAACGCTGTGGTATCGAGTACAGCGCAAACCGGCGGTATCGAGCAAAGCTCGAACCGGGGTATCGAGTCCAGCCAAAAAGAAAGAGGCCGGGAAATTCCCGGCCTCTTTCTTTTGCCTCCATCGATTTGTCCTGCACATTTCCGGGCGGGACTCCCTCGACCGCCCTAGCTCGGCAGTGCCGGCATCAGCTTGGGGTCCGGCTTCTCCGCCAAATGAGGCAGATCCTTGCTGGCGATGAAGGTGTAGAACATGGGCACGACGAAGAGCGTGAACAGGGTTCCGACCAGGATGCCGGTGAAGATGACCAGGCCCATCGAATAGCGGGCCGCGGCACCAGCGCCGCTGGACGTGATCAGCGGCACCACGCCGAGCGCCATCGCCGCTGTCGTCATCAGGATCGGCCGCAGGCGCACCTTGGCCGAGGCGATGATGGCGTCGCGCCGCCGCATGCCATGTTTTTCACGCTGCTGGTTGGCGAACTCGACCAGCAGGATGCCGTGCTTGGTTATCAGACCGATCAGTGTGATCAGGCCGACCTGCGTGTAGATGTTGAGCGTGCCGAGGCCCAGATTGAGCGGCACGATCGCGCCGAAGATCGACAGCGGCACCGCCATCATGATGATCAGCGGGTCGCGGAAGCTTTCAAACTGCGCCGCCAGCACCAGATAGATGACGACCACGGCGGCCGCGAAAGCGATCAGGATGGTGTTGCCCTGTTCCTTTTCCTGCCGCGATTGACCGGAATAGTCGAGGAAGAAGGTGTCGGGCAGGCTCTCCTTGGCAATGTCCTCCAGCGCCTTCAGCCCGTCGCCGGTCGTGACGCCGGGCAGCGGGAGCGCCGAAATCGTCGACGAATTCAGCTGGTTGAACTGCTCGATTGCCGCCGGCGCCGCATTGGTCGAAATCTTGACCACCGCCGATAGCGGCACCATCTCGCCCGTCACGCTGCGCACGAAGTATTCGCCGAGCTTGTCGGGGTTGTCGCGAAACTCTTGCGGCACCTGCGGGATGATGTCGTAGCTGTTGGAGTCGCGGTCGAACTGCGCCACTTCGGCGCCGCCGACCAGCAAGGTCAGCGTGCGGCCGATATCGGCGATCGGCAGGTTCAGCGCCGCGGCGCGGTCGCGGTCGATGGTCACCGTCACCTCCGGCGCGTCATAGGCCATCGAATTCTGCACGACGATGAAGCGGCCGGAGGCCTGCGCCTTGTTCTTGATCTGCTCGGCCACCTCGTACACCTCCGAGGAAGCGCCCGTCGATCGCACCACCATGGAAATGGGCAGGCCGCCGCCGGAGCCCGGCAACGTCGGCGGTGCAAAGACGAAGGCCTCGACACCGGCCACTTTGGCGATACGGGCCGTAATGTCGGCCTGCAGTTCCTTCGAATTGCGCTTGCGTTCCGCCCAGTCCTTGAAGGCATAGCCGACGAAGGCGCTGTTTGTCGTGCCGCCGAAGGCGACGGCCGAGAACTGCGCCCGTGTTTCGGGAATATCCTTCACCAGGCCGAGGATCTGGTTGACGTATGTCTCGGTGTAATCGGAGGTCGCATAACGCGGCCCCGTCACAATCGAGAGCAGAAAGCCCTGGTCTTCTTCCGGCGCCAGTTCGCTCGAGGTCTTGGTGAACATGAAGCCGGTGACGCCGACAAGCGCAAGCACGATGATCAGCGTCAATGGGCGATAGTTCAGTGATCCGGTGACGGCCCGTTCATAGACATGCTCGACGCGCGCGAAGGTGCCGTCGACAATGCGCTGGAAACGGCCCGGCGTGCCGGACTTCAAGAGGCGTGCCGACATCATCGGGGTGATGGTGATGGCAATGACACCCGACAGCACCACCGAGCCGGCGAGCGTGACCGCGAATTCACGGAACAACGCGCCGGTTAGGCCGCCGGTGAAGGCCAGCGGCGCGAACACGGCGGCCAGCGTCATGGTCATGGCAACGATGGCCGACGATATTTCGCGCATACCGCTGAACGCGGCCTGCATCGGCGACATGTGGTCTTCTTCCATATGGCGATGGATGTTCTCCACCACCACGATGGCGTCGTCGACGACCAGGCCGATCGCCAGAACCATGGCCAGCAACGACAGCAGGTTGATCGAGTAGCCGACCGCAAACAAAAGGAAGCAGACGCCGATCAGCGACAACGGGATGGTGATGATCGGCATCATCACCGACCGGAAGGAGCCAAGGAACAGAAGAATGACGACGATGACGATGGCAACCGCCTCGGCGATGGTCTTGAACACCTCTTCGATCGAAGCGCTGATCTGCCCGGTCGCATCGTAGACGACCTCGATCGTCATGCCCTTCGGCAGTGTCTCCTGAATCTGTGGCACCAGCTTGGTGAGCGCAGCCGCCGTGGTCAGCGGATTGGCCGCCGGCGTCGGGAAGATGGCGAGGAAGGTGCCGGGCTTTCCGTTGAACGAGACCCTGGTGTCGGTGTTCTCGGCGGCGAGTTCGACGCGGGCCACGTCGCGCAACCGCACCACATTGCCGTCAGTCGAGCGCAGCGGCAGCTCGGCGAAGGCCTCCGGCGTCTGCAATGTCGAGCGCACGGTGATCGAGGAAACGACATACTCGTTCTGGGTGTTGCCGGGCGCCGACAGGAAGTTGGAATTGTTGATCGCCGTCAGCAGTTCGGAGGCCGTCACGCCGCGCGCGGCAAGCTTGACCGGATCGATCCAGACGCGCATCGAGTATTCCTGGGCGCCGAAGATCTGCACGTCGGCGACGCCTTCGACCGTCGACATGCGCGGTCTGATGACGCGCTCGATATACTCCGTCAGCTGCTCCTTCGTCATGTTCGGATTCTGCATCGAGATGTACATCATCGCGAACTGCTGGCCGGTGCCCTTGACGATGACAGGGTCCTTCGATGCGTCCGGCAAGGTGCCGCGCACGCCCTGGACCTTGGACAGAACTTCAGTCAGCGCGACGTCGGGGTTCGAGCCGAGCTTCATCTGCACCGTCACGGTGCTGGAGGACGGGCGGCTGGACGAGGTGACGTAGTCGATGTTTTCGGTCGAGGCGACGGCGCGCGCGATCGGGGCGGAAATGAAGCCCTGGATCAGATCGGCGCTGGCGCCCGGATAAGCCGTGGTGATGGTGATCGCCGTTTCGTCGACCTTCGGATACTGCCGGATCGACAGGTTGAAGATGCCCTGGAAACCCAGAAGCAGGATCATGCAGCCAAGGACCGTCGAAAGAACAGGCCGGCGAATGAAGAGATCGGAAATGCTCATTGCTGGTCGGCCTGCTTGTTTGCCGATTTGGTCGGGTCGATGGTGTTGTCCACAACGACGGACATGCCGTTGAAGAGGCGGTTCTGACCGGCGGTGACGACTTCGTCGCCAGCCTTCAGCCCCTCGACGATCTCGACCATGCCTTGATTGCGGCGGCCGGGCTTGACGAACACCTGCGACAGCACGAGCGCGGGCTTGTCACCTTCCGCCGCCGGCTTGGCCGCATCGGGAGCCTGATCAGTCGGCTTTGCCGCATCGGCGGCGGGCTTGGCTGCATCAGCCGCCGGCTTCATCGCATCGGCCGGCTTGGTGTCCGCAGGCTTGGCATCAGCCGATTTGTCGGCTGCCGGCGCGGCGGGTTTTTCCTCCGGCTTGGCAGCTGGCGCCGCCTCGGCGGGCTTGGCTGGCTGCACCACGAAGATGTAGTCGCCATAGAGACTTGTCGTCAGCGCCGTCTGCGGCAGGGTCAGCACGTTCTGCTCTTCGGGCAGCTCGACACGCACCTGCACGAACTGGCCGGGGGTCAGCTTGCCATCGGGATTGGCGACTTCCGCCCGGATGTTCACCAGCCGGCTGGACGAGTCGATCTTCGGGTCGATGCCGCGAATGGCGCCTGCGAATGGCCTGTCCTCACCGCCAAAGCCCAATCGAATCGTCTGGCCTATCTTGAGCAAGGCGAGTTGCTGTTCGGGAACCGAGAAATCGACCCGCATCGTGTCGAGATCCTGCAATGTCACCACGGCGGTGCCGGGCGCCAGATACTGGCCGATATCGATCCTCGGAATGCCCACCGTGCCGCCGAAAGGCGCCGTCAACTGCTTCTGCTCGAGCACGGCCTGCAGCTTGGTGACCTGAGACGCCGAGGCCGAGGCCGCCGCACGCGCCGTGTCCAGCGTCGAGTCGGAGCCAACGCCACGCCTGGTCAGTTCGATGGCGCGGGCAAGCGATGTCTGATCGAGCGCGGCCTGCGCCTTCTGTGCGTCGAGATCGGCGCGCTCGACAGCGTCATCGAGTTGCAGCAGAACCGCATTGTCCGCCACCTTCTGGTTGGCATGGAAAAGGATGTCCTTGACGATACCGGTGGTCTCGACCGTCAGGTCGACACCGCGCACGGCCTTGACCGTACCGATCGCCTCGACGCCGGGCGTCCAGGCCGAAGGCTTGGCGATGGTTGTCGAAACGGTTGCTGCCGGCGGCTTCATCGATGCGAAGTACTGCTTGATGCCGTTGTCACGCAGGAAGTTGAAGCCCACGATGCCGCCGACCACGACGACGAGCAGGGCCAAAACCAGAATAATGATAAATATACGGAGTATGCGCTTGAACAAGGAAGTCCCCTCAGTCGAAAATCCGGCGCGAAGCGCGGATATCGGGACACATATCGACTGCGGGTCCCGATTTCAAATAATGGCGGTCTTACTGTACCGTCTGGACGGTCTTGTCAATTGGGCCTAAGCTTGCGATGGGAGGCACCATGAGAGCCCAACGACCGAATTCGCGCGAGAAGATTCTCGCCGCGGCGGCTGATGTTGCCCGGGAATCCGGACCAGGCAGCCTGTCGCTGGATGCCGTCGCCAGCCGTGCCGGCGTGTCGAAAGGAGGGCTCCTCTACAACTTCCCGACCAAGGCCAAATTGATGCAAGGTTTGGTCGAAGGCTATCTGCGTGAGTTCGAGCACGCGCTGGAAGCCGCCCGCACAAATGACAAGGACGAAAATCCCCTGGCCGTCTACATCAGGCTGTCGGCCAATGATTGCGAGGAAAAGCAGCCGTCGGCGTCCTGGATCTTCTCGGCCATCGCCGAGGATCCCGATTTCATGATGCCGATAAAGACCTTCAAGCGGCAGCTTTTCGAGCGGCTGAAGGGCGAAACGCCGGATCTCAAATCGCTATTGATCTGCTATCTCGCCATCGAGGGATTGCGCAGCATGAACCTCTTCGATTCGGATGTCCTGTCGAAAGACGAGCGCGAGCTGTTGGTATCGTCCCTGCTCGAGATTGCCAAATAGGTCGCCCACCCGCTTTTCGGCCAGGCCTGTGCGTCAACGCGGTTCGCCGGCGTGCTCGATCACGCTCGGCCCTGAAGGCTTTAGTCTAGCATTTGCTTCCGGCGGCCAGTAGCGGGGTGTCTCCTGGTTGGATTCCGCTGCTCGTTCGACGCGAGAGTTTCGGGATAGCGGCGATCAACTCTTGGGTATAGGCCTGCTGCGGACGATCCAGAACGTCTTCCGTATTGCCATACTCAACCAGCTTGCCGTGCTGCATGACCGCAACGTGCTCGCAGAGATAACGCACCACGCCCAGATCGTGGGAAATCAGGATCAGCGTCAGCGACAATTCGCGGCGCAGCCGCGCAAAGAGGCCGAGCACCTGGGCCTGGATGGTGACGTCCAGAGCGGAGGTGACTTCATCGGCGATCAAGATCTCGGGCTCCAGCGCCAGGGCTCTGGCGATGCCGACGCGCTGCCGCTGGCCGCCGGAAAGCTGCGTGGTGCGTCGGTCCAGCAACTGGCGTGGCAATTCCACTTTTTCCATCAGCTCACGGATCCGCTCCGGGATGTCTCTTTCCGGGCAGATGTTCTGTTGCCGCAGCGGTTCGGCCAGAGTTCGCGCAACCGTAAACGCCGGGTTGAGGGACATGAACGGGTCCTGGAACACCATCTGCAGTTTGCGAACCTGCTCCGGTCGGCGCTGCCTCAGTGCGCGATCGAGCGATTGGCCGTCCACCTCGATCTCTCCTTGTTGCGGCTGCACAAGGCCTGCAATAGCCCGGGCTATGGTGCTCTTGCCGGAACCGGACTCGCCGACGATCCCCAGCGCCCCACCGCGCCGCAATGCCAGCGAAACATTGTCGACGGCGCGCACGATTTGCGGCGGCTTGCGCGTCGCCCAGGCCGCAAGGCTCTGCCCAGGGTAGAAGTTCACGCACAGGTTCTTCACCAGGAGATGCGGTTCCGTCGCCACGGGGCAGGCATGCGTGGTCGGCTTCATCAGCGAGGGTTGGGAAGCGATCAGGCGCTTCGTGTATTCATGGGCGGGGTCACGCAGGATCTGATCGACCGAGCCGATTTCCAGCACCGCACCGTCCTTCATGACGACGACGCGGTCGCACATTTCCGCGATCACGCCAAGGTCGTGAGAGACCAGAATGACCGACAGGTTGCGTTCACGCCGGATGCCGCGGAGCAGGTCGAGTATCTGAGCTTGCACCGTGACATCAAGTGCCGTCGTGGGCTCGTCGGCAATCAGCAGTTTCGGTTCGCAGGCAAGGGCCGCCGCAATCATCACCCGCTGACGCATGCCACCGGACAGCTCGTGAGGATAGGCGCCCGCGCGCCTTGACGCGTCCTTGATATGCATGTCTTCGAGCAGTCCGACCGCCCGCGCATTGGCCTGCCGCCAGGATATGCCCTGATGGACCACCATCGCCTCGCCCACCTGACGCCCGACCGTCATGATCGGATCAAGATGCGTCGACGGGTTCTGGAAGATCATCGCCGCTTGCCCGCCGCGCAGCCGGCCCAGCTCGGCATCCTTCATGGCGAGGACATCGCTGCCCTCGAACATGATCCGGCCCGACTTCACCAGTGCGTTGCCGGCAATCAGCTTGAGGATGGCTCTGCAGGCCACCGTCTTGCCCGATCCGGATTCACCGACGATCCCAAGGACCTCTCCCGCTTTTAGTGAAAAGCTGACGCCGCGCAGGGCGTGGACGTCGCCAAAATCGGTGGTGAAGTCGATGGTGAGGTTCTCGACGCTGACGAGGTCGCTCATCTCAGGATTCCGTGTTCAGGAGGCGGGCGAGACCATCAGCGGTCAAGGAGAGGCCGAGCGCCAGAAGGCAGATGGCGATGCCTGGGAAGATCGCAATCCACCATGCGGTCGTCAGGTAGGTCTGCCCATCCGCGATCATGGCGCCCCATTCGGGCGTCGGCGGTTGTACGCCGAGGCCGAGAAAACCCAATGATGATCCGAGCACGATGGCCAGCACGGCATCGGTCATGACGAAGACGATCGATGGGACGATGGCATTCGGCAGGATGTGGAACAGCATGATGCGCAAATGCCCAAAACCCATGCCACGTGCCGCCAGCACGAAATCGACGCCGCGCAGCACCAGCGCCTGGCTCCGCACAAGTCGGGCATAGCTGACCCAGTTCACCAAGGTGAGCGAGATGAAGTAGCTCTTGAGGCCGGGCCCCAACACGGCCACGATGGCGATCACGAGGACGAAATAGGGAAATGATACGGTGACCTCGAGGATGCGCATCAGCACCGCATCGATCCTGCCGCCCAGATAGCCGGCGATGAGGCCGATGGTCGTCCCCAGGATGATCGGACCGACCACGCCGAAGAAGGCCATGGCGAGATCGTAGCGCGCGGCAAACAGTGTCCGCGCCAGGACATCGCGGCCGATGGCGTCCGTGCCAAACCAATGCTCGGCGCCAGGTGGTTTCAGCGCCTGCATCACATCGACCTTGATCGGGTCGAAACTGGTCAGCACCGGCGCCAGAATGGCCACGACGATCCAGGCCAAGGTGATGGCGCCGCCAATGGCCAAGGTTGCCGGCATCGTGCGGATCCGCGTCATGGCCAAGGGGCCGCTGCCTCGCATCACATCGCTCATAATTCCACCCGTGGGTCGAGAATGGCGGTCAAGACATCGACGGCAAAATTCGAAATGACGACACCTACGGCAAGCAGCAGGGCCACTGCCTGGACGACGAACTGGTCGTGCGTGAGAACGCCGCGGATGAGCAGGTTGCCGAGCCCTGGAATGTTGAAGACATTTTCGACAACGACCGTCCCGCCGATCAGGAAGGCGACCACGACGCCCAGCAGATTGACTGTCGGCAACAGGGAATTCCAGAACACATGCCGGGAAAAGATGTAGCTTTCCGGCAGGCCCCTGGAGCGGCAGGCGATCGCATAATCCTTGTCCAGCTGCTGAATGAAGGTCGCGCGCAGATTGCGCGCGAGGATCGGCGTCACCCCGATACCGATCGTCAGGGCCGGCAAGAACAGATGCCACAGATTGTTGATAAAGGTCGGTCCGTAACCGGATACCGGGAAAATCTTCAGCCGCAGGCAGAAGCCCATGATCAACAGCAGGCCGACAAAGTAGGACGGCACGCCGACGCCCGCGACGCAGACGAGACGGATGAGGTGATCGATCCACCGTCCGCGCTGCCGGGCAGCGGTGACCGCGAGCGCGAATGTCAACAGCAGCGAGATCACGAGGCCGTAGAGGATCAAGAAAACCGTTGGCGCGATCCGTGCCGCGATGACGCCGCTGACGGGACCCCGGAAGGCGATCGACTGACCGAAATCGCCGCGCAGGCAATTCAGCACGTAATAGAAATACTGCACGGGGATGGGCTGATCGAGACCGTATCGCGCCCGCACGAATTCGATCGCCTCCTGACTGGCCTTGGGGCCAAGCATGAGGCGAACCGGATCGCCGGGTGTCATTTGCAGCAGCAGGAAGGTGATCACACTGATACCCAGCAGCACGGGGATCAACTGTATCGGCCGTCTAAGCACGAAGGAGAATCGATTCATGGTCGGGATCCTGGTGTCAAATCGATGCGAGACGGGGACGAAGTGTCTCGTCCCCGTCTCGCATCCTGTGCTGATCAATCCAGGCTGGTCCCGCCGATGGACGAGAATTGCAGGCCGACGTTCAGGACCAACCCTTTCACGCTCGGAGCGTAGGCGTTGAGCCACGTCGGGTGATAGAGCGCCACCTGCGCCACCTCGTCCACCACGGTCTTCTGGATCTGGGCATAGAGCTCGGCCCGTTTGGCATTGTCCGCCTCACCCGAGGCTTCATCGATCAGTTTGTCGACCGTTTCGTTGTTGTAGCGGGTGTAGTAGGACTTGTTGTCGCCCGCGCCCCAGACGCACCAGCGCAATGCGTTGTCGGGATCTCGCGTCTCGTTGTACCACCAGTTCATTTCCGCCTGATACTCGCCATCGGCGAGGCGGGTCCATGCCTGGGTTGAATCGATCTTGGCAATGTTGACGGTGATGCCGACTTCCGCCAACTGCGCCTGGATCAGCACCGCCGCCTTTTCCTCGTCGGCACTTCCGGCATTCTGGATGAGTTCGAAACTGGCTCCGGTCTTGCCGGATTCTGCCAGCAGGGCCTTGGCCTTTTCGACGTCTCGGGCAATGACTGGCAGCGATTTGTCGAAGAAATCGAGCGTCGGGCTCATGATGGAACTGGCCGGCGTGCCGAGACCCAGCGTCACCGCGGCATTGATGGCCGTGCGGTCGATGCCATAGCTGACGGCCTGGCGGAATTTGAGGTCGTTGAAGGGTTCTGCCGAATGGTTGATCAGCATGTCATAGGTGGTGCTCGAAGGTTCAGGGTCGGCCCGGAAGCCGGCGGCCTTCAACTCGGCCATGCGCGGGGCCGGAACTGCGAGGCAGACGTCGAGTTCGCCCGCCTGCAACATCGAGACCCTGGTGTTGTCGTCCGGGACATAGCGGAATTCGACGCCGTCGATCTTGGGCTCGCCTTGGCGGTAATAATGCTCGTTGCGGCCAAGGACCACGCGGTCTCCCGGCTTCAATTCGACGAATTTGAACGGCCCTGATGTGACCGGCGCCTTGGCGAAAGCGTCGTCGCCCATTTTCTCGACCGCTGCCTTCGGCACGATGCCGGTATTCCAGATTTCGGTCAGCGTCATGAAGGGCGTGAATTTGCGGTCGAGCGTCATCACCACTGTCCTGGCGTCCTTTGCCTCGACCTTGGTCAGGGGCTGAAACGGCGCCGCATAGGCGGAATCCTTCTGGAAGCGCATGCGGTTCCAGCTGAACGCCACGTCCTCGGCCGTGATCGGCGACCCATCGGAAAATTTGCCCTCGCGCAGGTGGAAGGTATAGGTCTTGCCGTCATCCGCGATGTCCCAGCTCTCGGCAAGGCCCGGGCCGACTTCTGTGCGATCGGCATTGGCATGCAGCAGGCGTGCATACATCATGCCCTGGATAAGGATATCGGCTCCGTAAGTGGTTTTGATCGGGTCCAGGGTGAGAACCTCGGCCCCATAGGCCATACGCAGTATCTTGCTGCCGTCAGCATTGGCTCGAAGCAATGTGGCCGGCAATGTCGCGATGCTGAAGCCGGCAAGCGCCGCACTTTTGAGGAATACTCTGCGGTCCATGACAATCTCCCATTTTCGTTGATGATGTTCCCGGGGGCGGTTCCATGCTTGTTGGTTCAAGCAGTCCTTGATGGTTCAAGCAGTCTTGGTGATGTGGGTAGGTGGTTGGCGCTGGTGCCAGGCGTAGTCAGCCTCAAGCACCGCACCTAGCCGTAGCAGCAGATCGTCGCGTCCGAATGCGGCGACAAACTGCACTCCGATCGGCAGGCCGTTTTGCGTCCAGCCGAGCGGCAGGGATATCGCCGGCGATCCGGTGCCGTTGAAGAGCGCGCTGAACGTCTCCTTCGGCGCCAGATCGGCGAACACCGTATCGATGTCGCGGCCGGGACGATCCGGGTTGTGCGTGCCGAGCAACTCCGGCGGGATCGCGCAAGTCGGCGTCACCAGCACGTCATGGACGGCCAGGAATTCGCCAATCGTCCGCGTGATCTGGTCATAAACAGCGAGGGCCGCGATCAGGCTTGCCGCGTCCAGCGTTCGGCCATGGCGATAGACAGCAAGTGTCGTCTGCTGCAGGCAGGCCTCTTCAAGAGGCCGTCGCAGCAGGCCCGCCAACTCGTCGAGCGACTGCGCCGTAGAGGCTGCCCAGATCACTTTCTGCGCCGCCAGATAGCGCTCATAATCGAACACAGGCCCGGCTTCGACGACCTTGTGGCCCAGTTGCTCCAGCCTCTTGCCCACTTCGAGAACTGCCGCCTTCACCTCGGCGTCGAGCGGATAGCCGGACCAGGACGTTGTACACAGGGCAATGCGCAAAGCCTTTGGTGGCGTCTTGATCGCCTGGGCATAGCTGGTGGTTGGAGGGACGATCTCATAGCTGTCGCCGGGAAGCGCACCAGACCCCAGATCAAGCAAAGCCGCCGTGTCGCGGATCGAGCGTGTCAGCATGAATGAAATGGCGAGACCCAGCATTGGCGCATTCGATTCCGGCGCACCGCTGATCCGGCCACGAGACGGCTTCAGGCCGACGACACCACAAAAGGCGGCGGGGGTGCGAATGGAGCCGCCACCGTCGGCGCCTTGCGCGAAGGGAACGATGCCGGCGGCAACGGCTGCCGCTGCGCCGCCGCTCGATCCCGAAACACCCCTGCTGGTATCCCAGGGGTTGCGTGTCGCACCATAGAGGGAGGATTCGGTTGCCGCCGCTATGCCGAATTCCGACGTGGTGGTGCGCCCGATATTGGCAAGGCCGCCGGATCGCATTTTCACCCAGAAGGCGTGATCGTCGCCGCAGATGAAACCCTTGGCAAGAACGCTGCCGAACTCTCCCGGCCGGCCGGCTTCGATGGGGAAATCCTTGGTCAATGTCGGCATGCCGTGGAAAGGTGCGGGTCCGGGATCCTCGCCGAGCGCTTCGATCGCATCGGCATAGGTTTCGATCACGGCATTGAGCTGCGGATTGACCGCGGCGATCCCTGAAAGGATGCAGTTTCCCAGTTCGCGCGGCGTAACTTCCCGCTTGCGCAGGAGATCGGCCAGACCAACGCCGTCATAGGCGGCGTATTCCGTCAACTTCATGCGCTTGCCCTGACTGTCCACGGTTTCAGCAACGGGTGATGCATCGTCATTCTTCGCCTTCTTCTTTGATGTGCCGTGCGACGCGCCGTGGCGGCTTGTGGAAGGTCCGCAGGATCCCGGCGATATCCTCCAGCTCATTCATCCGCGTCTCGGCCGATTTGCCGAGTTTCTCGGCAACGGAATGCGTGAGGAGGTTCAGAACCGAACTTATCGCGGCCGTCGAATCCCAGTACAGGTCGACGCGCGTCGATACTTCGAGCGCCAGTTTTGTGTATTCAGATGCCCAATGACTGTATTTGTCGGTAACGATGATCAGAGGAATCTTCCGGCGCTTGATCTGGGCGCAAAGCCGAAAGCTCATCGCGGCGTATTCCGCTGTGTCGATCAGCAGGACACAAGAATTTTCGCCGCTGTCGGTGAGGATTTCCGAGAACGTGCCGCCCAAACCTTCGGCAAAGCGGACATCGCTCCGCACCCAGCGCAGACGCGTCGCGAAATCGAGCCCCAATCCCTTCACTGCCTGGAAGCTGACGCAGTTCACGCGATCACAGGTGCTCAGCAGATGAACAATTTCGGACCACATCTCGCCCTGGGCAAGGCCATAGGCCGCGGTCAAGGCCTGCTGCTCCATCTCCAGGCTGCGAGCCAACCGCTCCCGCTTTTCGCCGCCGATGCGGAAACGCAACTCGGCACTGTCCAGGCCCGGGCCTCCGGCTTTCGGTGCGGAGCGCAGGCCACGCTTCATTTCCTTGAGATCGGTGTAACCGAGACGCCGTACGAAACGGGTGACGCTTGCCTCGCTTACACCGGCGCCGACGGCAATGGTGGCGCCAGTTTCAAAGGGAATGTCATGGATGTTGGCGAGCAGGTATCGCGCAATTGCCTGCTCGGTCCGGGCGAAATCCAGCCAGCCCTCACGCAACCTGGCTTCCAGCGCACTGGCCACCTCAGTCTCTCCGGACACAGCCTTCCCGCCAGGCGTTTTCGTCTTCATCGACCGCTGTCCCTTGGCAGACCTATTTGGAACAGACCGGAAAATGCCACCCCAGGAAGCGCACTCCATTTCCAGTCGTGACGCGACGCTAGCACGCGAGAACACGCCATGAAAGATAAATTTTATAGTTTTGTATTCCGGTATTTTTATTTCATGATCGGTCAAGGTGCGGTGCTGACGCGGTCCGGTATTTGGGACCCAGCCTTGCAGACCACCCTGTCAGTGGACGGCACAGCAAAGGCTGGCGAAGTAAAGGCTACAGCCTGAGCTTGGTCAAAGTTCCTTGACGAGGCGGTTCTCATCGCCCTGCAGATAGGTCTCCCACAAATAGTTGGAGACCAGCCGCCGGTATCGCTCGGCGTTAACCAACTTACGGTAGCCAGCGCCGCCGATATGCAAAAAGGCGCTGCCCAACATTTGATGACCGGAGTCGGCCTCGCCGAGGTTCAGATGAGCCGTAGTGGCTGGCACATCCACTACGTCGTTTTCGCCGAGCAGGCGATAGAGCCCAGCCCAATTGCCTCCGCCGGTGTCCATCCCGTGGATGAAGCGGGGGTTAAAGTCCATGTCCACGTTCTCCATGGCGCTAAAGCGAAAGAAGCAGAACCCTGCCCACAAAAACCACGCTTGGTGATCCGAAGTTGACCAGCGCTTTGAGCCATAGACGGCTTTTCCTTCCATCGTCGCGGGAATGTCCACGGGGATGATCGGAAAGCCGTCGTGATCCAGAAAGCCGAACAGCTCCGGCTGCATCGGCCGGATGATATTGTGGAAGATCCAGTTCATGGACGTTCCGTGCGACCGATTGGGATGACGCTCCCAGTTTCGGGGCAAGCTGAAATAGGCGACGCCTCGCGCTCGACAGATTTCCTCGATGCGGGTGCGAGCCGATTGCTTTGGAGAGTTGTCGACAACGACCAGCGTCATTCCGGACGAATACAGCTCCCAGGAGCGGGCCATCGCGTCGATGACCCAAGGGGTGTTGAAGGCAATGACAAAACAAAATCGCCGATCACCGGTTCGCCGGACTTCGTCGGCGAACTTCAGGCCTTCCGCAACACCGCGTCCGCGGAAGTTGCGTTCAATCAAGGCATTTCGCAATGCCTTGGCGGCTCTGACAGGCCGGTTCTGGTTCAGCAGATCGATAAGGACCCTCCTCGGGTTCCAGCTCATACAATTCCCCCAGGCTCTGAATGAGCTGCGGCTTTATTAGGCCGAAGCCTACTTTCTCACAAGTCAGACCGTGGGGCAGCGCGTGATGGCGTCAGCGCCGATCGAGCTCCGTAGGGCCCTCCGCATTTGAGGTGGCCGCCGTCATGGCGATCGTTTCGGACCGGTCTCCTTGTTCCGTGCGTCAGGAAACTCGCCCCCGCGCCTGCCCACCGGTATGCACCCCGCTGTGCGGCCGCCATTGCCTGGGGTCGCCGCGCCTCCCCGAAAGCGTGTCAAAAGGCATCGAATTTGGACATTAGTCTTGACAGAAATACAGATGTTCAATACCCGTCAGGCAATCGAACAAGCCTGCATTTTTGGGAGGAACGAGCGGTATGGCTTCCAATGTTTCATTGACGGGCCTTGCCCGCGATCTCGAGGAACGCGCCAAGTCGGGCAAGCCTATCCGCATCGGCCTGATCGGCTCGGGCGAGATGGGAACCGACATCGTCACCCGTGTCGCCCATATGTCGGGCATCGAGATCGGCGCCATTTCCGAACTGAACCTGCCTGCCGCCAGCAAGGCGGTCGATATCGCCTTCCAGGAAACCGGGCATGCGCGCGAAGTGTCCAACGCTTCGGCGATGACCGCGGCGATGGAAGCCGGCAAGGTCGCGGTGACCAACGACGCCAATCTGGTCATCAACAACGATCTGATCGACGTCGTCATCGACGCCACCGGGGTTCCCGCCGTCGGCGCCGAGATCGGGCTGCGCGCCATGGAACATGGCAAGCATCTGGTGATGATGAATGTCGAGGCCGACGTCACCATCGGCGCCTATCTGAAGAGCGAGGCCGACCGGCTCGGCGTCACCTATTCGCTGGGCGCCGGCGACGAGCCGTCTTCCTGCATGGAGCTGATCGAATTCGTTTCGGCGATGGGGCATCCGATCGTTGCCGCAGGCAAGGGCAAGAACAATCCGCTCAACATCGACGCGATTCCCCCCGACTATGAGGAGGAGGCCAAGCGCCGGCACATGAACGTGCGGATGCTGGTCGAATTCGTCGACGGCTCCAAGACCATGGTCGAGATGGCGGCGATCGCCAATGCCACCGGCCTGGTTCCAGACAAGGCCGGCATGCATGGCCCGGCGGCGACGCTTGGCGAACTGTCCAAGGTGCTGGTGCCGCAGAAGGATGGCGGCGTGCTGTCGAGGGTCGGCGTCGTCGACTATTCGATCGGCAAGGGTGTCGCGCCAGGCGTCTTCGTCGTTGCCGACATGTCGCATCCGCGTATCTCCGAGCGCATGGAAGATTTGAAGATGGGCAAAGGCCCGTATTTCACTTTCCATCGTCCCTATCACCTTACCTCGCTCGAAGTGCCGCTGACCTGCGCCCGCGTCGTGCTCTACGGCAAGGCCGACATGGTGCCGCTGGCCAAACCGGTGGCCGAAGTCGCCGCCGTGGCCAAGAAGGACATGAAGCCCGGCGAGAAGCTCGATGCGATCGGCGAATATTGCTACCGTGCCTGGATCATGACGACGCCTGAGGCGCGCGCCGCCAAGGCCATTCCCTGCGGCCTGCTGCAGGGCGGCTCGGTCACCGCGCCGATCAAGAAGGGCGAGCTCATAACCTACGCGAATGCAGCGCCCGCGGCGGGCTCCAAGATCGCCGAACTGCGCGCCCGCCAGGACAAGCTTGTCTATGGGGCCGTGGGAGCGTGATCATGGCCACAGCCAGCAAAGCCGTCACTGACAGTCGCGCCAATCTGCCCTTCGTCTACCGCCACTACAGCGCCGAGCAGCTCAGGGAGGTGCTCCACAAGATGTACCTGATCCGCCGCTTCGAAGAGGGCGCGGAGGAGTGCTACACGCGCGGTCTCATCCACGGCACCATGCATTTGTCGATCGGCCAGGAAGCCAGCGCCATGGGCATCTGCATGCCGCTTGCCGAGGATGACCAGATCACCTCGACGCATCGCGGTCATGGCCACTGCATAGCCAAGGGTGCCGAGGTCAAGCGCATGTTCGCCGAGTTCTTCGGTAAGACCACAGGCTATTGCAAGGGCCGTGGCGGCTCGATGCACATCGCCGATGTCGGCAAGGGCAATCTCGGCGCCAATGGCATCGTCGGTGGCGGCATCCCGATCGCCGTCGGGGCGGCATTGTCCTCCAAGATGATGAAGACCGGCAAGGTCGTGGTCTCCTTCTTCGGCGATGGCGCCAACAATGAAGGCGCTTTCCACGAGGCGCTCAACATGGCGGCGGTCTGGAAGCTGCCTGTCATTTTCGTCTGCGAGAACAATGGCTATGGCATGTCGACATCGACGGCCCGCTCGACCGCCGTCAAGAACATCGCCGAGCGCGCCGCCGCCTATTCGATGCCCGGCGTCATCGTCAACGGCAACATCTTCTCCGAGGTCGCCGAGGCGTCTCATCAGGCCATCGCCCGAGCCCGCGCCGGCGAGGGGCCGACGCTGATCGAGTCCAAGACCTACCGCCATCGCGGCCATTCCAAGAGCGACCGCAACCGCTATCGCACCAAGGAAGAGATCGAGGACTGGATGTCGAACCGCGATCCGATCACCCTGTTCGAAAGCGAGCTCAGGGAATTCGGCTTCATCGACGACAAGGGCATCGAGGCCATTCGCGATGCCGTGGCGCAAGAGATCGCCGAGGGCATCGAGTTCGCCAAGGCGAGCCCATCGCCCGATATCAGCGAGACCGGAAATTACGTGTATACGGAGCAGGCGTGATGGACGCGATGGTGCGTGAACTGAGCTACGCCCAGGCGATCCAGGAAGCCATGGCGATCGCCATGGACATGGACGAACGCGTCTTCCTGATGGGTGAGGATATCGGTGTCTATGGCGGCGCCTTCCAGGTCACTGGCGACCTGGTCGAACGTTACGGCGCTGACCGCGTCATCGACACACCGATTTCGGAACTGGGCGGCGCGGGCGTTGCGGTGGGCGCTGCCCTCACCGGCATGCGGCCGATCTTCGAGTTCCAGTTTTCCGATTTCGCCACGCTTGCCATGGAGCAGATCGTCAACCAGGCGGCCAAGATGCGCTTCATGCTGGGCGGCGAGGTTTCGGTTCCCGTGGTGATGCGCTTTCCCGCCGGTTCCGGCACCGGTGCGGCGGCTCAGCACAGCCAGAGCCTCGAGGCCTGGCTCGGCCATGTGCCGGGTCTGAAAGTCATCCAGCCGGCGACCCCCTATGATGCCAAGGGTATGCTTTTGGCGGCGGTCGCCGATCCCGATCCAGTCATGATCTTCGAGCACAAGCTGCTCTACAAGATGAAGGGACCGGTGCCCGAAGGCTATTACACCGTGCCGATCGGCAAGGCCGATATCCGCCGCGAGGGCCGGGACCTGACCATCGTCGCCACCTCGATCATGGTGCAGAAGGCGCTCGACGCGGCTGCCGCGCTGGAGAGCGAAGGCATCGACGTCGAAGTCGTCGATCTCCGGACCATCCGGCCGATGGACAAGCAGACCGTCATCGACAGCGTCAAGAAAACGTCGCGGCTGCTATGCGTCTACGAAGCGGTCAAGACGCTGGGCATCGGCGCCGAAGTCAGTGCCATGATCGCCGAGAGCGAGGCTTTCGATTATCTCGATGCGCCGATCGTGCGGCTGGGCGGCGCCGAAACGCCGATCCCCTACAATCCGGAACTTGAGAAAGCGACGGTGCCGCAGGTTCCCGACATCATCACCGCCGCGCGCGACCTCGTGAAAGGGGTTCGCTGAGAAATGCCGACCGAAGTCATTCTTCCCAAGGTCGACATGGACATGGCGACCGGACAGATCTCGCGCTGGTTCGCCGAGGAGGGCGCGCGCGTCAAGAAGGGCGATGTGCTGTTCGAGATCGAGACCGACAAGGCGGCGATGGAGATCGACGCGCCGGCCAGCGGCGTCCTGCGCGATGTCAGCGGCAAGGAAGGTGTCGATATTGCGGTCGGCGCTGCCGTCGCGTGGATTTATGCTGACGATGAGGCTTATGGGGCTGATGTCGCTGCGACAAAGCAGGACAAAGCGCCAATCTCCCCACCCGTAGGGGAGATGTCGGCGAAGCCGACAGAGGGGGGCGCTGCCCAGCCAACGTCGCATTCTGTCACGCCCCCCTCTGCCCTGCCCTCTTTGCCGCCACTTGGCATCTCCCCCACAAGGGGGGAGATTGGCCAATCCCCATCCGCCGGCCGTGCAACACCGCTTGCCCGACGCCTGGCCCGCGAGGCGGGTCTTGCCCTTGCCAGCATTGCCGGCACCGGCCCGCATGGCCGGGTGGTGAAGGCGGATGTCGACGCGGCGATTGCCGGTGGAGGCGCCCAGGCGGCGCCTGCCGCCAAGGCTCCTGCTGGCGCTCCTGCGCCTGCGGTGAAGGCAATGTCGGACGAGCAGGTGCTGAAACTGTTCGAACAGGGCTCCTACGACCTCGTCCCGCATGACAATATGCGCAAGACCATCGCGCGGCGCCTGGTCGAGGCCAAGACCACCATCCCGCATTTCTACCTAACGCTCGACTGCGAACTTGATGCGCTGTTGGCGCTGCGCACGCAGATCAACGCCGCAGCGCCAGTGAAGAAGACCGACAAGGGCGAGGCGCCGGCTTACAAGCTGTCGGTCAACGACATGGTCATCAAGGCGATGGCTATGGCGCTGAAGGCGGTGCCGGATGCCAATGCCTCATGGACCGAAAGCGCCATGGTCAAGCACAAGCATGCCGATGTCGGCGTCGCGGTGTCGATCCCGGGCGGCCTGATCACGCCGATTATCCGCAAGGCCGATGAGAAGACGCTGTCCACCATCTCCAACGAGATGAAGGATCTGGCCAGCCGCGCCCGCAGCCGCAAGCTGAAGCCGGAAGAGTATCAGGGCGGCACCACGGCGGTGTCCAACCTCGGCATGTTCGGCATCAAGGACTTTGCCGCCGTCATCAACCCGCCGCATGCGACCATCCTGGCCGTTGGTGTCGGCGAGGAGCGGGCAGTGGTCAAGAACGGCGAGATCAGAATAGCCACCGTGATGTCGGTGACGCTGTCGACCGACCATCGCGCCGTCGACGGCGCGCTGGGTGCCGAACTGCTGGTCGCCTTCAAGAACCTCCTTGAAAATCCGATCGGCCTGCTGGTCTGATCCACCAAGCAGAAGCCGGCGCCGAATGATGCGCCGGCTTAAAACAGAAACGACTTGTCAGGCGCCGACCCTTGACCCATGTTCTATCTGGATTGCGATCCAGGGAGGCCAAATATGCCTGCATTCGACCCATCTGACGTCAAAACCCTGTTCGGCAAGGTCATGGGCGCGTCGCCATCCGATATCAAGCTGGTGGCGCAGCGCCTGCACGACCACGCTTTCGAGCCGCGCATGTCGGCGGAGGAGACCAGGCAGCTTGTCGCCAGCCTCGGCTATGACAGCCTGGACGCGTTCTGCGCCGATATCGGCTTGCCCACGCATATCGCCGAGCGCTGGAGCCGTTTTGGTGTTTCCGGCGAGATGAAGCAGGTTTTCACGCTGTTGGCGGCGCAGCGCAAGCGGGTGGCCGAGGCGATCGCCGAATTCGAATCCATGACCCATGTCGGTGTCGAGGATTTTTTGCGCGAGCGCGGGCTCATTTAGCGAGAAACACGGGTAGCGGGAAACACCGGGGCCAGTCGAACCGGCTCAGCCGCCCTTGGCAAGCAGCGCCGTGGCGGTATCGCTGTCGGTGATCAGCACGTTGGTGTCGACGGCTTTCAGCGCGGCGAGGATCGCCGCGACCTTGCGCTTGCCGCCCGCGGCGAGAACCACATTCGGCACGTTGCTGACCACATCGAGATCGATGGCCATGACGCGGCTGTTGACCTCGTGGTCGACCAGCCCGCCGGCGGCATCGACGAAATAGCACAGCATGTTGGCGACCGCGCCCTTCGCTTTCAACGGAGCGATCAGCGATGAGGGCACGATGCCGTGCCGGAAGATGGTGGCGTCCGGCGACATGTCGCCGACGGTGAGCAGCGCGATGTCGGCGGCGGCCGCGCGTTGGCGTACATCCTGCAGGGTCGGCTGCGCCCAGAGGAGATCGCGCAGCGAGGAATTGTCGACCGTCACCGGCGCGGTGATCTGATAGCTGTCGACCTCGAAGACGTCTGCGACCTTGGCAGCAACGATGGATGGATTGATCCATTGCGAGTGCGGCAGGCTGCCGACAAGCGCCACCACGCAGGCACGCTTCAATTGCCGGCGGGCAAGGAAGCCGAGGCTGGCATGCAGGGTCGCGCCGCCACCGATCGCCAGCGTCATGCCGTCCTGCATCTGCTCGCCGAGATAGGCCGCGACGGCATGGCCGATGGCCTTCTCCAGATGGTCATGCGCCGAAGGTGTCGGGATGACGACGGCGGCGTTCAGACCCCAGCGCTTTTCCAGTTCCCGCTCGAGCGCCACCTGCCCGGCGGTCGGCGCGTTGATCATGGTGACGACAATGCCCTCGGCGGTGCAGGAGGCCAGCGTACGCATGACCTTCACCCTGGAAACATCGAGCTTTTCGGCGATCTGTTCCTGGGTGAAACCTTCGACATAGTAGAGCCATGCCGTCTTGACGGTAAGGTCCGACGAGACCATCGGTAGGCGAGCCTGTCTGGGTTTTTCTGTGGTCATCGGTTCCTGTCCCTCATGAGCCGTGGCCTGCCCGGTGCTCATCAAGGAAACACCGGCCGGATGTCAATTGATGCCGATCGCAGGCGCGTCGATTGTCGCACAGTTTTGTTCATTTGTAATTGACATCGTACATATGAACATATTTTGTGGGTTTCACGCGCTGTGTCATCCACCAGTCATATGCGCCGTGCAGGGAGGAAGAGACGGGGAGCCGGCCAGAGCCGGACCGGTCATGCACAGAAAGACAGGAGGTCTCATTGAAGACGCACTTCATCAAGCTGCTGGCCAGCCAGCTGGCGCTCGCGGCAACTTTGTTTGCCGGCGTGGCAAACGCCGAAACACTGACTCTCTACACGTCCCAGCCGGAAGCCGACGCGGCCAAGACCGTGGATGCCTTCAAGAAGGCGCAGCCGGGTATCGATGTGAATATCTATCGCTCCGGAACGAGCGACATCCTGACCAAGATGGCGGCCGAGTTTGCCGCCGGCAGCCCGCAGCCCGATGTGCTTTTGATCGCTGACGCGGTCAGCATGGAGCTGTTGAAGAAGGACGACCGGCTGCTGCCCTATCCCGAGGCAAAGCTCGACGGCATCGAAGCGGATGCCTATGATGCCGACAAGACCTATTTCGGCAGCAAGCTGATCACCACCGGCATCGTCTACAACACCGCGGCGACCGAGAAGCCGCAGCATTGGGCCGATCTTGCCAAGCCCGCCTATGCCGATGGCCTGGTCATGCCGAGCCCGCTCTATTCGGGTGCCGCCGCCTACCTGCTTTCGGGCTTCGTCGGCGATACCAACTATGGCTGGGATTTCTTCCAGAAGCTGAAGACCAACAACACCGTCAGCGTGCGCGGCAATGGTGCGGTGCTGAAGTCGGTGGCATCGGGCGAGAAGCCCTATGGCATCCTCGTCGACTTCATGGCGATGAACGCCAAGAAGAAGGGTTCCCCGGTCGAGTTCGTGTTCCCCTCGGAAGGTGTGCCGGCAGTGACCGAACCGGTCGCCATCATGAAGACCGCCAGGAATGTCGATGGCGCCAAGAAGTTCGTCGACTTCATTCTTTCCGATGACGGCCAGAAGCTGGCCCTTTCGATGGGCTATCTGCCGGCGCGTGCCTCGGTCGGCCGCCCCGAATGGCTGCCGGAAGGCGTCAAGGTCAAGGTGATGTCGTTCGACACCAAGGCAATCGTCGCCAAGACCGACGCCGACAAGGCGAAGTTCTCGGAACTGTTCGGCGGCTGAGCCGGCAATCCAGTCGGCATGCCCCCCTAGCGGCATGCCGACTGCGAAATCCGAGCGCATCGGCTGATCAATCCCAGGAAAAGCAATCATGTCAACACGGATCAGGGAAAGCCGGGGCCAGGAAATGGTCCTGACGGCGGCGGTGGCCATCGTCATCGTCCTGCTTTCGCTGCTGCCGATGCTGCGCCTGATCAAGGAAATCGTGGCACCCGGCGGCACGCTGTCGACCGTCGCGATAAAGGCGGGGCTCGCCAGTCCGGCGACCTGGATCGCCACCTGGCACACACTGGTCGTCGGTATCGGCGGCACCCTGCTTGCGGTGCTGTCGGGAACGCTGGTGGCAGTGCTCGTTACGCTGACCGATATCCGCGCTCGCAGCGCCATGGTGCTCTGTTACGTCATGCCCCTGATGATCGCGCCGCAGGTGACGGCGCTGGCCTGGCTGCAATTGTTCGGCCCGGCAAGCCCGTTCCTCAAGCTGTTCGGGGCGGCACCGCCGCTCGGGACCAGGAACCCGCTCTATTCGACATCGGGCATCATCCTGCTGCTCGGCGTGCAGTATGGCCCGCTGGTCTTCCTGCTGGTGCGCGCCGGCCTGCGCAAGCTGCCGCGCGAACTGATCGAAGCGGCGCGGGCGGGCGGTGCCGGCTGGTTCACCATGCTGGTCACCATCGTGCTGCCGTTGATGACGCCCTCGATCATGGCCGCCGCCGCACTCGCCTTCGTCTCCTGCGTCGGCAATTTCGGCATTCCGGCCTTTCTAGGCATTCCCGCCAACTATCTCGTGCTGCCGACGCTGATCTATCAGAAGCTGGCCGGCGGCGGCCCCGCCGTGCTCGGCGAAACCGCATTCCTGTCGGTGCTGATCGGTATCATCGCCATGGCGGGCATCCTTGCCCAGGAGATCATGAGCCGCCGCCGGGACTATCGCATCAGCTCCACGTCGCTGGCGGCTGAGCCATACGAACTCGGCCGATGGCGGCCGGCCGTGCAGGCCGGCATGTGGCTGCTGATCATCGTGGTGCTGTTCCTGCCGCTGTTCGGGCTGGTTCTGACATCGCTGGTGCCGGGCTACGGCATCGCGCTCACCGCCAAGACGGCAACCTTCGACAATTATCGCTTCGTGCTGTTCGAGCATGATGCCGCCAGCCGTGCCTTCTTCAACAGCTTCTGGCTGTCGATCGCGGCTGCGTTCTTCGCGGTCCTGGTCGCCGTGCCGATCGGCTATCTGATCGCCTGGGGCAAGCAGCGCTGGGTGCGGCTGCTCAATCTGTCGGTGGAACTGCCCTATGCTCTGCCCGGTGTGGTGCTGGCGATCGCCTCGCTGCTCATGTTCCTGCGGCCGATCCCGCTGACCGGCATCCAGCTCTACAACACGGTCTGGATCATCCTCTACGCCTATCTCGCCCGCTTCCTGGTGCTGGCGCTGCGGCCAACCATCAGCGGCTATCACCAGATCGACCGGGCGCTGGAGGAAGCGGCGCAAGTGGCAGGCGCCGGGCTGTTCACCCGCATGCGCACGATCATCTTTCCCTTGGTGGCACCGGCGGCGATCGCCGGCGGCCTGCTGATCTTCATGACGGCCTTAAGCGAACTTACCGTTTCCGCACTGCTGTGGTCGTCGGGCTCGGAAACGATCGGCGTGGTGATGTTCTCCTTCGAGCAGGGCGGCGATTCCAACTATGCGGCGGCGATGTCCGTCATCACCGTGGCGGTCACTTTCGTGCTGATGCTGGTGACCAATCTGCTTGCCCCCTACCTTCCGACCGGAGTGCTGCCATGGCGCGATTGAGCCTGGACAATGTGACCAAGAGCTTCGCCAATTTCGATGCCGTCAAGGACGTGTCGATCGACGTCGCCGACGGCGAGTTCCTGGCAGTGCTCGGCCCCTCCGGCTGCGGCAAGACGACGTTGCTGAGGCTCGTCGCCGGATTCGAGAAAGTGACGTCGGGCGAAATCCGCATCGGCAGCGAGGTCGTGTCGGGCAAGGGCGGCAGCGTCGCGCCGGAAAAGCGGCGCGTCGGCATCGTCTTCCAGAACTATGCGCTGTGGCCGCATATGACGGTGGCCGAGAACATCGGCTATTCGCTGAAGGTGGCGAAGCTCGACAAGGCCGTCGCCCGCCGGAAGGTTGAAGACGCACTGGCCCTGGTCAATCTGCAAGGGCTCGGCGAGCGTCGGCCGGCCAATCTTTCCGGCGGCCAGCGCCAGCGCGTGGCGCTGGCGCGCTGCCTTGTCGCCGCGCCCTCGCTAGTGCTGTTCGATGAGCCGCTGGCCAATCTCGACGTGCATCTGAGAGCTTCGATGGAGGACGAGTTCGCGTCCTTTCACAAACGCACAGGTACCACTATCGTCTATATCACCCATGATCAGGCCGAGGCGATGGCATTGGCCGACCGCATCGCGGTGATGGATGGCGGGCGCCTTGCCCAGCTGGCGACGCCGCGCGAGCTCTATCATGAGCCGGCAAATGAAATGGTCGCATCCTTCATTTCGCAAGGCATTTTGCTGCCCGCCGACGTGCTGAGCGCGGAGCAGGCGGGCCATTGCAAGGTCCGGGTTCTCGGGACTGAACTGATTGTCCGCTGCCGGCCAGGCGAGCGGCCGCGCGCTGGCGCCAAGATCTGCTGCCGGTCAGCCGATCTCGACGTTTCGCCGGATGGCCCCGGCTTCGATGGCCTGGTCAAGCGGGTGATCTATCAGGGTGGCTCGGCGCGTATCGAATTCACGCCTTCGACCAGTCCCGACATCACCTTGCACTTCGAACAGCCCGACCCAGTCATGCTGGAAAGCGGGTCCCGGGCGCGTCTGCGCATAAGGTCCGGCTGGCTGATCCCGGCGGTGGGGGCGGCATCGTGATGATGCTCGACCTGCTCGGCGGCTTTGGCGAAAAGGGCCGCACCAGTCTTGCTGTGAGCAGCGGCAAGGATCGCATCCTGCTCGACGTCGGCATCAAGGTCGGCGCGTCGGGCGCGGACTACCATCCGGCGCTGAAGGGGGCGGTCACCGATATCGACGCGCTGTTCGTATCGCATGCCCATGAGGATCATATCGGCGCGCTGAGCTGGCTGCTGTCGCGCGGCTATGCCGGCCCGATCTTCATGACGGCCGAGACCCGCAATGAGGCGCCCGCCACGCTCGCGGGCTATGCTGAGCCCGAGGATTTCAGGCGGTTCCCTTTTCCCGAAGATCGCATCGAATTGTTCGAACCCGGCGATACGTTGAACAGCGGCAACCTCACGATCCGGACGGGACGCTCCGGGCATGTGGTGGGCGGCGTCTGGTTTGCCGTGGACGATGGCGAGAGCCGCGTTGCCTATTCCGCCGACGTGGTGCCGGACAGCAATGTCTTCGTCATGGACACGATCCCGCACTGCGACCTGCTTGTCCTCGATGCTTCCTATGGCGCCGATCCGGTGCCGGGGGCGGCGCGGGCGCGCGAAATATCGCAGTGGGTTGCGAGGCATTCGGGCGGGTGTCTTTTGCCGACGCCGCTCTCGGGTCGGTCGCTGGAGCTGATCGCGGCCTTGCCTGGGACGTTCGCCATCCATGCCGGCATGCGTTCGTCCCTGGAAGCGCAGATCGGCGCCACGGCAGCCTTGTTGCCGGGTGTTTCAGAGTTGCTGCGCCGCCGCTTGCAGGAAGCAGCCGACTGGACCGATGCCGATCCCCTGCCGCCAATGCCGTTGCTGGCGGATGACGGTATGGGTGAGGCCGGCCCGTCGTCGCGCCTCTTGCCGCGTGCCGACCATTCCGCTTTTCCGGTGCTGCTTACCGGCCATCTGCCGTCAGGTTCGCCGGGCGATCTGTTGCACAAGGTCGGCCGGGCGGACTGGGTGCGCATGCCGACCCATCCGACGCTGTCGGGCAATGTCGACATCTGGGAGAAGGCTGGCCGTCCCGCCGCACTCGGTCATTCCTGCACGCCGGACCTTCTCGGCGATCTGCAAACCCACATCCCGTCGCTGCGGACGCAATGCCGCACCGGCCAGCGCATCACGGTGCCTGAGGCAAGAAAACGATGAGAATTCTGATCTGCAACGACGATGGCATCGAAGCGCCGGGGCTTGCCCGTCTCGTCAAGGCCGCCGGCACGTTGAGCGACGATGTCTGGGTGGTCGCGCCCGACGGCAAGCGCACCGCTGCCAGCTCGTCATTAACGATTGCCAGGCCGTTGACCATGCGGCGCGTCAAGCCGAACTGGTACTCCTGTTCCGGCACCCCGGCCGATTGCGTGGTAAGCGCTATGACCTGGCTGTTCGCCGATTCCGAGAAACCGGGCCTTGTGCTGTCGGGCGTCAACGATGGCCGCAACGTTGCCGAGGACCTTGCCTATTCCGGAACGCTCGGCATTGCGCGGGAGGCGACTTTCTGGGGCGTTCCAGCCATCGGCTTCTCCCGCGTGAAGAATCCTGATTTCACCGATGGCGACGACCAATGGCTTGGCGCGCTGATCGCTTCATTGTGGCAATCGCGCGCCGACTGGGCCGCTGAGGGTCATTGGCTGAGCATCAACCTGCCGACCTTGCTGCCGGCCGAAATCCGACAGCCGCGCATCGGTCGCGACAAGATCGCCCGCAGGGCCGAGATCGTGGAGAGCGATGGCGATCGCACTGTCATCACGGTGCCGCGCGGTCGGGCTCATGACAGCCAGCCGGGCGACGAGAACGAGGCGATCGATGCCGGCTTCATCAGCATCAACCGGCTGAACTGGTTTGGCGAGACACAGCTGGACGAACGGTTTCTGGACGGGATCGCGCGCCAGCGGCAAACTGGCTGACCTGGGGTTTGCGCGTCGTCATCCGATCACCAACCTGTCAGCGGTTAAATCAAGCCAATCCACTACCTATGCTTGAAGCCGCCGCTATTTCATTCCACATCGGTGAGGATGAAGGGCGAGACAGGAGAACGGCGGCGGCATCTGCTGTGGGCTTTGCCCGCATCGCTGATCCTGCATGCGCTCATCGCGGCGTTTCTGGTCTATGGCCTGCCGAGACCCGAGCAGCAGCCGGTTCAGCAGGAACAGCCCGTCAATGTCGCGATCGTGCCGCCACCCGAGAAGCCCAAGCCGAAACCTGCTCCAAAGCCACCGGAACCGACACCTGAAAAGAAGGCTGAAAAGCCGCCTGAACAAAAGCCGCCTCCGGAACCGCCGAAGCCGCCAGACGACCAGGTTCTGAAGCGCGTTTTCCAGTACGGCCAGAAAGATACCGGGCCGGAGAAATCGCTCGACGGAAGCAGCGCTAAGCCCAACACGCCGTCGCCGGCCAAGGATGAGGCTGCGAAGCCGCCTGTAGCACCGACACCCGCGCCGACCCAGCCCGCCCCGGCTGCAACGCCACAGCAGAAGGCGGAGCCCAGCAAGCCTGACGAGAAGCCGGCCGCCGTTGCGCCGGACGAAAAGCCCGCGCAAAGCGAGGAAAAGGCGGCGACCGAGGACACCGACAAGCAGAAGCCGGACAAACAGGAACTCGCACCGCAACCCGCCGAAAAGCAAGCCGTCGTGACGCCAAAGCCATTGGCGGCTGAGACCGGTGACAAGCCGGCGCCTCCAGCCTCGACAGGAAAGGCGAAGCCCAAACCTGCCAAGACAATGACGTTCAAACCCGCAAGAGCTTTCAAAGCGCCGATCGGGAATGCTGGAAGATCAAATACCACCAACAACGACGTTGCAGGATCACCGATCTATTCCGGCCTTCCGGGCGTCAGAAAGCTTTACTCGCAAGGGGCAACCGGCAATGCGTTCGCTACAAGCTCCATGGAGAATGTGCCGCGCGGTCAGCGCGTGGCCACCCTTTGCGGCAACGTTCTGAGCCGGGAACTGCAAACTGCCGACTATACGGTCAAATGGGTGCCAACCATCACGCTGGACAAAGGCAATGTTCTCAATCCTCCGCAGGCCGCCTTCAGCACCAGAAACGCCTGGTACAATCTAAATTTCCGATGCGAAGTCGACGCCGATGCGACGAGGGTTCTGTCCTTCAACTTCCGTGTGGGCTCATTGGTGCCGCCTGGCGAATGGGCCAGCCGTGGATTCACAAAGTATCGTCTAAACTAGGCGGGCACACCAAACCTGGCCAATTGCCGGCTAACTTCTTTCCAGTCGGCGCAGACGAAATCGGCACCGGCAGCCGTCAGCCGCGCGGCGTGCTCGGCATAGGTATGGCCGCCACCGGTGTAGCCGATCGCGGTCATGCCGGCGGCGACCGCGCCCTGGATGCCGAAGGGCGAGTCTTCGATGACGATGCAGTCAACGGGATTGGCGCCGATCTTGTCCGCCGCGAAGAGGAAGATGTCCGGCGCGGGCTTGCCGTTCTTGACCATCGAGGAGCTGTAGATCGCGTCGCCGAAGAAACGCACCAACCCGGTCACGGCAAGGCTGTGGTTTATGCGCTCAACGGAGGAGGACGAGGCGACACAGCGGTCGCCCGCAAGCGTCTCCAGAAACGCAGTGATTCCCGGTGTCGGCTTCAATTCCTGCGAGAACAGCACCTTGGTCTCGGCCCAGATGTCGCCGTCCGCCGCCGCCGGAAACTGGTGCCCGGTCAATTCCTTGATCCTGGCGATGATATCGGACTGCTTCATGCCGATGCATTGGGCGATGATGCTGGTGTTGACACCGGGCATGCCGTGCTTTTCGTAGACGCGCTCATAAGCGCGGGCGGCCAGAGGCTCGCTGTCGACGAGAACGCCGTCGCAATCGAAAATAATAGGCCTTGGTCGCGCCACGCGTTCCCCTCTCGAGTCAATTTTCGCACATCGCTATCGACAAAAAGTCAAATGTTCAATAGCGCGTGCGTTTTTGAGGGCGCGAAGAGCGGGCTCAAAGCTGGCGCAACGCATCGCTCGCACGGGAAGACCCGAGCGCCCGTTGCATGGCTTGCCGGGACTGCGCGCGATCCGGGGTGATCCAGTTCGGTTCGGCGCCGAGAAAGCGGTCGAGGAAAGCCACCGCATAGGCCGGCATCTCGGTCACGTTCTCGCGATAGGACCACCATGTGCGCAAATCGTCGGCGCATTTGTCGATGCCGGGTGCCGTGCCGAATTCCTGCTCGTGGATCGCCGAAATCACCGAGACGCAGTAGTTGGTGTAGAGGAAACCCTCCGGCCAGAAGCGGACGATTTCCAGCGTGCCCGCGTTCGTATCCGTCTCGACCAGCTGGGTGAGGCCGGAGATTTCTTTTGCCGGCGCCTGTTTTATCAACTCGCGCAGCACGAGGCCGGCGGCAAAGACGATGAAGTCGGCGCGGTCGATCGCGGCGAAGCGCTTCTGCGCCTCCATGATCTCGACCCAGTCGAGAAAGGCCCTGGTGAGCTTGGCCTCGTCGATCTCGAAGCGCACGCCGAACGTATCCGAGACCACCTTCGCGCTGCCGCGAAAAGTGGCGCGGAACCAGCGCAGCTGCCGCAGCCGATGGCGAAGATCGGGCATCAAGGCCAGTTCGTCCCTGAAGGGCAGATCCATATTCCTCGTATCCTGTTTCCCGGTCAGCCTAGCACAACGGTGACACGGCCGAAATCGGTCAGCGCCCTTGTGGATGACCGCAGCCGAGGCCAATATCATACATATTGACATTCTCGGAAACAAATGTTCTCACTTTGCTGTTGTCACGCGCCGGTCCAAGGTGCGGTTCAACTGAGGCTTCGGGAGGAGAACCGAATGGCGATTTGGCAGTGGGGACTGCTTCTGCTGGTTATTGTGTGGGCGCTGCAGTCGCTCGGCGTCTGGCTGCAGATGCGGCACTATTCGGATGTCTTCAGGGGCGTCACCGACCAGTACAAGGACGGCTTCGTCGGAGCCGGCAATTTTCGCGGTCGGTTGGCCAAGGGCACCATCGCGCTCGTGGTGGTGACACCCGATCTGGTCGTGCGCCGCCTGATGGTGATGAGCGGCCGTTCCGTCTTCACCAAGTTCAAAAGACATGAAGAGTTCGAGGGTGTTCCCCTCGATAAACTCCGGTCCAACCCTGCAATCATGGGGGAGGGGGAACCCGGTGTGGCCGAGGCCGTGAAACGAGCGATCGAGCAGATCGACAAGACACGGTCGGAGCCGGGGAAGAAGCCGGGCCTGTCCGGTTTGAACATAGCAAGGGCTTAGAGCCGGAGGATTTCGGGCTCTAAATCAAAGGGATAGAGGACGCCGCGCACCGACTGGGATCAACCGGCGGGTGGCATAAGGAGGAGAAATGTCTGTATTTTCGTTGTTGGCGCAGCATGCCGACATGGCCGTGCACAATCTGCATGTCGCAGGTGCCATGGTCTCGGATGCCGCATTGCATGGCAAGCTCGCTGTCGAGCATGCCTCCGACCATCTCGTTGTCCTCGCACAAGCGGACAGCGGACCGATCACTGTCGATCAGTTCAAGGAAAAGCTGAAGGACGTCCAGCAGGAAGAGCAGCTCGGCTGGCTGACCGCCATCGGCAAGTACTTTATCGGCATCTTCCAGAAGGGCGGCGAGGTCTTCGCCGGCTTCGTCACCGGCATCATCCCGACGCTGGTGGTGCTGATGACGGCCTTCTACGCGGTCACCGAACTGGTCGGTGAAGAGCGCGTGCATGGTCTGGCGCGCGGCGCCGGCCGGATCGCGCTGACGCGCTACACGCTGTTGCCGCTGCTGGCGGTGTTCTTCCTCACCAATCCGATGGCCTATACGTTCGGATCGTTCCTGGAAGAAAAGCACAAGCCGGCCTTCTATGACGCGGCCGTGTCCTATGTGCACCCGCCGCTCGGCCTGTTCCCGCACATCAATCCCGGCGAGTATTTCGTCTGGGGCGGCATTCTCGTCGCGCTGCTGGAGCTGGAAAAAAAGGGCGTCGTCGTCGCCGGCTACCACGTCAAGGTGGCGATCTGGTACGCCATCGTCGGCCTCGTCGTCATCCTGCTCAAGGGCATGCTGACCGAGCGCATCACCGCCATCATGGCACGCCGCCAGGGCGTCGAGCTGTAAGGGCGGGGAGGACATCATGGCCAAGACATACAAAGCCGTAAGGATCACCCAGGGCAAAACCGGCTGGGGCGGCCCGCTCGTCATCGAGCCGACCGAACAGCGCAGCAAGGTTGTTTCCGTCACCGGTGGTGGCATCCACCCGGTGGCGCAGCTCATCGCCGACATGACCGGTGGCGAAGCCGTCGACGGCTTCAGGGCGCCACCGATCGAAAGCGAGATGGCGGTTGTCGTCGTCGACTGCGGCGGCACCGCACGATGCGGCGTCTATCCGCGCAAGCGTATCCCGACCGTCAATCTGACGCCGGTCGGTCAATCCGGGCCGCTGGCCCAGTTCATCACCGAGGACATCTACGTTTCGGGCGTGAAGCCGGCCAACATCACAATGGCGGACGGATCCGAAACGATCACGACTGCAGGGGGAGCAGCAGCGATGAGTTCAAGCAACAATGCGGCCGCGGCACCACAGCCGCTGCCGAGCGAAGGTGGGCTGATCGGGCTCATCAGCACGATCGGCCGCGTCATGGGACGTATCGTCGGCATCTTCTTCAATGCCGGCCGCCGCACCATCGATCAGGTCATTCGCAACGTGCTGCCGTTCATGGCCTTCGTGACCATGCTCATCGGTCTGATCCTGTATACCGGCATCGGCGATGTGCTGGCGCAGCCGATGGGTCCGCTGGCCAACAACATCGTCGGCCTGCTGATCATCTCGGCGATCTGCGGCCTGCCGTTCCTGTCGCCCATCCTCGGGCCAGGCGCTGTCATCGCGCAGGTCATCGGCGTTGCCATTATCGGCCCGCAGATCGCCAACGGCACGATTTCGCCAGCGATGGCACTGCCGGCGCTGTTTGCCTACAATACCCAGGTGGGCTGCGACTTCGTCCCTGTCGGCCTGGCGCTCGGTGAGGCCAAGCCGAAGACGATCGAAATCGGCGTTCCGGCGGTGCTCATCAGCCGCCAGATCATGGGGCCGGTCTCGGTGCTGATCGCCTGGGTCGTCAGTCTGATCGTGTTCTAAGGCAACTCCGGGAAAAGCGCACAGTGCTTTCCCTTGGAGATTGCGTCAAAACAAAGAGATAGAGCGGTTCACCGCTCTAGGGAAAGTTGAGAAAAATGAGGTTCGCCATATGACGGTTCTGCTGAGAACACGGGTCACTGCCATCGGCCCCGAAGTGGCGGACCTTGCCGAAGGGGGCGTGGTCATCCTGTTTGCGGATGGCTCGCCGCCGGAGCTTGCCGAGGTTTCGGTGCTCCACAAGGCGGAGCAGGGGCCAAGTGACGGAGCGCCCGCCAAGGGCGCTTCGATCACCCTCGGCCCGGTTGCCGCTGTTATCACAGCGGTCGGCTCCAGCGCGTGGAGCAAGGTGCTGGAAATGGGCCATGTCGTCATTTCGTTCAACGGCGCTACGGAGGCCGAGAGGCCCGGCGAGATCTGCGCGTCGCAAGTCGACCCGCAAGCGCTCGTGGCCGCACTGAAGACCGGGGCGATCATCACCATCGCCGCCTGACAGCATTCGCGCCGCGGCCTATGTTGGGAGCGGCGCCCAAAACCAGAGTATTTGCCATGGAACGCTCGACCATCGTCCGAGTGCATGAAGGTTTGCACGCCCGTCCCGCGACGCGGTTCGTGAAGCTCGCCAAGGGCTTCGAATCCGACGTCGAACTGGTCAAGGACGGCAAGGCGGTCAGCGCCAAGAGTTCGGTCAAGCTGATGCTGCTGGCGGTCAAGGAGAACCAGGAAGTCACGGTGCGGGCGAATGGCGCCGATGCCATCGAGGCGCTCGAGGCGCTGATCGGCTACCTCGAGAATCCGCGGGCCGGCCTCGATGATGAAGCGGAAGCGCAGAGCCCGGCGAACGATGCCGGGCAGGAAGCGGCACCCGCGCCCGGATTCGTGCCGGCGGCTCCTGACGGGGCAAACCGCCTGCGTGGCGTGGCCGCCAGCGAAGGTTTCGCCATCGGCCCGGCCTTTGCGCATTTCCCACCCGATATCGCCGGACGGGGCCGCGTGTTGCGGGCCGAGGAGATCGAAGGCGAGATCGACAGGTTCCGCACAGCCGTCGGCGCGGTCCAGGCCCGCATGGATCTTGCGTTGGCGCAGGACAGCCTGTCGGCTGGAGACCGCGGCATCGTCGCTGCGCTGCGCGATATCGCCGCCGACGACAGCCTGACTGGTGAGGCCGAGGGCCTGATCAAGGGCGGCAATGACGCGGTCTCCGCCGTCATCACCGCCGCCTCCACCATTGCCGCCGAATTCAGCGCGGTCGACGATCACTATCTCAACGCGCGGGCGGACGACGTTCATGCGGTCGGGCGGCAGATCTGCCTCGTGTTGCTGGGGCAGGACGATATCAGCCTCGAAAACATCCCCGAAGGCGCTATCCTGATCGCCGACGACATCGGTGCCTGGGATCTGGCACGCGCGCCGCTGAAGCGTATCGGCGGCGTGGTGTGCGGCCATGGCGGCGCCACTTCGCACATCGCCATCATCGCGCGCTCGCACGGCATTCCGGCAGTGCTCGGCCTCGGCGGCCAGGTCAATGCCTTGCGCACCGCGCGAGAGGTCGCACTCGATGGCAATACCGGCCATGTGATCATCGACCCCGACGCGGCGACCCGCGCCGATTTCGCCGGCCGCGTCGAAGCGGCGGCAAAGGAGCGCGCCGGACTGACCATCTTCAAGACGGTGACGCCGAAGCTTGCCGACGGCAGGATCATCGAGATCGCGGCCAATATCGGCTCACTTGAGGAAATCGAAGCGGCGCAAGAGGCTGGTGCCATGGGCATCGGCCTGTTCCGCACCGAGCTTTTGTTCATGCGCCATATGCATCTGCCCTCGGAAGACATGCAGGCCGAGACCTATGCGGCGCTGGCCAAGGCTTTTGCGCCTTATCCGGTCATTGTGCGCACGCTCGACATCGGCGGTGACAAGCCGATTGCCGGCATCGAATTTCCCGACGAGGAAAACCCCTTCCTCGGCTGGCGCGGCATCCGCATGTGTCTCGACCGGTCCGACATCTTCAAGCGCCAACTGCGGGCGCTGCTGCGCGCCGCCGTGCACGGCAACATCAAGGTGATGCTGCCGATGGTGTCCGACCTCTCGGAGGTCAGGCAGACGCGCGTGCTGGTTGACGAATGCACGGCCGAGCTGAAAGCCGAAGGCGTGCCGCACGCATCATTCGATCTCGGCGTCATGATCGAAACCCCGGCCGCCGTGCTGATCGCTCCGGCGCTGGCCAAGGAGGTCGCTTTCTTCTCGATCGGAACCAACGATCTGACCCAGTACATCATGGCCGCCGACCGGCTCAATCCGACCGTCGCCAAGCTCAACGATGTCACCAATCCAGCCGTCATGTCGGCGATCGAAATGACGGCAAAAGCCGGCGTCGCCGCCGGTATCATGGTCGGCATGTGCGGTGAGGCGGCCGGCCGTCCCGATCTCATTGCGACCTTCGTGAAGATGGGACTGACCGAACTCTCGATGAGCCCGGCTTCCATCCAGCGCGCCAAGAAAGCGATCATGGCCATGGCCGCTGAAGGCTAGCCCAGACCGGCTAATTACGGCAGATGGGCAAGCAAGGTGGCGAACACCGGTGTCAGTTCAGCGATCGGGTTTGCCTTGGCGCAGGCCTGAACGATGCGGTCGTGGCGAATATCCGCCGCCAATATCGCGATCTCCAGCATATCCGGCTCCGGCGCACCGTCGCTGCCGGTGGTCGCCAGGCCGCAGGCCAAAGCGAGCGGCGCCAGGCAGCTTATGTCGAGCGCCCGGCCGGTAATCGCGGCCGGCGTTTCCGGCACGGTCTCGGCAAAGCGGACCGGACGCTGGCTGAGGCACTCGACCAGCAGCGCCGAACAGATCCCCGCGATTGCCTGCAGTCCGGCGCCTGGCGTGGCCAAGGCGGCCAGGAGGTCGCCATGCCGCTTGCGCATCGTGGCATGGACGGCTGCGAAATCGGCTTCGTGGATGCGGGCATTGTCGATGTTCAGGCCGGCAAGCACCGCCTTGCTCAGATAATACATATCGCGCCGGAATAGGCGCTCGGCGCTCAGCTGGCGGTCCTCGTTGCCGATCGGGAAATAGGTGCCGAGGCCCTTTACCGTCGTGCCGTCCACTTTGATCGGGCGCTCATGCGGGACGAAAGCTTCAGCGATCGACAACGCCTCGTCGACGGCACTGGCGGCATGGCTGAGCAGGCCTTCGATGCCCTTGCCCGGAAACGGCGGCAGATGGCTGGTTGCTTCGCGCAGGATGCTGGCATCGCCGCTGCCGTCATGGCGGCTCTGGCGGATGATTTCGCGGACTTCCCGCAGCCGATCCTTCAGATTGACGCGGACATCTTCGGAGATTTGTCGGAGCATCGCGGATCGCCTTGAAATTTGCTGCGGATAGCCGCCAACCGGGGCAGCCGCCACTCTCTACATTGTTCCTATCGATTGGTAGATCAATAGGCGATACTAGACCAGCATGCAGAATCGGCGGCAGCGCGCTCGTCCGTCGCCGCAGGGGGAGAGACAGACTTGGGCAGACGACGACAGGGCGAAAGCGAAGACGGTCGAGGCGAGGCAACCGAGCAGGTCGCCAGCGAAAGCCGAACGGATCGCCTCAGGATTCGCGCCGCCTGGATGTATTTCGTCGAACAGATGACGCAGAACGAGATCGCCGACGTGCTCGGCGTCGGTCGCGTCACCATCGTGCGCATGCTGGCGGATGCCCGGGCGCGCAACGAAGTGAAGATCACCATCGAGAGCGAATTGTCAGAAATTGTGCGGCTTGAGCGCGCGCTGGAGAAGACGTTCGGGCTGCAGCAGGCGCTGGTGGCGCCGCTTTCGGCACCCAATGCCGATCCGATACCAGCGATCAGCGCCAAGACCGGCAGTTTCCTGTCGGACACGATGAAGTCCGGCATGCGGGTCGGCGTCGGCTGGGGGCAGACGCTGTTCTCGAGCCTGCCCTTCATCAGCGCCAAGTCGCTCACCGATTTCAAGGTGATTTCGCTGCTTGGCGGTGTCGGCGTCGTGCGCCGGGTAAACCCAGCCGAGTTCGCCTGGCGCTTCGCTCAGATATTCCAGGGCGACGGCTATCTGATGCCGACACCAGCCGTCGTCGACAGCGTCGAGACCAAGATCGCACTGATCGAGCGCTGCGGCCTGCAGGAGATTTTCGAAATGGCCGACGTGCTCGATGCCGTTCTGCTGAGCGTCGGCGGGATCGCCTCCGCCACCACCTTCTCTCGTGGCGGCTTTCTCAAGGAGGCGGATCGGGAGGCCCTGCTTGCGCGTGGCGCCGTTGGTGACCTCCTGTTCCATTTCTTCGACCGCAATGGCGATCTGGTCGACCATCCGGTCAACAGCCACGTGATGTCGGTGGATGTCGACCGTCTGCGCAAGGCGCCGATCCGCATCCTCACTTCCGGTGGCGAGGAGAAAACCGAAGCGCTGCTCGGCGCCATGACCCTCATCGCCCCAACCATCCTGATCACCGACGAGGAGAGCGCGCGGCGCATGCTGGAAGCGGTCAGCGGAAGCTGAAGCTGTCCGTGATGTAGTCCGGCCAGGCCTGCTGTTCGTCGAAAACAGCGGCGAGATCCGGTGTGTCCGCCAGTATTCCGCTCAGCACCAGCGCGGTGGCGATGCCGGTGCTGTTTCCCCCCGATATATCGTGTTCGACGCTGTCGCCGACACAGACCACGGTGCCGCGGTCCGGCTCGCCGGCCAGCGCCAGCGCGGCGTCGAAAATCGCCTTGTCGGGCTTGCCGATGCGGGTAACGCTGCCGCCCAGGCTTTCATAGAGATCGGCCAGACGGCCGGCGCCGAAGCGAGGGCCAACGGCCGTCAGCATGATGATGTCGGGATTGGTGCAGAAACACGGCACCCGCCGCTCTGCAGCCGGCGCGAACAGCCTGCGATAATGCTCGAGGTCAAAGCGGTCACCCTCGCTGGCCGCGATCAGCACCAGTTCGGCCTCATCGCCGGACCCGGTCAGCACAAAAGGCAGGCCCTCGATCGCGGAGCGGTCAGCTTCACGGCTGATCAGCAGGCATTTTGTCCCTGGGCGCAGCTTCCCCGACGTCGCCATCTCCCTGAAGGATCGCCACGCCACCTCGCCGGAAGAAACGAAATGATCCCAGCTTCCCGCTTCGAAGCCGAGTTTTATGAGCCGGCTTTCATTGGGTCGTGCCCGCCTGCCGGAGTTCGAAACCAGCACCACGGTCTTGCCGGCGCGCTTCAGCGCCGACAGCGCTGCCACCGCGCCCGGATAGGGCCGTGTGCCGTCATGCAGCACGCCGAACTGGTCGAGCAGGAACACGTCGTAGCGCTCCGCCAGCGGCCCGATGCCGTCGAGACGTTCGATCGTTTTCGCGCTCATAGGAGTCCTGCCCGGCTTGCACCCATCAGCGCCAGCCGCGCCGTGCCGGCGGCGGCCTCGTCGGAAAGCGCGGGCAGGAAATCGACGCCGAGCCTGCGCCGCCGGATTGCCGTCCAGGCTGGGTTCGCCGCCCCGCCTCCGACGCTCCTGACCGATATCAGCGCGGGCGCGCCGAGTTCGGCAAGCCTGTCATAGCCGAGCGCTTCGATCGCGGCGATGCCTTCGAACATCGCTTTCAGATAATCGGCGTCGTCCGCCGGCCGGGGTGCAAGGCGAGGCGGCAGCGCCGGATCGGCGATCGGAAATCGTTCGCCCGTGGCGGGAAGCGGATAGTAATCGAGGCCGGTGTCGGTCTCCGGGTCGATTTTTGCGCTGAGTTCGATGATACGGGCGAGCGGAAAATGCTGAGCCAGCACCTTGCCGCCGGAATTCGACGCACCGCCTGCCAGCCAGGCGTTGCCGAGCCGGTGGCTGTAGATGCCGAAGCGCGGCGCCGAAATCGGCCGGTCGGACAGGATCTTGATGGTCAGCGAGGATCCCAGCGCGGTGACGCCGTCGCCGATCGCGGCAGCACCGGTCGCCAGGAACGAGGCGCAGCCATCCGTGGTTCCGGCGACGACGGCCACATCGCGCGGCAAGCCGAACAGTTCCCCGGCTTCCGCGGTGAGGGCGCCGGTGACTTCGCCCGGCTCGACCACGCGCGGCAGCAACTCCACGCGCATTCCGGTCGCGGCGATCCATTCCGGCCAGCGGCGGGCCTCGACATCATAGCCTGTCTTCAGGGCATTGTTCTCGTCGCTGACGTCGAAGCGGCCGGAGAAGTTTCCGGCAATCCAGTCGGCCTGATGCAGCACCGCCGCAATGCCCGGCAGATGCTGGAAGCGCAGGGCCTTGGCGAGGCCGGATGTCGCTCCGTGCGCTGCACTTGCAGCCGGCGCGGTGCGGTCGATCGCGGCCAGAATGTCGTCGTCATCGACCTTGTCGTTGTACATCAGCGGTTCGGCCAGCGGCCGCCCGGCGGCGTCGACCGGCAGCAGCGTGCCGGAGGTGCCGTCGATGGCGATGGCGCGGACCGCCGTGCGGTCGATGCCGGAAAGCAGGTCCGTCAGCACCGCCTTGACCGCTTGCCACCATGCCGTGGGGGCTCGGTCATCGCGGCCAAACCTGTCGAGTGGAACGGCCGAATGCCCGGCTATGGAAAAATCCGGGCGCATGGCGACGGCGCGCGCACCTGATGTGCCTAGGTCGATGCCGATGACAAGTGGCATCATGTCCATGCTAGCCGCCAGCCGCGTTGAGCTTCTGGCGATATTGCTCGGCGTCCCAGTTGACCAGCTCGTCATTCTCGGAAGCGGTGAGATAGTTCAGCCGTGCGGCGACGTCGATGCGCGCCGTCACGTCGGCGAGGCAGCGTTGCATGGCATCGGCGCCGGCACTGGCGTCGCCGCGCATCAGCACGCCTGCGCCGGGAAACAGGATCGCCGCAGGCGACGTGTCCAGTCGTGCAATGACATCGGCCACCGCCTCGCCCGGTTTCGCCACGATGGAGCCCTGGCCGAGGAAGATGACGTGGTCCGGATAGAGGCTGCCGGCCTGCGCCATGCGGCGGCTCTCAGGGTCGAGCGCAACCGCATGCGCTTCGACATCGGCCGGCAATCTGTAGAAGCTGTCGCCGGCAAGCGCCGCCAAGGCATCGAGGTCGGGTGCGGCGGTCGCGCGCGCCGGCCGGGCCAGCAATGACCTGATACGGCGCAGCAGAAGCTCCGCCCCGGCGACGGTTTCGGCGGCGACGACCAGCCCGTGATTGCCAAGGATCAGCACGTCGACACCAGGCCGCAGTTTTTCAGCAATGCCGCGTGCAAGCGGCAGGCCGGGCCGGAAATAGGGCACATAGGCCCAGTCGATGCCATCGAGCCGCCTGGCGACCTCGGCCTCGCCATCGGCCTGCACGGCAAGCGAGATGGTGTCGACGCAATGGACGTGAAGAACCACGCGCTGCGGCATCAGGGCGTGCACCGTGGTCTCGATCGACGGCCGCAGGCCGCGCGGGTTGAGCGCTGCAATGGTGAAACCCTGCGGCTGGTCGGCGGCGCGATCGCGCTGTTCGACGGCTCTCAGCAACGGCGCCATCGCCACCGGCACCATGATGTCATCGACCAGCGCGTCCTTCAGCCAGGTGCCGGAGGCCTTGATCCACAGCGTGTCGCCGGCTTTCAGCGAGGTGTTGCCGCCTGCCGCCTGGGTCAGATGCGGGCTCTGCCCGATGCTGGCCGAAAGCGCCCGTAAGGCCGCCAGTTCCTGCGCGTCAGCTTGGGTCGCCATGGCGCTTTTCCTCCAACGGCTCGGCCGTGTCCTGCGCGAAATCCCGTTGCCGGGGTCGAATTGGCGCTGATATCGCAGATACGAGTGATCTACGTCAATAGTGATCTAGTATCATCAAAACCCGCTTGCAATCCGGCTAATGTTGAGTAAGTTGCGCCAACTGCCATGGAAATGGCATCCGGGAGGAAAGAATTGATAGACTCCGGCCGCCAGCGTCAGATCGTCGAACTGCTGCGGGACCGTCCGTTCGCTTCGGTGCGCGAGCTGCAGGAACGGCTTGGCGTTTCAGCCGCGACGGTCAGGCGCGATATCGACAGGATCGACGAAGCCGGCGAAGCGCGGAAGGTCTATGGCGGCATCTCGGCGCTCGACGGCGCTTCCCAGGCCGGTGTCGCCTACGCCCGGCCCTATGACGAGAACCGCGACCTTGCGGTCGAGGCCAAGCGGCAGATCGCCGCTCTCGCGGCGACCATGGTGCGTGACGGCGACGCCGTCATCGTGCATGGCGGCTCGACCTGCTTCCATCTCGGGGTCAAGCTCGCCGAGCGCAACATCCGCCTCTACACCAACTCGATGCCGCTGGCGGCCTATCTCAGCGACCACGGCCATTGCAGCCTGACGGTTGCGGGCGGTGATCTGCATCGCGAACCCGGCATCATTCATTCGCTCACCCAGGCCGTGCCCTTCTACGCCTCCAAATTCTTTCTCGGCGCGCAAGGCCTTGGCCAGGAAGGCGTGATGGAATCGCACCCGCTGCTGGTGCGCTCGATCGTCGATCTCAGCCTCTGCGCCGACCAGATCGTGGTGCTGGCCGACAGCCGCAAACTGTCGATCCACGCGCGCAATGTCGCGCTCCCGCTTTCCCGCATCGGCACGCTGGTCACCGACGACGGTCTTTCCGATGCCGATGCGCGCATGCTGGAAGACGCCGGCGTCATGGTGCGGATAGCCTCGGGAGCCATCCAGTGAAGGTGGCTGTCCTCGATTTCGGCAAGACCAATTCGAAGCTGTTCGTCTTCGGCCAGGACGGGCGCATTGTCGACGAGCGCCGGACCCAGCCGAAATGGGTGCGCCAAGGCGGCTTCAGCGTGCTCGACGAGGCGCCGCTCCACCATTGGGCGCTCAGCGCCGTTGCCGATGCGGTCGATGGTCATGGAGTGGAAGGGGTCATGGTCTCGGGCCATGGCTGCACCTTTGCCTTGGTCGACGAGGCGGCGCTGACGCATCCGATCCTCGATTACGAGCAAGAGCCGCCGGCCGAGATTGCCGCGCGGATCGATCGCCGCATTCCGGGCTTTGCCGAGACCTTCTCGCCGCGGTTGCCGCTGGGCTTCAACTACGGCCGCCACATGCTGTGGCTGCAGGAGGTCGAGCCCGACGCGTTCGCCGCGTCGAAATCGATCCTCGGCTATCCGCAATATTGGAGCTGGCGCCTTGGCGGACGGGCGGTCTCGGAAGTATCCTATCTCGGCTGCCATTCGCATTTGTGGGCGCCGCGCCGCCAAGATTTTTCCTCGCTGGTCGACGCGCAGGGCTGGCGTGACCGGATGCCTGCCTTCGAGCGCGCCGGCACCGTTATCGGCGAGCAGCGCCTCGGCGCTGCGGCAAGCCCGATCGCCATCCACAACGGCGTCCATGACTCGAATGCGGCGCTGCATGCCTATCGCCGGCAGGAGCTTGGCCCGGTCACCGTCGTTTCTACCGGCACCTGGGTCGTCGTGCTCAATCCGTCCTGTCCCCTCGACGCGCTCGACCGGGACCGCGACATGCTGGTCAATGTCGATGTCGGCGGCGGCCCAGTGCCGACCATCCGCTTCATGGGCGGGCGTGAATTCGCAACCATCAGCGCCGGCTGGCAAGGCGAGATCGCCGGCCCGGCGGTGCAGCGGGTGATCGATGCCGGCATCATGGCGCTGCCGAGCTTCGCGCCGGGCGGGCCGATGGCGGGGCATTCCGGCCGACTGGCGGGGCGCGCGCCCAATGCCGAGGAACGCGCGGCTACGGCGCTGCTCTACGTCGCGCTGATGGTCGATCTGTCGCTCGATCTCATCCATTCGAACAACACGGTGATCGTCGATGGCGGGCTGAACACGGGCGGTCTGCTCGCCGGACTGCTGGCGCAATTGCGTCCCGACCAGGCTTTCCTGCAGGGCGCCACGCTGGAGGGCAGTGCCACCGGTGCAGCGGCGCTCGCCTTCGAGAGCGTTGGGCGCGAATTCGCCGCCGAAGTTCCGGAGCCGGTGCGCGCGTCGCGTTTCACCGGGTTGGCAGGCTATCGCGGCAATTGGCGTGCCGCCACCATGGACCGGGGCGTCGCTGGTGCGGTGGCGGGAGGCGCGCGATGAGTGCGATTGCCAAGGCCGAGACGGTGCGCCAGCCGGTGCTGGAGATGCGCCACATCTCCAAGACGTTCGGCACCATCCGTGCCTTGCACGATGTCTCGCTCAGCGTCCATGCCGGCGAGCTGCACGCCTTGATGGGCGAGAACGGCGCCGGCAAGTCGACATTGATGAAAGTGCTTTCAGGCGCCTATCGGCCGGATGCCGGCGGTGAGATCCTGATCGACGGCATGCCGGCCGCGACCGGCGATCCGATCAAGGCGCGCGCCAGCGGCGTCGCGGTGATCTATCAGGAGCTGTCGCTGGCGCCCAATCTGACGGTGGCGCAGAACATCTTCCTCGGCAACGAGCCGCGACGCTTCGGCATCGTCGATCGTGACCAGTGCACCCGGCGCGCCAGGGAGATCATCGCGCGTCTGGGCGTCTCCTTTTCGGCCCGCGACATGGTCTCCAGCCTGTCGCTCGGCGAGCGCCAATTGGTCGAGATCGCCCGCGCGCTGTCGACCAATGCGCGCATCATCGTCATGGACGAGCCGACGACGTCGCTGACCTCGCGCGAGACCGACCGGCTGTTCGAGGTCATCGCGACGCTGAAATCGCAAGGCATCGCCATCATCTACATCAGTCACCGCATGGAAGAGGTCTACCAGCTTGCCGATCGCGTCAGCGTGCTGCGCGACAGCGGTTATGTCGGTACGCTCGAACGTGCCGACCTCAGCGCCTCGCGCCTCGTCTCGATGATGGTCGGCCGCGATCTGTCGGCTTTCTACAAGAAGGATCATCGGCCGCCGGACGAAAAGCGCGCGGTGGCGCTCTCGGTGCGTGGCATGTCCGACGGCCGTCTCCTGAAAGACTGTTCGTTCGACCTGCACAAGGGCGAGGTGCTGGCGCTGGCGGGTCTGGTCGGTTCCGGCCGTACCGAGCTTGCGCGGCTGATCTTCGGCGCCGACAGGCGCGTGTCAGGCACGCTGGAACTCGACGGCAAACCTGTAACCATCGGCTCGCCGCGCGAGGCGCTCGATGCCGGCATCGCCTATCTGACCGAGGACCGCAAGGAACTCGGCCTGTTCCTCGACATGTCGATTTCCGACAACATCAGCATGGGCGTGCTGGCGCGGGATTCGCGCGCCGGCGGCTTGCGCGACTTCGCGGCCGCCGAAAGGCGCGCTTCCAAGGCCGTTGCCGGTCTCTCCATCCGCACCAGTTCGGTGCAGGCCAATGCCGGCTCGCTGTCGGGCGGCAACCAGCAGAAGGTGCTGCTCGCCCGCCTGCTCGAAACCGAGCCGAAGGTCGTCATCCTCGACGAGCCGACCCGCGGCGTCGATGTCGGGGCGAAATCGGAAATCTACCGGCTGATCGACAATCTCGCCAAACAGGGCATCGCCATCCTGATGATCTCCAGCGAACTGCCCGAGGTGATCGGCGTTGCCGACCGCGTGCTGGTGATGCGCGACGGCACGATATCGGGCGAGGTGACGGCATCGCAAGGCGAACCGCTAAGCCAGGAGAAAATCATGGAACTTGCAACGGGAGCGGCTCAGCAATGACCGACAAGGCGACCGAGATCAGCGCAGGCGGCCAGGCCACCGGCACCAGCCGACGGCTGCGCACGGCTTTCGCTGCCCTTGGCATGCTGCCGGTGCTGATCCTGCTGGCGGCCGGCTTCCAGTTCCTGAACCCGCGCTTCCTGACCGAGACCAACCTCTTGATCGTCACCCAGCAGTCGTCGATCAACATCGTGCTGGCGGCCGGCATGACCTTCGTCATCCTGACCGGCGGCATCGACCTGTCCGTCGGCGCCATCCTCGCCGCATCGGCGATGGTGGCGGTGATGGTGTCGCTGGTGCCGGATTGGGGTTTGCTCGGCGTGCCGGCGGCCATTCTGGTCGGGCTCGGCTTCGGCCTCATCAACGGGCTGCTCATCGCCTATATCAAGCTGCCGCCCTTCATCGTCACGCTGGGTTCGCTGACCGCGGTGCGCGGTGTTGCCCGCCTGCTCGGCCAGGACACCACGGTGTTCAACTCGGACCTGCCGTTCGATTTTATCGGCAACGGTTCGCTGTTCGGCATTCCCTGGCTGGTCATCATCGCGCTGTCGGTGGTGGTGCTGTCCTGGCTGGTGCTCAAGCGCACCGTGCTCGGCACCTGGATCTATGCCGTCGGCGGCAATGCCGAAGCGGCGCGGCTGACCGGCATCAAGGTGCCGCTGGTGCTGCTCTTCGTCTATGGCATTTCCGGCCTGCTGGCCGGCCTTGGCGGCGCCATGTCGGCGGCCCGGCTCTATGCCGCCAACGGGCTGCAGCTCGGGCAGTCCTATGAACTCGACGCCATTGCCGCTGTCATCCTCGGCGGCACCAGCTTCGTCGGTGGCGTCGGCTCGATCTGGGGTACGCTGATCGGCGGCCTGATCATCGCGGTGCTCTCCAACGGGCTCATCTTGGCCGGTGTCTCCGACATCTGGCAGTACATCATCAAGGGATTGGTCATCATCGTGGCGGTCGCCCTCGACCGCTACAGGCTCCAGGCAGGAGCAAGAACGTGATTGACCTTAGTCGCCGGCGTCAACGACCGGTTTCATGTAACGCACCGTGAGAGGCGCGGGGCAATCGGAGGAAAGCAATGAAGACCATCGCCAAACTGCTCTGCGGCGTCGCACTCGCGTCGCTCGCCATCGCGCCTGCTTCGGCCAAGGACCTCAATAAGGTCGGCATCTCGGTCGGCCTGCTCGGCAATCCCTTCTTCGTCGCCACCATCAAGGGCATCGAGGACGCGGCCAAGAAGATCAACCCAAAGGTCGAGGTGACCTCGGTGTCGGCCGACTATGACCTCAACAAGCAGGTCTCGCAGGTCGATTCGTTCATCGCCGCCGGTGTCGACGTGATCATGCTCAATGCCGTCGACGCCAAGGCGATCGCGCCGGCGGTGAAGAAGGCACAGGCTGCGGGTATCGTCGTTGCCGCCTTCGACGTTTCGGCGCCGGGCGCCGACGTGACCGTGATGACCAACAACGTCAAGGCCGGCGAAGAGGCCTGCCAGTACCTGGTCGACCACACCGGCGGCAAGGGCGACTACGTCATCCTCAACGGACCGGCATCGTCGTCGATTCTGGAGCGGGTGAAGGGCTGCAAGAACGTGCTGGCGCAGCATCCCGACATCAAGATCCTCTCCGACGACCAGAATGCCGAAGGCTCGCGCGACGGCGGCCTGAAGGTGTTCCAGTCGCTGCTCACCCGCTTCGACAAGATCGATGCGGTGTTTGCCATCAACGATCCGACGGCGATCGGCGCCCAGCTTGCCGCCAAGCAGCTCAACCGCTCGGAGTTCATCTTCACCGCCGTCGACGGCGCGCCCGATATCGAGAAGGAACTCTCCTCCGGCACCTCGATGATCAAGGCCTCGGCCTCGCAGGATCCCTATGTGATGGCCGGCCAGTCGCTGACGATGGCGGCCGAACTGTTGGCCGGCAAGAAGCCGGCGGAGCCGACCGTCCTGCTCGACCCGAAGCTCATCACGGCCGAGAACCTGAAGGACTACAAGGGCTGGACCGCAGCCCGCTAAATCCTCCCAAGGCCGGTGGGGGGGGGGGGGGCCCCCCCCCCCCCCCCGGGGGGGGGGTGTGGGGGCCGCTACGCGCCCGGAGAGGGGGCTTTCGTAGGGCGCTGGCTTAGCCCGCGGCAATCGCT
>NZ_JAMYSG010000020.1:0-130969 GCF_040321815.1 Mesorhizobium sp. M0239
CAACTTCGCTCGTAAGGACGACCTTAAGAGCGCAGCCTCGCTACCGTGCCATGCTCGCGCAAGGCGGCCCTCGCCGGAGGCGTACAAGCGAGCGGCTTGATAGAAAAGCTTGATGCACGGGCAATAAGATAGCCTGAAGAGCTTTGGGGCGCCGACGCAACGTCTCCCTCAGCCCACTCTTTTCCCGCGCTTGCCCTTCCCGCTCCTCGCCTCCACCGCCTTGTCCACCTGCCGCTTCAGCTCGTCCTTGATATCCACCGTCTCGTTCATCAAGGCGTCGATCTTCAGGAAATCGAGCACGCAGTATTTCGACACCGCCGGGCGAACCAGGATGTCGAGCGGCACTGCTTCAGCTTGTTGGCGATGATCGACTGCATCATCAATTGGGTGGCGCCGTCAGGCCGGCTGAGGTCAATGCGTGTCTCGGGCATTAGCCGAAAACGACAAGGCGCCGCGATATTTCTCAAGAGCCTGTCGCAAAGCGCCCGCGCAATCCGTCCTCTGACCGAAGAAGGAGAGCGCCATGCCAAAACTCATCGTCACCGAATTCATCCGCGTCGATGGCATTGCTGAGGTCGAGAAGCTGCCCAGCGTGACCTGGAACGACGAGATGAACAGGTTCAAGGAGGACGAGCTTGCCGACAGCGGCGCCATGCTTTTGGGGCGCACGACTTATGAGATCTTTGCCGGCTCCTGGCCCACGGAAACCGGAGATTTTGCCGACCGGTTCAACGCGCTGCCGAAATATGTCGCCTCGACCAGCCTGAAGGCGCTCGACTGGAAGCCTGCCGAATTGCTGAAAGGGCCTCTGCCGGAAGCGGTCAGGACGCTGAAGCAAGGCAGCGGCGGCAACATCTACGTGCATGGCAGCCTCAGCGTCGCGCAGGAATTGCTGCGCCACGGCCTGGTCGACCGCGTCAGGCTGCTCAGCTATCCAGGCACCGTCGGTCAGGGCAAGCCGCTATTCCCAATCGGTGAGCCGGTGACGCTCGACCTGATTTCCGCAAAGCCGTTTAGCAACGGCGTGGTGGCGCTAGAGTATGCGCCGATGACGGCTAAGTCATAAGACGGTTGGGCTCTCTCCTCTCAGGTGAAGGAAAGATGCACTTCACCCGACCTGCTTCCTCCGCCTCCCCTTGATGGCGGCGCTATTCCTCGCCTCAACCACCTTCTCCACCTGCCGCTTCAGCTCGTCCTTGATATCCGCCGTCTCGTTCATCAAGGCGTCGATCTTCAAAAAATCGAGCACCCGGTATTTCGACACCGCCGGGCGGACCAGGATGTCGGGGCGGCATTGCTTCAGCTTGTTGGCGGTGATCGACTGCATCATCAATTGCGTGGCGCCGAACATCAGGTCGACGGAGGTCGGGTGCTTGCGGTCGACTTCCTCCGGTGCGCCGACGACGTCGACGCCGATGATGATGTCGGCATCGTTTTCGATCAGGTCGAACGGCACGGGGTTGTAGATGCCGCCGTCGATCAGCAGCCTGCCGTCGCGCGTCACCGGGCGGAACACGGCGGGGATGGCCGCCGAGGCCGCCAGCGCCGAGTGCAGGTCGCCGTCTTCGAAGACAGCGAGCTTGTGGCCGAAATAGTCGGTCGCCGTCACCTTGAGCGGGATTTTCAGCTCGGCGAAGGTTTCGGGAATGGCCTCGGGCAGAAAGGCTTTCAGGATGCGCTCGACGTTGAACTGGCTGACGCGGACCTGCATGGCTTCGGCGATCGTGCCCGGCCGCGCCCGCCACATGCGGCTCGCCACTTGGGCGCGGCGGCCGAGGATCGAGCGGGCATAGTCGTGGATGTCCTTGCCGGTCATGCCCGATGCCATGCCGGCGCCCATGATGGCGCCGATCGACGAGCCGGCAATCGCCACCGGCTTGATGCCCAACTCGTCCAGCGCCTCGATGACATGGATATGCGCCAGCCCGCGCGCGCCGCCGCCGCCGAAGGCGATGCCGAAGGTCGGGCTCATCCCTTGCCGGCTCCGGCCAATTTCGGGCCGATGACCATGATGGTCGGCTCGGCGGTCAGCAGTTTCTTCGCCGCCGCCTTGACCTGATCGAGCGTCACCGCGTTGATGTAGCCGGCGCGGCGCTGCATGTAGTCGATGCCGAGATCGTCGAGCTGCAGTTCGACCAGCGTCGAGGCGATGGCGCTGGAGGAGTCCAGATTGTTGATGGCGTAGGCGCCGATCATGTATTTCTTGGTCGCCGCCAGCTCCGCCTCGGTCGGGCCTTCTTCGGCCAGCTGATTGACGACGTCGCGGACGATGCCCAGCGTCTCGGCCGCGCGGTCGGAGCGGGTGCCGGTGCTGACGATCAGCGCGTTGGCGTGGTCCTGGTTGATCAGCGAGGAGTTGACGCTGTAGGCCAGCCCGCGCTTCTCGCGCACTTCCTGGAACAGGCGTGAGGTGAAGGTGCCGCCGCCGAGGATCTCGTTCATCAGCACGGCGGGGAAGAAATCCGCCGCCTTGCGCTTCACGCCGGGAAAAGCGAGCTGCAGGGAGGTCTGCGGCAGGTCGTAGTCAACCTCGATATGCTGCGCCAGCTTCGGGTCGATATCGGCCACCGGCCTCAGCGCCTGGTTTTGCGGCAGGTCGCCGAACACCATGTCGAGCTTCTTCTTCAGCGTCTCCGCGTCGATGGCGCCGACCACGGCGACACGCAGGCCGCCGCGGGCGAACACCGCTTTGTGCAGGGCTTTGAGATCATCGGGCGTGATGGTGGCGATGCTTTCCTTGGTGCCCTGATCGGAGCGGGAATAGGGATGATCGCCATAGAGGGCACGCGCCCATTTGTTCTGCGCCACCGTGTCGGGATCATTCTCGCCGGCAATGATGCCGGAAAGGATCTGGGCGCGGATGCGGTCGATCGGCAGCTGGTCGAAGCGCGGCTCGTTGACCGCCAGCCGCAACAGGTCGAAGGCCTGGTCGCGCTGCTCGGCCAGCATGCGCATGGAGCCGTAGATGCCGTCGCGGCTCTCGTCGAAGCTCATCTCGGCGCCGGCATCGTCGAGCTTGATCTGGAAGTCTTCACTGTCGAGCGGTCCGGCGCCTTCGTCGAACAGGCCGGTCATCAGATTGGCCAGCCCTTCCTTGCCGACCGGATCCTGCGTCGAGCCGCCGCCGAAGACAAAGCGGATGGCGACGACCGGCACGGAATAGTCCTCGACCAGCCAGGCGGTGATGCCCTTTGGCGAGGTGACGGACTGGATGTCCATGGCCCGCGCGGTGAGTGCCGGCAGGATGAGGAAGAGGACGGAGAGGAAGAGGGTGGTGAGGGGTGCGCGTACCGCGTTCGTGCTCTTCATCATCAATTCCCCGCCTGTTGCTGCGGCAAGAGATAGCCGGTGGTCGACCGGGCGAGCACCAGGTAGCGCGCGGCGACGGCCTTGACCTCATCTGTCGTGACCTTGCGGATGCGGTCCGTCCACTGCTGGACGTCCTGCACATTGCCGCCGGTGGCCAGCGTCGACCCGTAAATGTTGGCCATGGAATCCTGCTTGTCGCGGGCAAAAATCATCGACCTGACATAGCGGTCCTTGGCCTTCTCCAACTCCGATGGCGTGACGCCATCCCGGACGATGCGCACCACTTCGGCATCGACCGCCGCTTCGACGTCGGAAATCTTGGCATCGCCGCGCGGCGCGCCGTAGACGGTGAAGTTGGTGTCGTCGAGCATGGTGCCCTGGAAAAAGGCGCCGGCGCTGGATGCGATACCTTGCTGGACGACGAGCGCCTGGTAGAGCCGGCTGCGATTGCCGCCGCCAAGGATCTCCGCCAAGAGGTCGAGCGCTTCCGCCTCGCCCGGCTTGCCGGTGTGATAGGACGGCACCACCCATTGGGTGGAAAAGCTCGGCACGCTGACGCGGGCATCGGCGAGCGTCACCGTGCGCTTGGTGTTCTGCTCCGGCTCGACCGGACGGATGCGCGGCGGCAGATCGGGGCCGCGCGCCACCTTGCCATAGGTCTTTTCGGCCAGCGCCCGCACCGTGTCCGGTTCGACATCGCCGGCGACGATCAGCACCGCGTTGTTGGGCCGGTAATATTTGTCATAGAAGGCAACAGCGTCGGCGCGGTTCAGCTGCTGCATCTCCTGCATCCAGCCGATGACCGGGATGCGATAGGGCTGGTTCTGCCACAGCGTCGCATCGACCTCCTCGTCCAGCACGGCCTCGGGGCTGTTGTCGATGCGCGAGCGGCGCTCCTCGAGGATGACATCGCGCTCGGTCTTGATCACATCGTCGGTGAGAATGAGATTGCGCATGCGATCGGCCTCGAAGCTCATCATCAGCTCGAGCGCCGACGGCGCCACCGTTTCGTGGAAGGCGGTGTAGTCGTAAGAGGTGAAGGCGTTGTTGGAGCCGCCGATATCGGAGATGGCGCGGTCGAACTCGCCGGCCGCATGGTTGGTCGTCGCCTTGAACATCAGATGTTCGAAGAAATGCGCAATGCCGGATTTGCCGGGCGGCTCGTCGGCGCTGCCGATCTTGTACCAGACCATGTGGGTGACGATCGGCGCACGGTGGTCGGGAATGACGACCACCTCCATGCCGTTGTCGAGCAGGAAATCCGTGACCTTGAACTCGGCCGGAACCGTGTTGGGCAAGACGGGGCTCTCGGCCAGCACCGGGCTGGTCATGACAAAAGCCAAAGAGGTCGCCAACAGCGTTCCCCGCAGCCATTCAATCCTGGATGTCATCAACGGCTCCGGTTTCGTAGAGCGGTTCATCGTTTCACGGAAACGTTGAACCGCTCTATCTCTTTGTTTTGTCGCAATTCTGGGCGGAAAACCGCTTCACACTTTTCCTGGAATTGCTTTGGCGGACGATAGGCAAGGTGCTGGCGACAAGCAAAGTGAATTGTTGGTCATGTTGCCGGCAAAGGCGGCGGCAAAGAGGCCGGCTCATGGATGCACGGCCAAGGATACGAGGCGTATCAGACCGCCTCGACAAAGCGGATGACGGTCTCGCCATAGTTGCGCTCGTCCAGCACGGAAAAGCCGGGGCCCGGCTCGAACGGCGCCACTGCCGCCTCCTCGACCACGCACAGCGCGCCGGGGCGAAGCCAGCCGCCGGCTTTCGCCGACTGCAAGGCGCGCTCGCCAAGACCCTTGCCATAGGGCGGGTCGGCAAAGACGAGGCCGAACGGCGCCAGCGTGCCCGCTTCGCCAAGGCCGGTGGCATCGCGGCGGAAGATCTTGGTGCGGCCGGTCAGGCCGAAGGCCTCGACATTGTCGCGGATCAGGCCACGGCCTTCGGCCGATTCCTCGATGAAGACGCCATAGGAGGCACCGCGCGACAGCGCCTCAAGCCCCAGCGCACCGGTGCCGGCGAACAGGTCGAGCACGCGCGCACCGTCCAACTGCGCGGCAAAGCGATGCGCCAGCACGTTGAAGACCGCCTCGCGGGTGCGATCGGTCGTCGGACGGATGGCGCTCGAACGGGGCGTCGCCAGCGGACGCCCGCGAAACTCACCACCGACGATTCTCATCTCGCTTTGGGGCCTCGGGGACCATTGCGCGGACGCTCACCGCCGCCGGCCCCCCCCGGACGTTCGCCTCTCGGCTTGCCGAACGGCTTGGCACCGGCCGGTTTGCCATAGGTCGGCTTGAACGATGCCTTGCGCGCCTTTGCTTCAGCGGCCTTGGCTGCGTCTGCATCGGCCCTGCCCTTGCCGATCGGCCGCGCGCCCGGCGCCATCCAGACATTGGCCTTGCGCTGGCCGGGCGGCTCGATCGGCCGCTGCTCGCGCTCGGACTTTTTGCCACCACCCGGCTTGCCGCCAAAAGCACCACGCGGCTTGTCGCCGAAGCCGCCGCGCGGTTTGTCGCCAAAACTGCCGCGCGGCTTGTCGCCAAAGCTGCGTTCGGGACGCGGGCCGCGTTCGCCAAAACCCTTCTCCGCGCTTCTGTCGGGACTTGTCGACAGTTTGCCCAGAGCCTCGTCGCGGCTGCCTTCGCGGCGTTTGCGGTTCTTGATCAGACCGCCCTCCCCGATCGGGCGGCGCTCACCGTCACGGGTGAATTTCGGCCGCTCCGGCTCCGGCTCGCGAACTTCGGTGCGCCGCACCGGCTTGTTGGAAAACGGCTTGGTGACATCGGCGTCGAAATTGGCGCCGGATTCCTCGACCAGGCGCTCGCCGAGTTGGTCACGCAGCACGCGCCCCTTGATCTCCAGCACATGGCCCTCGGCGAGGTCATCGAGCTGGAACGGCCCGTAGGAGATGCGGATCAGCCGCGTCACGTCGAGGCCGAGCGAACCCAGAATGTTCCTGACTTCGCGGTTCTTGCCCTCGCGCAGACCGATCGTCAGCCAGGCATTGGTGCCTTGCTCACGGTCGAGCGTCGCTTCGATGGCACCGTAGAACACGCCGTCGACGGCAATGCCTTCACGGAGGCCGGCAAGCGCGCTTTCCTCGACCTTGCCGTGGACGCGCACGCGGTAGCGGCGCAGCCAGCCGGTGGCCGGCAGTTCGAGCACGCGCGAGAGGCCGCCATCATTGGTGAGCAGCAGCAGGCCTTCGGTGTTGATGTCGAGCCGGCCGATGGTCATCAGCCGCGGCAATTCAGCCGGCAGCACGTCGAAGACGGTCTTGCGGCCCTCGGGATCGCGGTTGGTGGTGACGACGCCGGCCGGCTTGTGGAACAGGAACAGCCGGGTGCGCTCGATCGGCGGGATTTCCATGCCGTCGAGATGGATGATGTCATCAGGCATGACGTTGAAGGCCGGTGAAGTCAGGGCGCGGCCATTGACCTTGACGCGGCCGGCGGCGATCAGCTCCTCGGCATCGCGGCGCGAGGCCAGGCCGGCGCGGGCCAACCGCTTGGCGATGCGCTCGCCTGCCTCTTCCGCGCCCTCGGCGGGACGCGGGCGTGGCTTGAAGCTGCCGCCTGCCGCGCCTTGCGGCCGATCGTTGAAATCCCGCTTCGGCCGGTCGCCGAAATCACGCTTGGGGCGGTCGGCGAAGTCACGCTTCGGGCGATCGCCAGCGTCGCGCGGCGCGCGGTCACTGAAATCACGCTTGGGACGGTCGAAACGCTTTTCGCCGCCCGCTGCCGCCGCAGCCGGTCGGTCGCCCCGCGGTGCATAGGGCTTGCGCGGCCCCTCGCGCTTTTCATAGGGCTTGCGCTCGCCTTCGGCGGCCACCGGGCGATCGCCGCGCGGTGCGTAGGGCTTGCGTGGTCCTTCGCGCTTCTCATACGGTTTGCGCTCACCCTCGGCGGCCATCGGGCGGTCGCCGCGCGGTGCGTAGGGCTTGCGCGGCCCTTCGCGCTTCTCAAAAGGCTTCCCTTCGGGTCGCGGGCCTTTGCTGAAAGGCTTGTCGCCGCCCTTGAAATCGCGCTTCGGCCGCTCGCCATCGGCGGCCATCGGCCGATCGCCACGCGGTGCGTAAGGCTTCTTGGCGCCAAAGGACGGCTTGCCGCCCTTGCCAGCGGCGCCATCACGGCTGCGCGGTCCCGCGGCTTTCGGCCCACTCTTGGCCGGACCCTTCCTGGGTCGGAATTTCTTGTCGTTGTCGTCCATGTGGCCTTTATCCGTTTGCGCTGCTACAGCGTGGCGCATCCTTTCGGGCGCGCAACGAACGCTGTAGCACTTTTGATGTGGCGCATGATCATTTTCGAAAACCGAGTCCCGATTTTCGAGGTCCTGCGCTCAATAACAGGATCACCGTCAGGTGGCGAGGAGATAATCAGAGTGGAAATCGCGTGAAGCGGCCCGATTTCATGGCGCTGGCGCTGAAGGAGGCCGAGGCTGCCGCCTTGCGAGGCGAAGTGCCGGTCGGCGCCGTCATCGCCAACGGCGCTGGTGTTGTCGCCAGCGCCGGCAACCGCACACGCGAACTTGCCGACCCGACCGCGCATGCCGAGATGCTGGTCATCCGCGAAGCTTGCCGCAAACTGTCGGCCGAACGGCTGACCGGCCATGATCTCTATGTGACGCTGGAACCTTGCGCCATGTGCGCCGGCGCCATTTCCTTCGCCCGGCTGCGCCGGCTTTATTTCGGTGCCGCCGACGACAAGGGCGGCGCGGTGGTCAATGGCGTGCGCTTCTTCGCATCGCCAACCTGCCACCACAGGCCCGACATCTATCCAGGCATGGGCGAGACCGAGGCGGCCTTGTTGCTCAAAGGATTTTTCCGGGAACGGCGCGGCTGAGCCGGGCGCCCTTCGGCAAGAAATAAGAAAGAAGCGGTTTTTACAGGGACGGCATCCAGTCGAACCAGCCGCTGCCCTTCTTGCCTTCCGCCTCTTTCTTGAGACGGCGTTCCTTCTTGTACTCGTCCTCGCCAAGCTCGTTCTGCGGCGCCGTGCCGGCCGCGACACGATACTGCACTGGAGGCTCGCTCAGATATTTGCGGGTGTTCGGATCGCCCTGCTTGCTGTCGGCAAGGCGGCGCTGGATCTCGGCGGCGCGACCCTTGTCGGAATCGGCCGGTGTCCATGCCGGCGGGTGGCTCGAGCCTGATTCCGCCATTGCCCTCTTCACCGAGGCCGGATCGGTCTGCACGTCGTCGACGATCTCCGACTGGTAAGCCGGGTCGTTCTGATGGGCGGTGGCGTCGGCGCGCAGGCGGGCGCGGCGCTGCTCGGGCGATTCGGGCCATTCGGCGCTCGCCGTCTCGATGCTGTCCTGCGGGGCCGGCAGCGCTTCCTTCTGGCCTGGCGCCGGCTTCACAAGCGTCGGACGCGGCTTGTAGTCGATCTGTTCCTTGCGCTTCGGCGCGAATGAAAAGGCACCTGAAATATCGCCGGCCAGCTGTTCGCCGGCGGTCTTGTCGGTGCCGTAGGTCGGAGAGCCCATGCAGCCGGACAAAGCGAGGCCCGACGCGACAAGCGGCGCCAGCAGCGCCAAGCGCGCATTATATCTCTCGGTCATGCCAAAAAGTCCCACTCTAGACAGCCTCTCGATTGCCGCCGGCCTTGTGGCCGGTCCCCATCGTCCAAGCACTTGCGACGGAAATCCGGCGACAATTTGTCTTCCGGAGTTTCGCGTGTTTACCTCAACCACTCGTTAAGGGCAACGCGCGGGCGGTTTTCGCCCGCCCGGCGTGGCATTTGTGCACCGATCCAGCCGACTAACCGTTAAAGTCGGCCAAGCGTCTTCAATTCATGCAGCACCGCCGCATCCCTAGCCGAAACATCCGGGAATTCCGGATCCTGGCCGACATCGGCGGTGTAGCGCCAGGAGCGTGCACATTTTAACAGGCCACGATCCTCGGCCTTCTCGACCACCACGGCGACACCCTTGACGTCGTCGATCGCGAAGGCACCAGCCGGTGCCTCGCCATGAGCGATGACCAGATCGCTGGTGATCGCCATCTCGGCCATGTCGACATCTGAAATCGCCGCTTCGAGCGCTGCGTCGTTGATTGTGACGACCGGCACCGCTTCCAGCGACGATCCGATCACCTTCTGGGCGCGCGCGATCTCCAGCGCGCCGGTGACGACGCGCCGCACTTGCCGCACCTGGCGCCACTTTTCCGCCAGCGCCTCGTTCTTCCAGTCCGCCGGGATTTGCGGGAACTGGTCGAGATGCACAGAGACGGCGTCGGGATGACGGTCAAGCCAGGCCTCCTCCATGGTGAAAGGCAGCATCGGCGCCAGCCATTTCACCAGGCAATCGAAGAGATGGCGCACCACCTGCACCGAAGCCTTGCGCTTCAGGCTCGTCGGCGCGTCGCAGTAGAGCGCGTCCTTGCGGATGTCGAAATAGAACGCCGACAGCTCGACCACCATGAAATCGAGCAGCATGCGGGTGATGCGCTTGAATTCGAAGGCGTCGTAGCCCGAACGCACGACCTCATCGAGCTCGGCCAGCCGGTGCAGCATCAGCCGCTCCAGCTCCGGCATTTTCTCCATCGGCACCTCTTCGCCATCGTCATGGGCAAGCGTACCCAGCATCCAGCGGATGGTGTTGCGCAGTTTGCGGTAGGCGTCGATGTTGGTCTGCAGCACGTTCTTGCCGAGCCGCTGGTCCTCCCAGTAGTCGGTCGTCACCACCCACAGACGCAGGATATCGGCGCCCGACTGCTTGATGACGTCCTGCGGCACCACGGTGTTGCCCAGCGACTTTGACATCTTGCGGCCATCCTCGTCCATGGTGAAACCATGGGTGACGACGGTGTCGTAAGGCGCCCTGCCCCTGGTGCCGCAGCTCTCCAGCAGCGACGAATGGAACCAGCCGCGATGCTGGTCGGAGCCTTCGAGATAGACGTCGGCCGGCCATTTCAGGTCAGGACGATCCTCCAGCGTGAAGGCATGCGTCGAGCCCGAATCGAACCAGACGTCGAGGATGTCCATCACCTGCTTCCACTTCGAAGCGTCGTGATTGCCAAGGAAACGCTCCTTGGCATCAGCCGCGAACCAGGCGTCGGCGCCCTCCTTCTCGAAGGCGTCCATGATGCGCTGGTTGACCGCTTCGTCCTTCAGCACATTGCCGTCGGCATCGGCGAAGACGGCGATCGGCACGCCCCAGGCGCGCTGGCGCGACAGCACCCAGTCCGGGCGCTCCTCGATCATGGCGCGGATGCGGTTCTGGCCGGCGGCGGGCACGAAGCGGGTGTCGTCGATGGCCTTGAGCGCCCGGCTGCGCAACGTCGAGCCATCGCCGAGGTCCTTGTCCATGTAGACGAACCATTGCGGCGTGTTGCGGAAGATGATCGGTTTCTTGGACCGCCAGGAGTGAGGGTAGCTGTGCTTCAGCCGGCCACGCGCGAACAGCGCGTTGCGTTTGATCAACTCGTCGATGACGGCCTGGTTGGCGTTGCCCTTCTTGCCATTGTCATCGATGACGCGTGCCGGTCCACCCTCGCGGTCGGGGCCGAACCCCGGCGCGTCCTTGGTGAAGAAGCCGCCATCGTCGACGGTGAACGGGATGGCGGGATCGATGCCGCGTGTGCGCAGATCCACCGCCGCATCCATCCAGGCGTCAAAGTCCTCGCGGCCGTGACCGGGCGCGGTGTGGACGAAGCCGGTGCCGGCATCGTCGGTGACATGGTCGCCGACGAGCATGGGCACATCGAAATGATACCCTCCGTTTAACGCAAAAAACGGATGATCTAACGTTACGTTGGCAAGTTCCTCGCTTGTCACGGTGCGAAGTCGCTTAAAATTCACCTTGGCTTTGGCTGCGCTTTCATCGGCAAGCGCGTCGGCAAAGACCAGCTTCTCACCGGGCTGAGGGCCAAAGTCATTTTCGGCTGCCACGATCTCGTAAAGTCCGTAGGCAATGCGTGGCGAATAGGCTACCGCCCGGTTACCCGGGATCGTCCAAGGCGTTGTCGTCCAGATGACAACTGAAGCATGGGACAAACTGTGCGGCGGCTTTACGACAATTTTCCTGCCAGTTCGCTCACCACCTTCGTCCTCGACGTGTAAAATCGTATCCCCATCAGCAGACTGGATCGGAAACTTCACCCAGATCGTGTCGCTCTCATAGTCGTGGTACTCGATCTCGGCCTCGGCCAGCGCCGTACGCTCGACCACGCTCCACATCACCGGCTTGGAGCCGCGGTAGAGCTGGCCCGACATGGCGAATTTCAACAGCTCGCCGGCGATGCGCGACTCGGCATGGAAAGCCATCGTCGTATAGGGATTCTCGAAGTCGCCGATGACGCCGAGGCGCTGGAACTCGGCCCCCTGCACCGTGATCCAACCTGCGGCGAACTCACGGCATTCCTTGCGGAATTCGTTGACCGGCACCTCGTCCTTGTTCTTGCCCTTGGCGCGGTACTGCTCCTCGATCTTCCATTCGATCGGCAGGCCGTGACAGTCCCAGCCGGGCACATAGTTCGAGTCGTAACCGCGCATCTGGAACGAGCGGGTGATGACGTCCTTGAGGATCTTGTTCAGCGCATGGCCGATATGGATGTTGCCGTTGGCGTAGGGCGGGCCGTCATGCAGCACGTATTTCGTGCGGCCGGCAGCGCTCTCGCGCAGCTTGCGGTAGAGGTCCATGTCCTGCCAGCGCTTGACCAGCAGCGGCTCCTTCTCCGGCAAGCCGGCACGCATCGGGAAATCCGTCCGCGGCAGGTAAAGCGTCTTGGAATAGTCGATCGTTTCAGTTGTATCGGTCATTGGTCTGCCATGTGCATTGCCCGGCGGCAAAAGAGCTCGGGCGTTGAACTATACTTTTGCGCATGTCGTTTTCCCAAAACCGGGGCCACTTTTGGGCGACATGCCTGATGATCTGGAAAAAGCGCGAGAGGCCGCGCGCAGAATTCCCGGCGGTTCCGGCGACCCTCAGGCCGCCCGGAACACCGGGCCGGTAATTCGTATCGTCAGCACGCGAAGGCGCAAAAAGCTCGTCATTGGTGGGCTTTTAGCGGAGATAGACGCAGGAATAAAGCGTCTCTCGTTCGATTCACCTACATCGTGAAATCGAAGCGGTAGGTGGTCGACACGCCAATCATAAACTGGTTGCGGTCGCCACGCTCCTTGACCAGGCTGGAATCGGCCGCCGGTCCCATCAGGCGCGAATATTCGCCAAACAGGCTGGCGGTCATCGGCTCGGTCACCTTCCAGGTTATGGCGCCGCCAAGGCCGGTCGATTTCAGCCCGCCACCGGGATGATATTCGCTCAAGCCCGAAGCCACCGCTTCCTGCGCGTTGACGCCATAATAGGCGTCGAAATAGTTGCCTGAGGCGAAGGAAACACGCGGTCCTCCCGAAATCCTGACGGTTGGCGTCACATCGTAGAAGGCGTCGGCGGCAATGTCGGCGACAAAGCCGTTGTGGGCGCGAATGCCATGGCGCAGCTCGGCGCGGGCGCGCAGCCAGTCCGTCGGATAGAATTCGAAGAAGCCGCCGACTTCCCCGCCCCAGCGCACCGGATCGAGGCCCTTCAGCTCATCGGCGTTGTCATCGTCGCGGGAAAACAGGAACTTGCCGGTCAGGCCGGCGCGGACACCGCCATCATCGACCAGCGCCAGCGAGATGTTGTCGTTGCGCGAGACAAAGCGGGCGGCAGGTCCGGCCTTGCCCAGCGAAATGATCGGCGATGCGCTGAGCAGGTACTTCTTGCCGCCCTCGAAATTCGGCGCCACCATGCCAGTGGCGCCAACGGTCAGATACCAGTCGCCGGACAGCCAGCTGCCCTCGCCCGCATTGGCAACGCCCGCGCCACCCAGCATCGCAGCGGCCAACACCAGAGAGATTCTTCCGACCGGACTCATGGCCACTCCACTAACACAACACACACGGTTACCGACGACAGCTTTGACGGCCGTTTGGTAAAATTTGATTTAAACCCGAGACATACGCTCGCGCTTTGCTGCGATCCGGCTGCCGGTCATCGACTGGACGTTGGCCCGCGCCCGGATTACCTTCCATTCGCAGTATTCCGCAGCCCTCGATGGAGACCGCGACAATGACCCTGCATGGCGACGCCTTGAAAATCGCGATCGAACAGACACGGACAAAATGGGGATGGTTTGTCGCGCTCGGTGTGCTGCTGCTCATCTTCGGCGGCATTGCCTTTGCCAATCTGTTCGTCGCCACGGTGGCTTCCGTCTACGTCGTGGATGGCTGATGCTGATGGCGGGCATCATCGAGATCGTGCATGCGTTCGGCGTCAAGACCTGGAGCCGCTTCTTCTACTGGCTGCTCAGCGGACTGCTGTACGCCGTTGCCGGCTTCTTCGCTTTCGGCAATCCGTTGCTTGCCTCGGCGGTGCTGACGTTCCTGCTGGCGATCGCGCTGGTCGCGTCAGGGGTGCTCAGGGCCTGGGTCGGCTACAGCCATCGGCCGGAACGCGGCTGGGGCTGGATCGTCGCCGCCGGTGTCATCAGCGCCCTTGCAGGTCTGATCATCGCCATGGGCTGGCCGGTCAACAGCCTGTGGGTGCTCGGACTGTTCCTGGCGATCGACCTGATCTTCCAGGGCTGGACCTTCATCGCCGTCGGCCTGGCGCTGAAAAAGTAGCCGGGATCACGCCTGTACTCAAAAAGCCATGGCCGCGTCGAGATCGGAGAGCGGCTTGACGCCGGCAAGCAGCGCGCGTGCCTCGGCTTCATCGCGCTTCATCTGCGCGACCAGCGCGTCGAGCCCTTCGAACTTCACCTCCGGGCGCAGGAAACTGAAGAAGGAAACCTGACAGACCTCGCCATAGAGGTCTTCGGAGAAGTCGAAGACGAAGGTTTCAAGCAGCGGCGCGCCATTGTCGTCGACCGTCGGCCGACGGCCGAAGCTGGCGACGCCGTCGTGAAGCGTGCCGTCGGCGCGGCGGAAGCGAACGGCATAGATGCCCTCCTTGAGTGCGGCTTCAGCCGACAGCCTCATATTCGCGGTTGGAAAGCCAAGGGTGCGGCCAAGCTGCTGTCCGCCGACCACCTCGCTTTCGACGGTGAAGCGGTAGCCGAGCAGACCGGCGGCTTCAGCCACCTCGCCCTCGCCCAGCAATCCGCGGATGCGGCTGGACGACACCACCTCGGCGCCCTCGTCCCGGAAGGCGTCGACGAGCGTGACGCCGAAGCCGTGACGCTCGCCGGCCGCCATCAGGTAGGCCGGGCCGCCTTGACGATCCTTGCCGAAGTGGAAATCGAACCCGGTCACGGCGTGGGTAATGCCAAGGTTCGTTTCCAGCACATCCGTCACGAACGCTTCCGCCGACAGCGAGGCGAAGTCGCGCGTGAACGGCTGTTCGACCAGCGCGGCAAAGCCTAGCAGCGACAGGAGCCGCGCCTTCATCGGCGGCGGCGTCAGCACGAACAACGGGATATCAGGCCTGAAGATCTTGCGCGGATGCGGTTCGAATGTCAGCACCAGGGCCGGCACTCCACGCCGTCCGGCCTCGGCAGAGGCCCGCTCGAGCACCGCCTGATGGCCGCGATGGACGCCATCGAAATTGCCGATCGCCACCACGCCGCCGCGCAGGTCGGCGGGAAGCGGCGCGGTTGCCAGGATGCGTTGGAAGGCTGCCATCGTCACCTACCGAAGTCTGGGAATGACGGCCACCGGACCATAGCCATGCTTTTCCAGGAACGCCGCCAGTCTTGCCGGGTCCGGGTACAGGGTATCGCCATAGTCGCGGGCATGGATTCCGCCGGAGACATAAAGAACATCGAAGCCATTGTCGGCGGCGCCCTTCACATCGGTCATCATGCCGTCGCCGATGGCCAGCACCTGGCCGCGCTCGACCGGCTGGCCAAGAATCTCGGCGACCTCCTTCATCGCGAGATTGTAGATCGGCGCGTAAGGTTTTCCAGCGATCAATGTGCGGCCGCCGAGCTGGGCGTAGTCACGCGCCAGCGCGCCGGCACACCATATGATGCGTTCGCCACGCTCGACCACGATGTCGGGATTTGCGCAGATGAAAGGCAGGTTCCGGGCGCGCAGCCGCCGCAGGAGCTCGGTGTAATCCTCGGGCTTCTCGACCTCGTCGTCGAACAGGCCGGTGCAGACGACGCCGGACGCCTCGAACTCCTCGACAAGCTCGACATCGAGACCTTCATAGAGGGTGACGTCCCGGTCGGCGCCGATATGGAAAATCTTGCGCGGCCCTTCGGCGATCAGATCCCGCGTCACGTCGCCTGAGGTAACCACCCGGTCGTAGGCTGACGGTGGAACACCGATCGCGTTCATCTGCGCCACGACATCGGCACTTCTGCGCGGCGAATTGGTGATCAGGACGACGGGGATTTTCGCCTCTCGAGCCCTTGCCAATGCCGAGGCCGCCGCCGGGAAATGCGTTTCACCATTGTGCACCACGCCCCAGACGTCGCACAGGATTGCCGAATAGGCCTTCGACACGTCTTCGAGCGAGCTGATGATTTCAGGCGAATCCGCCATGCCGTTTCCTTCAGTCATGATCGTTGCGATCGCCGCGACCGACGGTTCGCCGCAGCCGGTTCGGATTAGCCGAACCGCCCCGGCCTGTCATCAGCTTTCGCCAGGCACGATTGGTTAGCGGTTGGTGAAGCGCTGCCCCGGCAATCGAGCGATTTCCCAAACACGGCCTTCAGCGTTTTGTGGAAAGCTGGCATCGATCGAGAATCCGCCGGCGGGGGCCGCTGCAAGACATGCATGGACTTTGGCGTCAGTTCTGCCGCGACCAACGCGGCAACTATGCTCTTATGACCGTCGTCGCGATGGTTCCGCTCATGGGCGCCCTGGCGATGGCCGTCGACTTCACCGAGATGAGCCGCGAAAAACAGGCGGTTTCGAATGCGCTCGATGCCGCAAACTTCGCCACGGCGCGCCGGCTGACGGAAGGTGCTACCGACGACCAGTTGAGAGCCTATGCGCTCGATTTCTTCAATGCCAACCTCAACAAGATCAACCCCGCCAACACGACGCTCAGCGTCACCTTGCCAAGCAACACCGCCGGCGGGGGCTTGCTCAAGATGAGCGCGCGGCTTGACTACAAGCCCTATTTCTATCCGGTCTTCGGCCAGCTCGTCGGCAAATCCGAAACCGACGCCAACCAGAAGATCAGCTTCAACGTCTCCTCGGAAGTGCGGCTGAAGAACACTCTTGAAGTCGCCCTGGTGCTCGACAATTCCGGGTCGATGACCAAGACCGGAACGGGCTCGGGGCAAACGCGGATCGACCTTCTCAAGACCGCGGCCAAACAGCTGGTCGACACGCTGGCCCAGCAGGCGGCGATGATCAAGCAGGTCGACAGGCCGGTGCAGTTCGGCCTCGTGCCGTTTGCCGCCTCGGTCAATGTCGGACCCGGCAACGGTAACGCGTCCTGGATGGACACCGAAGGACTGTCGCCGGTATCGAACGAGAATTTCGACTGGTCGACGCTGAACGCGGTCGACAAATACGCCCAGCAGACCAACGGTATCTGGTACAAGCGCGGCACCGGATGGGGTACCGGCGAAGGCCAGATGCTGACCCGGTTTTCGCTCTACCGAGACATGAAGGTCGTCACCAACCATGAGCGTGTCACCAACAGCAAGCGCGTGGTTTGCGACGAATACAACTCGAACAACACCTGCAAACGCGACCACGACGAATACGACTACATCGATTCCTATGGCCCGTTCGCCAGTTGGCAGGGTTGCGTCGAGGCCAGGCCCTATCCCTACAATGTCAACGACGCGGCGCCTTCCGGCGGCTCTGCGAACACCGGCATAGGGATTGGCGATCCGGCGACGATGTTCGTGCCGATGTTCGCCCCTGACGAACCCGGCAACCATTGGAAGATCACTCAGGATCCGGATGAGGCCGCGCCGACGGCCTATGGCGCTATCAACAGCTGGTGGAATGACGACCCGACAAGCAGCACCGGCCAATCCCGGTTGCGCAACATGGCCAAATATTTCCAGCCGCGGCCGATCAATGCGCCGGCGCTGGCCGCCGGCAACGGGCCGAACTACAGCTGCTCCACCAACCCGATCACGCCGCTGACCGATGTCAGCGTTGCCACTGGGCTCACGGCGATCAAGGCCGCGATCGACCTGATGAAGCCCGATGGCGGCACCAATGTTCCCGAAGGCATCGCCTGGGGATGGCGCGTGGTTTCGAGCGGCGAGCCCTTCACGCAAGGACGCCCGGAAACCGAGAGGGGCAACGACAAGGTCGTGATCGTGCTGACCGACGGCGCCAACACCTACTACACGCCTTCCTCGCTCGGCTATTCCGACCCCGCCGATTCGAAGTCGACCTATGCGTCCTTCGGCTATCTCAAACCCGGCTACAACGGCACGTCGGTGGGCCGCCTGTTCATGGGCACATCGAGCACCATTGGCCAATTCGATTATTCTAACGGCAATTATACCAACGCGCTCAACGAGCAGATGGCGACGCTTTGCAACAACGCCAAGGCAGCCAACATCATGGTGATGACTGTGGCGCTCGATCTGTCGACGACTAAAATCGCCGACCAGCAGGCGATCGAGGCGCTGAAATCCTGCTCGTCGAACTCGCGCTTCCGCAAGGATCCAACGGACGCGAGCAAGCCGGCAAAACTGTTCTGGAACGCCACCGGCGCCAGCTTGTCGAACGATTTCAAGGAAATCGGCAACGAACTGTCGAACCTGCGCGTCGTCGGCTGATCCGTAGGCACCGGCGGCTAGCTGGAACAACGGCTGGCGCCGCCATGCACTTGCGCGCGCCTGCCGGGACAGGCACATGTTGGCCGCCTGCCGGATCGTGCATCCATTCGCGGCGCGCTGGGGAAGAACAGATGCCCGAAACGGCCAATCATCTCGCCTTCGCGCTGGTCTGCCTCGGCATGGTGCTGACGCCTGGCCCCAACATGATCTATCTGATCTCGCGTTCCCTGTCGCAGGGGCCGAAGGCGGGGCTCATCTCGCTTGGCGGCGTGGCACTCGGCTTTGTCTTCTATGTGCTGGCGGCGGCGTTCGGCATCACCGCGCTGCTGCTCGCCGTGCCCTACGCCTATGACGCGCTGCGCTTTGCCGGCGTGCTCTATCTCCTGTGGCTGGCCTGGCAGGCGGTGAAGCCGGGCGGACGCTCGCCGTTCGAAGTGCGCGAATTGCCGAGGGACAGGCCGCGCAAGCTTTTCGCCATGGGCCTGATGACGAATCTGCTCAATCCGAAGGTGGCCGTGCTCTATCTGTCGCTGTTGCCGCAGTTCATCAGCCCCGGCAAAGGCCACGTCCTGTCGCAGCTACTGGTGCTCGGCGCGACGCAGATTTCGATCAGTCTCAGCGTCAATGCCGTCATCGCGGTGACGGCCGGCTCGATCGCCACCTTTCTCGCCGGACGGCCTTTGTGGCTGGTCATCCAGCGCTGGATGATGGGCACCGTGCTGGCGGCACTTGCGCTGAAGATGGCGACAGAGGCGCAGCGCTGAATTCGCCTTGGACGATGATCGCGAGCTGAGCTAGAAACGTCAGGGCGCCAGCAGCTGCACGAATTTCTCCGCGGCTGGCGAACGATTGGCCCTTGCAAGACTGACAACGAGCAGCCGCCTCTGAACACAAGGAACAATGGGAATTCGACACACGCGAGCGTCTCCTTCCGGAGTGGAAAGCTCAGGCATCAGTGTCACACCGATCCCCTGCGACACCATTTCCACCAGGGCAGCCGTATCGCGAACCGTAAGGACAACCTTAGGCGAGATGTTCACGGATGCGAAGAGCTGACGGATGACCGGCTCGCAACCAGAGCCCGACATGATGAAATTCTCGTCGGCCAGGTCGCACAATTTGACGCGCGCCGTCGCTGCTAGCGGGTGGTCGCAAGCAGCAAGAAAGACGAAATCATCCTCCAGGACTACATCCCCGACAGTTTCGGCTGATTGTTCGGAGGTCAGGCCGACGTCAACGACTGCTGTTTCAACCCATTCCAGAACCTCATGATCGGTTCCTTCCAGCAAAACCAGTTCGACGCCGGGGAAAAGCCGCTGGAAGCGGGCAAGTATTTGCGGCAGCAAACGCTCTACCGCGCTTGCCACGCTTCCAATGCGCAACCGCCCGGTCTGAGCGCCTGAAGCTGCGGCGCTCCTTTGCTGGATTCGCTCGATGGCCAGAACGGCCTCTCGCGCATCCTGAAGCACTGCTTGTCCAATTTCCGTCGGAAACACCCCGTTCTTGCCGCGAACCAGAAGCTTCACTCCAAGAACGCCTTCAAGGCTTCTCATCGCCTGGCTTGCGCCCGACTGCGTCATGCCGATCCGCGTAGCGGCCGTCGAAAAGCTCGCGTCTTCGACAATCATGGTCAGGACCCGCAGCTGAGCGAGAGTGATATTAGTGATAGTCATGATAGATATCATCCGAATGCATTTTACTTATGCATCTCCGATAACGCATCTGGAAGCTCACTTCAATTCATAGGAGCTCTCATGACACAACGACTCGCATTGGCGCTGATCGGTGAATACACGCCATCTTTCGAACCACACGCCAAGATGGACGAAGCGCTGGATCATGCCGGGTCCACGCTCGGTATCCAGTACGAACACCAGTGGATTTCGACCGAAGAACTGATCACCGGGGTCAGCGACAAGCTGGCACCTTTTGATGCGATCTGGATCGCTCCAGGCAGCCCGTACAGGAGCATGAATGGCGCTCTGAATGCCATCCGGCATGCCAGGGAAAACGAAATTCCTGCTTTGGGAACCTGCGGCGGTTGCCAGCATATGGTCGTCGAATATGCCCGCAACGTGCTGGGTTTCCAGGACGCCGAGCATGCGGAATACGATCCCTATGCTTCCACCCTGTTCGTCACACAGCTGACCTGTTCACTCGTTGGGCAAACCATGGACGTATTTCTGACGCGAGGGAGCCGGGCAGCGCGGATTTATGGACAAACGAACACGAAAGAGCGCTACTATTGCAACTTCGGCATCAATCCAGCCTACCAGAAAGAACTGGACGCCGGCGGCTTTCACATTGTCGGCAGGGATTCGAATGGCGAGGCTCGCGTCCTCCTGCTGCCATCCCACCCATTCTACCTTGCCACGCTCTTCGTGCCGCAGCTGACGTCGACAAAGCAGCACCCGCATCCAATCATTGTCGCCTTCCTGGAAAGCGCCCGGTCAAGACCGCGCGCCGCGTTTTGGGGCGGTGATGTTTCCCAGCTCAATCGCTGAACGGCCTATCGTCGTTGAGTGATTGCAAGAAGTTAGCGACAGCGCACCCTACATCGGCCACCTTGTCTGCTGCGCCCGCTCGGGCTCGACCACCTTGCGGTAGAGATGCCAGGTGGCATGGCCGAGCACCGGCATGACGACGGCTAGCCCGGCAAACAGCGGGATGGAACCGATCACCAGAAGCACGGCGACCAGCAAGCCCCACAGCGCCATCTGCAGCGGGTTGGCCATTACCGCCCGTGCCGAGGTCTCGATCGCCGAAACGGCGCCGACGTCACGGTCGAGCAGCAGCGGGAAGGCAACCACGGTGGTGGCCAGCACGATTACGGCAAAGACAAAGCCCGCGGCATTGCCGGCAAGGATCAGCGTCCAGCCCTTGCTGGTGGTCAGCACGTCGCGGATGAAGCCACCGATCGAGGCCGGCGGCTGGTCGCCGAACAGGCCGGTGTAGATCGATTGCGCGGTGTAGAGCCATAACAGGAACAGCGCCACCAGCATGATCCCGATGACGGCGATCGACGGAACCGCGGACGAGCGCCGCACATCAAACGCGTGCCGCCAGGAGGTGTTCATGCCGAGTTCGCGCCGGCGGCTGATCTCGTAAAGGCCGAGCGCCGCAAAGGGCCCGACCAGCGCGAAACCCGACATCAGGGGATAGATGAGCTGGATGGCGTTGGCCCCGGACGTCCACTGCGTCAGGATCAGGCCGACGATGGGATAGATCAAGCACAGGAACACATAGTGCGAAGGTTTTGCCCAGAAATCCTCGACGCCGAGGCGCAGCGCATCCCAAAGGTCCGACGTGGTGATGCGGCGCACCGTTGGCTGCACATGCATTCCACGTGCGTCCGCCATGACATGAAAGCCGGCCATAACCTTCCTCCCGTGTGTCGGGGCGGTCACCGCCAGGATGGCCGCCAGAGCTGCCACTTCAAGAACGAGAGGCACGATAGCAGAGTTGGCGGCGATTGTCGCCGCGTCAATTGCCTGGGGAGCAACTCCTCGTAGTGTTCAACTCTCCGTATGGCCTCTCATATGGCGTACCTTGGCGGTCCTTCATTTTGACCAATCATTGTGCTGCATTTTAGCATTTACGCATTTTAGCATTTACTTAAATTGCTCGTAGGGATCTTTGGCGTATCACCTGAGCTTTACGAAGTTCGGCGAGGAACTATGTTCGCATTGAAAGGCTTCTGGTCTTCGGAGCGTGGCAACTTTGCCATAACGACCGCCATCGGGATGCTGCCGATAATGATTGGTTTGGCCGGCGCCGTTGATCTGATCGGCACGAGCCATGACGCCTCGCAACTACAGAACTCGCTTGACGCGGCGGGGCTCGCCATCGGCACGAAGTTCTCTCCCGATATGGCGGCCGGCGATGTCCAGCAGCTTGGGCTGCAATTCTTCGCCGCCAATATGAGCGTGGCCGACCAGCAGGAATATCTGGGCAGCGTCTCCGCTTTCGCGGCAACGGCAAGCGGCAGCCCAAGCGCCTACTTTATCTCGCTGTCGTCCAGCATAAGCCGCCCAAGCTTCATCAGCGCCTCGGCCCCCTGGCAGGCCTACCGCTCGGCCTCGGTCAAGATAAAACCTGGCGCGCAGGCCTGCGTGCTGGCGCTCGATCCGCATGCGTCCGCCGCCGTGAACCTGCAGGGCTCGACCAACGTCTCGATGGACAATTGTGTGATCGCGGCGAACTCGGACGCCCCCGATTCCGTGAACAGGGGCGGCTCCGCCCTGGTTTCAGCGGGCTGTGTCTCAACTGTCGGCGGCACCAGCGGGCTGTTGCCACCCAGCGCCAGTCTCGCCTGCGGAACGCCGCACGAACATCGGTACGCATCCTTTGATCCGCTGGCCGACGTCGTTCCTCCCCCTTACACATTGTGTTTGCCGGTCCCGAACGGCAAAACCTACACGCTGTCGCCAGGCACTTATTGCGACAAGACATTGTCGGGAAACATCACGCTCGATCCGGGCGTCTACATCATGCGCGGCACCACCATAAAGCCAGGGGGAAACGGCAGCCTGACTGGCCAGGGCGTGACCATATTCCTCATGGAAAGCGCTCAGATCTACATAAATGCCAATGAGAAGGTGAACCTTTCCCCGCCCACCAGCGGCCCTTATGCCGGTATCACCATTTTTCAGGATCACGGCAACACGTCTGCTCTGACATTGAATGGCGGCGCAAATTCCGTGATCAGCGGTTTTATCTACGCGCCGGACGCGCCCATTTCCTACGCCGGCAACTCTGATATGAGCGCCCAGGGCAACTGTCTCAGGCTTGTCGGCAATACGATACAGATGACCGGAAACTCGTCCGTCAAGTCGGATTGCGCGGCGGCGCTTGGAAATCGCACAATGTATGCCGATCGGATGATCACTCTGGTGAAATGAGAAACGACCCGATGTCCGGCGGCGCAAGCGGTCGCGTTGAGAAAAATGGCGGTCGCGTTTAACAATGCCGGAGTGCGGCGACCGCACTCCGGCAGATCAGTGCCTCTCACAAAGTCACATCCTGGTTGAAGATGGAGTATCGCTACGATTGCGCCGGTGCAGCGAAGCGATCGATCACCTCAGTCAGCGGGACGTGGCCAAGGCAGGCGCCAGAACCGGCTGGCTCTTCGCCATCCTCGACAGCCAGGGCATAACGCACGGCCGGATCGGCTTCGATGCGAAGGCGCAATCCGGCCAGCTTGGGATAGGCAGCGCCGTCGATCGCCTGGTGAAATTCCGCCCAGCGTGCCACGCCGATCAGCGTGGTATCGGCCAGAGTCAGCCGGTCGCCGACCAGGAAATCCGTATCGGCGATCATCGCCTCGAGCCGATCATGACGTTCCGCAACGGCCTTGCGGCCGAACTCCCGCAAGGTCGCCTTCAGCGCGGGTTCATCCGCCGCCATTTCCAATGCCACCCAGAGCGGGCTGAAGGCGGCGGTGAAACCGGTGTTCACGACGGCCATCAACTGGTGCATGCGGTCGGCTTGCGGCGTGCGCGGTTCGAAGCTGATGCGACGCTGTGTGTCGCGGGCTTCGAGCCATGCGGCGATGGCCATTGTCTCGGTGAGCACCCGGCCTTCGTCGGTGATCAGCACCGGCGTTTCCTGACGGTCGTTGATGCTGGCATAGGCATCGTTTTTCATCTCGGTGAGCATGTCGACGCGGCACAGGCGATAGGGTTGCCCGACGCGTTCGAAGGCAGCGACGAGCCCCATCGAGCTTCCCGCCGGGAAGCCATAAAGCAGGATAGGTTCCATTTGTTTTCTTCCGTGATTGAGGAGATCACGCCGCGCAGCGAAACTTGACCCTAAACGCTGGTCGTCCCATGTAAATTACGCACAATTCTGTAACCAGGATCCGCCCATGAAAGACGTCGTCTCACGCTGCCCGATCGAAGAGACCATGCGCGTGCTCAGCGGCCGCTGGCCCACGCTGCTGCTCTATTATCTGAAGGACGGGACCAAGCGGTTCAGTGACCTGAGACGCGACAACCCCACCGTGTCGCACCGCATTCTGGCTCTGGAACTGCGCAAGCTCGAGGACGCCGGTATCGTGAGGCGAACGGCCCGCTCGGGCTATCCGCTGCGGGTCGACTATGACCTCACGGCGCCTGGCCGCAAGCTTGTACCGCTCATCGACGCGCTGGGCTCGTGGTGGGTGCATACGGAAGACGACCGGATGCGCGGTTCCTCGGACGCAGATCTCGATACTGCCGCCTAACATCTTCGATTTTCGCCGCCCTGCCCGGCAAAAGCCATGATCGACGTTATCTCAGGGGCATGACCATAGCGAAAATCGAAACCTACCCGATGCCGAATCTGAACAGGCGCATGGTGCTGGCCGGCCTCGCCGCCCTAGCGGGACTCGCCGCCTGCAGCACTGTTTCACTGCCAACCGGCGAAGGCGCCGGGGTCTCCTCCTCCGCCACCGGCACGCTGGCCAGTATCCGCGCCTCGGCCGGGCTGGCGCCGATGGTCCCCGACCGGCAGCTCGAACAGGCCGCCCTGCAGCAGGCCGGCTACATGGCGCAGCGCCGCCGCATGAGCCACACCACCGGCTGGGGCAAGGATTTCGCCTCGCGCGTCAGGGACAATCGAATTTCCGGTGCCGCGGCGGAGAACATCGCCGAGGGTCGTTTCGACCTCGAGAAACTGTTCGACATCTGGGTGCATTCACCAGGCCATCGCCGCAACATGCTCGACCCGCGCTTCACCCGCTTCGGCCTTGCCTATGTGCGCGACGGCGGCGACAGCAAGCTCCGTTACTGGAGCCTGGTGCTCGGGAAATAGGGTGGAAAGCTAATCCATATGCGCTGCCGGCGCGCCGCCGGCAGGCGCCTGCTTCGGCTTGCGCAGCAGGAAAACAAACGGAATGGCAAGCAGCGTCATCACCATGAGCATTTTGAAGTCATTGACGTAAGAGATCATCATCGCCTGGAGATTGACCATGCGATCGACCTGTGAGAGCGCCATGGGATCGCCGCTCGCGGCGGCTGGAGAGACCGCCCACAGATTCGGATTGAATGGGTTGATGAAGGCCGAAAGCTCGGTGTGGTTGACCTGCGTGTTGCGCACCATCAGAACCGTCACGACCGACACGCCAATGGATGAGCCAAGATTGCGCACCAGGCTAAACAAAGCCGTGGCATCGGTGCGGAAGCGCACGTCAAGCGTGGCGAAGGCGACGGTCGACAGCGGCACGAACACCATTCCCATCCCCAGGCCCTGGATGACGCCGGAGCTGAGGATCAGCCAATTGTCCATCTGTGGCGTGAAGCTGGACATGGTGTAGAGCGATTGCGCCGTGAGCAGAAAGCCGATGACGACAAGAATCCTGGCGTCGATCCTGCTCATGAGCCGCCCCACGACAAGCATCGAAATCATGGTGCCGACACCGCGCGGCCCCAACACGACACCGATGGTGACGGTCGGATAGCCGAAGATGGTCGACAGCATCGGCGGCAGCAGCGACATCGAGGCCAGGATCAGCACGCCCATGACGAAGATGAATGCCAGCCCGGTCACGAAATTGCGGTCGAGGAAGATCTTGGGATCGATGAAAGGACGTTCCGCCGTCAGCGTGTGGATGATGAACACCCAGAATCCGGTGATCGAAAGAGCAAGCTCGATCCAGATCTCGACCGAGGAAAACCAGTCGACCTCGCCGCCGCGGTCGAGCAGCAGCTGCAGCGCACCGACACCGAGCGATAACATGGCGAAGCCGAAGAAATCGAAGCTGCGCACCCGCCGGGCAACCGCCGGCAGGTAGGCGGCCATACCGAGGAAGGCGATGATGCCGACCGGCAGGTTGATGAAGAACACCCAGCGCCAGTTGAAATTTTCGGTCAGCCAGCCGCCTAGCGTCGGACCCAGAATCGGCCCCAGCATGATGCCGGCGCCCCAGATGGCCATTGCCTGGCCGTGACGTTCCCTGGGGTTGATGTCGAGCAGGAAGGTTTGCGACAGTGGCACGATGGCGGCGCCGAACACGCCTTGCATCAGCCGGAAGAACACTATGCTCTCCAGGCTCCAGGCGATACCGCACAGCATCGAAAACACGGTGAAACCGACAACCGCCCCAAGGAACAGTTCCTTGCGGCCGAAGCGATCGGCCAGCCAGCCGGTGACCGGCGTCATGATGGCGGCGGCAACGATGTAGGAGGTCAGCACCCAGTTGATGTTGTCGGGTGAGGCGCCGAGATCGCCGGTCATGGTCGGGAGCGCGACGTTGGCGATCGTCGTGTCGAGCGCCTGCATGATCGTCGCCAGCATGAGCGCGACCGTGATCAGGCCGCGATGCGGCACTTCTTTGAAGGGTTCGGGCGTGCTCATGGCATGAAACTTCCAGCAGGTAACAAAAACGTGTACAAGGGGTTTCCGGGCGGCAACGCCTTCCGTTGAGAGACCCTCGTCGCGGTGGGACGCGATTGTCGATGTGGGGGTTACATCGACTGAAAGTCTCTGATGAGCGGATGCCTGCCGCCCGGAAACATGAGGACCGACGGGTCCGCGTCGGAGATTTCAGATTTCGGCCAGGCCACTACGCGGCACGCCCAAACGCTGATCCTCCAGCTCCTCCCATCAGACCAATCCTGCTATTCACCTCCGCCGCTGGTCCTGCGGCATTCTGTTGACGTTACTGCGCGGCCTCGCCAGCCGTGGCGTGACCGAAGATCGAAGGCAGGCCACGCGCCACGCCGGTGTCGACGGTAACGGTGGCGCTCATGCCGGTGCGCAACGCCATCTTGGCGTCCGCATCGGTCAGTTCCAGACGAACCGGGATGCGCTGTGTGACCTTGACCCAGTTGCCGGTGGCATTCTGGGCTGGCAGCAGCGAGAACTCGGCTCCCGTGCCGGCGCCGATCGCCTTGACCGTCGCCTCGAAGGTGCGCCCTGGATAGGTGTCGACCACGATCTCGGCCTTCTGGCCGGGCTTCATGTGGGTGAGCTGCGTTTCCTTGAAATTGGCATCGATCCAGGTGTCGCCGGTCTCGACCAGTGAAAACAGCGGCGTGCCGGAACCGACATACTGGCCGACCTTGAACGACGAGGCCTGGCTGACGATGCCGTCCGCCGGCGCCTTGACCGTGGTCTGCGCCAGGTCGTAGGCCGCCTTGTCGCGCGCGGCGAGCGCGGCCATCACGGTCGGGTGCTTGTCGGTCTCGATATCGGGATTGCCGCCAAGGGCTGCCTTGGCGCTGATGATGCCTTGCTCGGCAACGGCCAGCTGCTGCTTGGCCTTGTCGAGATCGTTCTTGGCCTCGTCCAGCGACGATTTGGCGTTGATGCCCTTCTGGGCAAGATCGGCGGCGCGGTCGAACTGCGACTGGGCGAAGACGACCTGGCTGGCATCGGACTTCTGCTGAGCCATCGACTGGCCATAGGCCGCGCGCAGCTGCTCGACATTGAGACGCGCGCCCGCCACCGCCGCGTCGGCCTGCGCCAGCGCGATCCGGTACGGCTCGGGGTCGATGGCAAACAGCTCGTCACCCTGCTTGACCAGCTGGTTATCGAAGATGTCGACCTTGACGATCCGGCCGGCCGTGTCGGAAGCGATCGACACCTTGGCCTGCTGCAGGTTGGCGTTCTCCGTCTCCTGGTAGCGGCCGCCGGTGACCCAGACGTAGCCGCCGCCGATAGCCAATGCCGCAGGCAGCGCGACCATCAGTAGGAAGCGGCCCAGCCGGCGCTTTTTCTTCACCGGCGCCGGGGCCGGCTGCACTGGGGGAGCAACCGCCACCGGGGCCGCGGCCGGCTGCGCCGGCGCTTCCATCTCAAGCTCGGTCGTGTTCTTGTCTATCTTGGCTACCGCGTTCATGCTGCTGCGCCTTCTGTATTCTTCACTTTTTCAATGGACGGCGTCTCGTCGTCGGTCAGGTTGCGGACCATCGCCTCAAGCCCTTCGATGAGGACGCGACGGGCTTCCGGCTTCACGCCGACCAGCGATTCCTCATAGACTTCCCCGGCAATGCTCTTGATCACGGCGTAGGCATCGCTTGCCTTGGGCGTCAGGAAGATCATGCGGACGCGACGATCGGCGGCGTCGGAACGACGCTCGATCCAGCCGCCTTCCTCCATGCGGTCGACCAGGCGCGAAACGCTGATCGGCTCGATTTCGAGAAGTTCGGCCAGCCGCGCCTGCGCGACACCGTCTTCCTTGGCAACGCGGACCAGAAGCCGCCATTGCGCCGAAGAAAGCCCCAAGCCACTGGCCCTCGCCTCGAAGCGCTTGCGCATCAGGCGCTGCACGTCGTGGATCAAGAAGCCCAATCTGTCGATGCCATCGGAAACCATGAGCGGGATATATAATAAGCGTGCTTACTATTCAAGATGCCGCGTTGCATAAGAAGCCTGCAAATGTGCACGACAGTCATGCGATGCAGGCATGGTTACCGATTGGTGAGCGCCTGTCGCCATGCCAGCCGGCTTCGCCGCTCCGCCACGTCATGCTGGTCGGGTGTGACATATTGATGTACAGCCGTTGGTCAGGATCGGGGGATCACGAAAATGCCGACGCTCTACGGTCTCAAGCCGGCTTTCCAGGGACGGCTGCGGCCGCTGGTCAATCGGCTGGCGGCAATCGGGGTCACCGCAAACAGCATAACCATCCTGGCGGCCGTGATGTCGATAACCGCCGGCGCGGCCATTGCGATCTGGCACGAATGGCGCTGGCTGCTGTTGCTGATCCCCGCGGTGATGTTCGTGCGCATGGCGCTGAATGCCGTGGATGGCATGCTGGCGCGGGAACATGGGCAGGCGTCGACGCTCGGCATGTATCTGAACGAGTTGTGCGACGTCGTTTCAGACCTCGCGCTGATACTGCCTTTTGCCGTCTTTCCGGAGTTTGGCGCATGGGGCGTCATCGCCTTCGCGATATCGGCCGTGTTGACCGAATTCGCCGGCGTGCTCGGCATTGCCGCCAAGATCGGACGCAACTATGCCGGGCCATTCGGCAAGAGCGACAGAGCGCTGGCGCTCGGTTTGGTCGCCGTGCTGTGCGCCGCCGGGATCTGGCCGGCATCGATAGCACCGTTTGTGTTTCCGGCCATGGCAACGCTTTCGCTGCTGACCGCCATAAACCGGATACCCGCTGGCCTTATTGGCAGCGCCAGCTGAGCATCGAGGCTCGCCATGCCGCCATTGGGCCGCCAGAGGGAAAAGACCATGATGCACGAACCGATCGCCGCCGCGGCCACGCAAAGCCTTGCGCGGCAAGCGCAGGAGCGGGTCTTCCGCAGCCATGACGGGGCGGAGATCTTCTACCGATTCTGGCCTGCGGCTTCGGCCGATGCCAAAGGCGCGGTGGTGCTGTTCCATCGCGGCCACGAGCATGGCGGCCGCATGGCCCATCTCGTCGACGAATTGCAGATGCCGGACCACGCCTTCTATGCCTGGGATGCCCGCGGCAATGGCCGTTCGTCCGGCGAGCGCGGCTATGCCCCGTCCTTCTCGGCGCTGGTGCGCGACATCGACTGCTTCATGCGCGAGATTGCCGCCAGGGATGGCTTCGCCACTGGGGATATCGCGCTGATCGCGCAATCCTTCGGCGCCGTGCTTGCCGCCGCCTGGGTGCATGACTATGCGCCCAAGCTGCGCGCCATGGTGCTGGCTTCACCGGCCTTCTCGGTGAAACTCTACGTACCCTTCGCCAAGGAGGGCATCGCGCTCTGGCAGAAGATCAAGGGCCGCTTTTTCGTCAATTCCTACGTCAAGGCGAAATTCCTGACCCACGATCCTGTGCGCATCGCCTCCTTCGAGAGCGATCCGCTGATCGCGCGGCCGATCGCTTCCAACATCCTGGTCGAACTCTACCAGCATGCCGCACGCATCGTCGCTGACGCCCGCGCCATCAGCGTGCCGACCCAGCTTCTGCTCTCGGGCAGCGACTGGGTGGTGCGCCACGGCCCGCAGCACGAGTTCTTCGTCAATCTCGGCAGCCGCACCAAGGAACGCCATGTGCTGCCGGGCTTCTTTCACGACACGCTGGGCGAACGCGACCGGGCGCAGGCCCTCGAGCTGATCCGGCCGTTCCTCGCCAGGCAATTCGCGGCACCGGACGCGCCGGTCGACCTGAAGCAGGCGGACATCGCCGGCTACACCCGCGACGAGGCCGACCGGCTTGCCTCGCCGCTCGCTCTGATGTCGCCCAAGGGCCTCTATTGGGCATTCAGCCGCGCCTCCATCCGCATGGGTGCCTGGGTCTCGCAGGGCATGAAGACCGGCATCGCCACCGGCTTCGATTCCGGCTCGACATTGGATTACGTCTACGAGAACGACGCGCGGGGTCTCACACCTCTTGGCCGCGTCGTCGACCGTGTCTTCCTGGAGGCCATTGGCTGGCGCGGCATCCGCCAGCGCAAGCTGCATCTCGAAGAGCTCATCGGCTCTTGCGTGGCGACGCTCAAGGCCGCTGGCCGGCCGGCGCACATTCTCGACATCGCCGCCGGCCATGGCCGCTATGTTCTCGATGCCATCGCGAAGAGCCCCGACCAGCCAGCGAGCGTTCGCCTGCAGGATTATTCCGACCTCAACGTCCAGCTTGGCCGCAAGCTGATCGCTGAGCGGCAATTGCCGGCTGATGTCTCGTTCCAGCGCGCCGATGCCTTCGATGCCGACATGCTCGCCAACGTCGATCCGGCCCCCGACCTCGCCATCGTTTCCGGCCTCTACGAGCTGTTCTCGGACAACGCGATGATCGCCCGCTCGCTTGGTGGTTTGGCCAGCGCCATGCAGCCGGGCAGCCTGCTGCTCTACACCAACCAGCCTTGGCATCCGCAGCTCGAGATGATCGCCCGCAGCCTGACTTCGCATCGCGGCGGCGAGGCCTGGGTGATGCGGCGGCGCACGCAGGGCGAGATGGACCAGCTCGTCGAATCCGCCGGGTTCGAGAAGCTCGACCAGCGCATCGACCAATGGGGCATCTTCACCGTCTCGGTCGCGCGGCGCCGCTGAACAGCATGGTCTTATCGCCTGCACCCACCGCGCGCGCCGAGCCTTATGGACGGGTGGTCGTCAGGGCTGCGCTCTGGCTGGCCTTGCTGGCACCATTCTTCTATCTCAGCTACGGCTTCGCCAACTGGCTGGCCTCGCGGCGCGACGATGTCGGCAGCATCGTGTTCTCGTGGGAGCACGGCATTCCGTTCGTCGCCTGGACCATCGTGCCCTATTGGTCGATCAACCTGTTCTACGGCCTGTCGCTGCTGCTCAACAACGACAGGCAAGGGGTGGACCGCCTGGCCGGGCGTTATCTCACCGCGCAAATCGTCGCCGTTGCCTGCTTCATCCTGTTCCCGCTGACCGCGACATTCGTGCGACCGGCGACGACCGGCCTGCCCGGCTTCCTGTTTGCCGTGCTCGGCGGTTTCGACAAGCCGTTCAACCAGGCGCCCTCGCTGCACATCGCCCTTCTGGTGATCATCTGGGATCATTGGCGCCACCGGCTCGGCGGTTTTCTCCTGGCGCTCTGGCACGGCTGGTGCTTCCTGATCGGCGCCTCGGTGCTGACGACCTGGCAGCATCATTTCATCGACATCCCGACCGGCGCGCTGCTCGGGCTCTTTGCGTTGTGGCTGTTTCCGCGCAGCGGCGCGTTGCCGTTTTCAGGCTTCCGGCTGACCAGCGATGTGCAAGCGCGGCGGCTGGCGCGGTTCTATGCGCTGGGCGCCGTTCTTGCGCTGGCGGGCGCCGCGCTCGGTGCATTCGTTTGCGCTGTCGCCCTCTTCCTGCTTTGGCCGGCTTTGGCGCTGGCCATCGTCGCCCTCGCCTATGCAGGGGCAGTCGAAAAAGTGTTCCAGAAATCCGCCGATGGCAGCATCACGCTTGCAAGCCGTGTCCTGCTCTTGCCTTACCGTCTCGGCGCCAGGGCAAACATATGGGCCTGGACGCGCAAACTTGCTCCCCAGGTGGCGATTGCCGATGGCGTCTTTCTCGGGCGCTTTCCCACTACACGCGAGGCCAACGGCTTCGGCACGGTCATCGACCTTGCCGCCGAACTTGAAAGACCGGCGGCACCCGATTGCCGCTGGATCAGCTTTCCGATGATCGACCTGTTGCCGCCGCCCGTGTCGGTACAGCAACAGGCAGCCGGCGCGCTGGAAAGCGCGCGCCGGGATGGCACCGTGCTGGTGTGCTGCGCGCTCGGCTTCCAGCGCAGCGCCGGCGTCGTCGCCGAATGGCTTGTGGCGACCGACAGAGCCAGGACGCCGGCGCTTGCCCGCGAGATGCTCGCGGCCCTCGGCCGGCCGGTTCATCTTGCAGAAGCCACGGATCCGGTAGCGTCATGACCGGCAATGCCTATCAGGACCGCACCGACCGCTTCGCCGGCATGCTGATGCGGCAGGCAGCGTGGCCGGCTGCAATCGTGGTGGCCGCGAATGTCCTTGCGCCGCTGGCTGCCTCGACGCGCGGCGCTTTCGAAAACTTGCCCGCGGCCATTGCTTTGTCGATCACCGCCGCGAGCGCGGTGGCGGTGCTGATGCTGTCGACACTGCTGGCGTTTGACGCGCTGCTGTTCCGGATCATGGCCAGCCATGACGACGAAGCTTCCGGCGGTGCCGCAGTGGACGACATGCTGGCGCGCATGCGCCTGAAAACGGCCCCGTCCGCGACACGTTCGCTTGATGACCGCATGGCCGGCACGCGTCGTCTGCTGTTCAAGCAGCGTGCCGCCCTGGCTCTGTTTGCCGCAGCACTTCTGGCGGCAGGGTTTTGGGCGCCGCGATGAACAGGCTTTCGCTCAAGACCTTCACCTTGCTGCAGACTGTAACCTCCGTCGGCCTGTCGGCGCTGGCCCGGATGGTAACCGGGGTGCGGGCGATCTGGAACGGCAGCCTGCCCTCCGACCGCCAGCGCATCTATTTCGCCAACCACACCAGCCATGGCGACTTCATCCTTTTGTCGGCCTGCCTCAGCGAAAGGGAGCGCGCGATCACCCATGCTGTTGCCGCAGGCGAATATTGGGGGAAGTCGCGGCTGCGCCGCTTCATCGCGCAGGATATGCTGTCGTCGGTGCTCATCAACCGGCAGTGGACGAGACCTGAGGAAAATCCGATCGAGATCATGCTGTCGGTTCTCGACCAGGGGCACTCGCTGATCCTGTTTCCCGAAGGCACACGCAACATGACCGAAGAGCCGCTGCTGGCATTCCGCTCCGGGCTCTACAATCTGTCGACGGCGCGGCCTGAGGTCGAGCTGATCCCGTGCTGGATCGAGAACATGTCGCGCGTGCTGCCCAAAGGCCAATTCCTGCCGGTGCCGCTGCTGTGCCGCGTCGTCTTCGGCCCGCCGGTGGCGATCGGTCCGGGCGAAGAACGCCGCGCCTTCCTCGAACGCGCCCACGCCGCGCTTCTGGCGCTCAACCCGCGTCCCGAGCGAGACGATTGATGCGCCACGAGATCTCCATCCTGATCATCGGCCTGCTGGCGGTTTTGACCACCGCCAGCATCGTCGCCACCATACTTTCGGCGCGGGCGCCCAAGCCGCTCAGTTCGACGCTGGTCAATCTGACCCAGCGCATCAACGCCTGGTGGGTGATGGTGGCGCTGATGACGGTCGCCTTCTTCTTCGGCCGTTACGGGATGACCATCCTGTTCGCTCTGATCTCCTTCGCCGCGCTGCGCGAATTCGTGACGCTGACGCATACGCGCCGCAGCGACCATTGGGTGCTGCTCGGCATGTTCGGCATCATCATACCGTTTCAATACTGGCTGGTGTGGACCGCCTGGTACGGGCTCTTCGTCATCTTCATTCCGGTCTATTGCTTCCTGCTGATGCCGGCCATCACGGCGCTGCATGGCGACACGGAACGCTTCCTCGAGCGGATCGCCGCGCAACAATGGGCGGTGATGATCTCGGTCTATTGCGTCAGCCACGTCCCTGCCCTGCTGACACTCGACGTGCCGGGCTTCGAAGGCCGCACCCTGCTGCTGATCGCCTTTCTCATCATCGTCGTGCAAGGCAGCGACGTGCTGCAATACATCTTCGGCAAGCTGTTTGGAAAACACCGTTTCTCGCCGAACGTCTCGCCGTCGAAAACCTGGGAAGGCCTGATCGGCGGACTGGTGTCGGCGAGCCTGCTCGGCGCGCTGCTATCGTTCGTGACACCCTTCTCGCCGCTGCAGGCAGCAGCCGTGGCCTTCGTCGCCTGCTCGATGGGATTTCTCGGCGGGCTGGTCGCCTCGGCCATCAAGCGCGATCAGGGCGTCAAGGACTGGGGCCATCTCATCGAAGGCCATGGCGGCATGATGGACCGCACCGACAGCCTGGTCTTCGCCGCCCCGGTGTTCTTCCACATCGTGCGCTATTTCTGGACCGTGTGATCCGGCGATCTGTTGCCGCGCTCAAAGCGGTTGCGGATGAGCATGGTGACGACCAGAAACCACGCTATTTAGCGCGTTTCCTGACATACAGTTCCAGCTTGTGGCGGACGATTTCGAAGCCAAGCTCCGACGCTATCTCGGCCTGCAGTTTCTCGATTTTGTCGGAACGGAACTCGATCACCTGACCGGTGTCGAGGTCGATGAGATGGTCGTGATGTTCACGGTCCGCGTTTTCGAACCGGGCGCGGCCCTCGTCGAAGGCATGACGCTGGATGGCGCCTTTCTCCTCCAGGAGCCGCAACGTCCGGTAGACGGTCGACAAGGAAATGCTGCCGTCGATCTGGTGGGCACGAGAATACAATTCGTTCGCGTCCGGATGGTCGTGCGCATCCGCCAGCAGCCGCAAGATCACCTTGCGTTGTTCGGTCATCCGGACACCGGCGGCTTTCAAATTGCTCCGGAATCGCTCGAAAAGGTCGTTGTCCGCTTTCATCCGTCATACTTAGCCGCGTTGCCACGCGACTGCAATTAGCTACTTGCAAATCAGTTGCAACTGCAATATCAGATGCAAATCACTTGCATTAGCATGACGTGACTAGCGCATGGGCGACGATCAACTCCAGTCGAAAGGCATCCGATGACTGTTTCTGCTTCCCCAACCCGCAGGACGATGCAGCGGGCGCTTGGCGGCCTTGTGGCCATCGGTTTTGCGACGATGGCGAGCCTCGTTCCGGTCATGGCACAGGAGACCCGGCCTGCGGCAGGGAAGGTTCTGCGCGTCGTGACGACGTTCACGATCATCCAGGATATCGCGCAAAACGTGGCCGGGACCGCGGCAATCGTAGAGTCGGTGACCAAGCCCGGCGCTGAAATCCACGATTATCAGCCGACGCCGCTCGACGTGGTGAGGGCGCAATCGGCCGACCTCGTGCTCTGGAACGGCATGAACCTCGAACGCTGGTTCGAGAAATTCTTCGACAACGTGAAGAACGTGCCGAGTGCCGTCGTCACGGAGGGCATAGAGCCGATGGGGATCAAGGAGGGACCTTACGAAGGCAAGCCCAATCCGCATGCGTGGATGTCGCCGAAGAACGCCCTCATCTATGTCGAGAACATCCGCAAGGCGCTGTCCAAGGCGGATCCGGCAAACGCCCCGGTCTATGCCGCCAATGCCGCCGCCTATTCGGAAAAGATCAAGGCAATCGACGAGCCCATGCGCAAGCGCCTGTCGGCGATCCCAACGGACCAACGCTGGCTGGTTACAAGCGAAGGCGCTTTCAGCTACCTGGCACGCGACTTCGACCTGCGCGAAGCCTATCTGTGGCCGATCAACGCCGACCAGCAAGGCACCCCGCAACAGGCGCGCAAGCTGATCGACCTGGTGCGCGAGAACAAGATTCCGGTGGTGTTCAGCGAAAGCACCATTTCCGACAAGGCGGCCAAGCAAGTCGCGCGCGAAACCGGAGCCACCTATGGAGGCGTTCTCTACGTCGATTCGCTGAGCGAGGAAGACGGCCTGGTTCCGACCTATCTGAAGCTTCTCGAAACCACCGTCGAGACGATCGTCCAGGGGTTCGGCGGGTGACCGGGGTTCGCACCGCGCTCGCTCCGGACAGCAGCCATGATCGAACATCGACCGGTAGCGGCCGGGTCGTTGCCTCCATCGACGTGGACGACGTCACCGTCAGCTATTCAAGCGGGGTCACGGCCGTACACTCCGCCTCTTTCAGGCTCGGCGCCTCCACCATCTGCGCGCTGGTCGGCGTCAACGGCTCCGGCAAATCGACGCTGTTCAAGGCGCTGATGGGCTTCCTGACGCCGTCGACCGGAACAGTGCTTATCGCCGGATTGCCCGTCCACGCAGCGCTGAAGCGCGGCCTAGTCGCGTATGTGCCGCAGAGCGAGGATGTCGACTGGAACTTTCCGGTGCTGGTGGAAGATGTCGTCATGATGGGCCGCTACGGCCACATGAATTTTCTGCGTATCCCAGGCAGAGCCGATCGCATGGCGGTCGACGCGGCACTGGAACGGGTCGGCATGACCGATTTTCGCAAGCGCCAGATCGGCGAACTGAGCGGCGGCCAGAAGAAGCGTGGGTTCCTGGCGCGCGCTCTGGCGCAGGGCGGCGAAATCATCCTGCTCGACGAGCCGTTCACCGGCGTCGACGTTCAGACCGAAGCAGCGATCATCGATCTCCTTCGGTCGATGCGCGACGACGGCAAGCTGATGTTGGTGTCGACGCACAATCTCGGCAGCATCGTCAATTTCTGCGACCATGTCGTCATCTTCAACAAGACGGTGCTGGCCTTCGGACCAACAGAGACAACGTTTACGCAAGCCAATCTTGCGAAAGCTTTTGGCGGCGTGCTGAGGCATCTGCGCCTCGGCGGCGCCGATCTTCATGACGACCCCGACGCTCGCCACCTGACCGTGCTGACCGATGACGAGCGTCCTCTGGTGCTTTACGGCGAGCGGGATCAAGAGAAGATGATGAAGCCCGACAGCGGATCGCCAGCCCCGTGATCGACATCCTGCTGGAACCCTTCACCTACAACTACATGGCCAAGGCCATCTGGGTCAGCGCCCTGGTCGGCATGGTCTGCGCGTTCCTGTCCTGCTATCTCATACTAAAGGGCTGGGCCCTGATGGGCGACGCGCTTGCCCACTCGGTGGTGCCGGGCGTTGCGGCCGCCTACATGCTGGCCCTTCCCTATGCCGCCGGCGCATTCGCCTCCGGCCTCATCGCCGCACTCGGCATCACCTTGGTGCGGCGCGTGACGCAACTTCGCGAGGACGCCGTGATCGGCCTTGTCTTTACAACGCTGTTCGCTGGCGGGCTGCTGATTGCGTCGATCAGTCCGACCTCCGTAAACATCCAGTCCATCGTACTCGGCAACATCCTCGCAATCTCCGACGAGGATGTAACCCAGGTCATCCTCATCGCAGCGGTTTCGCTGGCTGTACTGGGGCTTCGATGGAAGGATATGATGCTGGTGTTCTTCGACGAGAACCATGCGCGCGGCGTCGGCCTGAATCCGTGGCGGCTGCGGGTCCTGTTCTTCGTGCTGCTCAGCGCCTGCATCGTCGCCGCGCTCCAGACCGTCGGCGCGATCCTCGTGATCGCGATGGTGGTAACGCCTGGCGCCACCGCCTATCTGCTTACCGATCGGTTCGGCGTCATGATCCTGCTCGCGATGGCGATCGGCGCGGCGACGAGCGCGGTTGGCGCCTATCTCAGCTTCTTTCTCGATGGCGCGACTGGCGGACTGATCGTGGTGCTGCAGACCGTCGTCTTTCTGATTGCCTTCGTCTTCGCACCCAAACATGGGCGGCTCGCCGCACGCCGGGCGGCACGTGCCGCATCGCAGGTCGCGTCATGATGACGATCTGGTCCTGGATCGCCGAACCGCTCAGCCACGAATTCATGCGTCGCGGTCTCGCCGTCGCCGTTCTGGTCGGCGCCATTTGCGCGGTGTTGTCCTGCTATCTCGTCCTGAAGGGCTGGTCGCTGATGGGCGACGCCGTTTCGCATGCCGTGCTTCCGGGTATCGTGCTCGCCTATATCGCCGGGATCCCGCTTGCCTTCGGCGCCTTCGTGGCAGGACTTGGCTGCGCGCTGGCGACGGGCTACCTCAAGCAGCAAAGCCGGATCAAGGAGGACGCAGTCATGGGCATCGTCTTCTCAGGCATGTTCGCGTTTGGCCTGGTGCTGTTCGTCAAAGTCGAGACCGACCAGCATCTCAATCATATCCTGTTCGGCAACATGCTCGGCGTCCAGTGGCGCGACGTGATCGAGGCGGCGGTCATCGTCGTGCCGGCGATCCTCATCGTTCTGGCAAAACGCAAGGATCTGCTGCTTTATTGTTTCGATCCGGCCCATGCGCGCGCGATCGGCCTGCCCGTCAACCTGCTGCATTTCGGGCTGTTGACGCTGCTCGCGTTGACCATCGTGGCCTCGCTGAAGGCTGTCGGGATCATCCTTGTCATCGCCATGCTGATCGCGCCGGGAGCGATCGGCTTTCTTTTGACGAAGAGCTTTGAGCGCATGCTCGCCATTGCTGCCGCGGCCGCCATCGGGTCGAGCGTCGTGGGAACGATCCTCAGCTATCACATCGACGCAGCCACCGGCCCGACGATCGTCGTCGTTCAGGCCGGCGTTTTTTTGCTTGCCCTGTTCCAGTCGAAGCGCCCAAAGCAACGGGTGCAACTGGGCATTTCGGGAGAGTAATCGCGGCCCTGACCCAGGCCGCACTCAAAGCCGGTTGCGGATCAGCATGGTGACGACGAAGAACGCGCCGACCGAGCTGGTGATGATGCCGATCGGCAGTTCCTGCGGCGGCAGCAGCGTTCGGGCCAGAAGGTCGCTGGCCAGCAAAAGCACCGCGCCAAACACGGCACAGCTGGCGACCAGGCGCAGATGCAGGGGGCCCGCCAGCGGCCGTGACAGATGCGGAATCATCAGCCCGACGAAGCCGATGACGCCAGCGACCGAGACAAGGATAGCCGTCGAGAAGGCGGCGACGAGAAAGGTCATCCGGCGCATGCGCGCCACCGGCACGCCAAGGCTTTCGGCGGCATTTTCACCGGCCAGGAAAGCATCGAGCCGGCGGTGGTTCCACAGCGCGTAAGCCAGAATGGTCCCCGCACCCAGTGCGCCGAGCCAGATGTTGTCCCAGCGCGCCAGGCCAAGGCCGCCCATGGTCCAGAACAGCACGGAGTGGGCGGCGCGCTGATCGCCGGCAAAGACAAGATAGTTGGTCAAGGCGGTGAACATGAAGGACACGGCAAGGCCGGCAAGGATCAGCCGCTCCGGGCCTTGCCCCCTCACCCGCGCAACCAGCAGCAGCACGACGCCGGCAGCCAATATGCCGCCGGTGAAGGCCGCGACCGGCAATGTCCAGATGCCGAAACTGTCGCCGAAGACGGTGATAACGGAAACCGCACCCGCGGCGGCGCCCGACGACAGGCCGAACAGGAACGGATCGGCGAGGTCGTTGCGGGTCACCGTCTGCAGCAGCGCACCGACGACGCCGAGGCCGGCGCCGACGCAGATGGCCAGGATCGTGCGCGGCAGCCGCAGGTCGACGACGATCTTGCCGACCGGTCCTGCCACGTCGCGCCCGCTGAAGCCGACTGCACGGCCAAGCGCGGCAACAACATCGGTCAACGGGATCAGTGTCGAACCATAGGCAATCGACAGCAGAGCGAGAGCGGCAATCGCCGCCGCTCCCACCAGCATGGCCAGTGCAAATGCCGGATGGCGCAAGCCTGGAAATGCGTTGTGTCTGTCAGGACGCGTGCGACGCACTTCCAGCATCTTTTGTTCATGCATGTCGTTGCCCCAAAACCGCTGCGCACTTTTGGGCCACAGGCATCAAAACGCTTCCGGATGCATGGCCTTGGCGATCTTGTCGATCGCTTCGATGTTGGCCGGGCCCGGCGTCAGTTCGGCATAGCGCAGGGCGACGAAGCGCTCGTTCTTGACCGCGTCCGTCTCCTTCATCGCCGGATGCGCCTTCAGGAAATCGAGCAGTTTCCTGTAGCCACCGCCATCCTGGTAATCGAGCAGGATGAGGAATTGCGGATTGCGCGACGCCACCGTTTCCCAGTCCGTATTGCCCCAGCTGGTGTCCATGTCGGCCATGATGTTGTCGCCGCCGGCGGCTGATATCATGGCGCTGGGGATGGCGAATTTGCCTGCGGTGAACGGCTTGTCCTCGCCGGAATCATAGAGGAAGACCCGCGTTCCCTTGGCGTCGCCGACCTTGGCGGTGATCTCGGCGAGCCGCGTCTTCCAGCCGGAGACAAGCTTCTCAGCTTCGGCCTCCTTGCCGAAGATCTTGCCCAGTTTCTCGACGTCGCCATAGAGTAGGTCCATCGAGGCGGCGGGGCGGCTCTTGTCGAGATGGACGCAGCTTTCCGTCAGCACCAGCGTCTTGATGCCGTGCGGAGCAAGCGTGTCGGGCGTCACTTCACCACCCGGCTTCATGCCATAATACCAGCCGGCGAAGAAAAAATCGGGCTCGACCGCGACGAGGTTTTCGAGCGTCGGATATTTCGGCGCCAGTTCCGGGATCGAACCCTGCTCGGCCTTGAACTCAGGACCCACCTTGTACCATCCGGTGATGCCGGTCAGGCCGACGATCGACGGCTGCAGTTTCAGCGCGAAAGCCATCTCGGCCATGTTGAGATCCTGGATGACGGCGCGCTTCGGCGGCGCATCGAAGGTCAGCGGCTTGCCGCAGCTGTCGACAGTTACCGGGAAGGCCAGGGCTGTCGAGGCCAGCAGCGAGAAGGCAAGCGAAAAAGCAAGGCGTTTCAAGGGTTTGCTCCTGTGGACGGGATGATCGATATGGGACGGCTTCAATCAGGATGGCGGCGCGGCACGGTTCGGAACATCGAACACCGTCAGTTCGCGGTCTTCGGTCGGATGGCGCAGACGCAGCACATCGATGCCGAAAATTTCGCGAATCAGCTTTTGGGTCAGCGCTTCGCGCGGTGCGGCGAGCGCTTGCAGACGGGCATGGTTCATCACCGCCACCCTGGTGGCGAACGGTGCCACCAGCGCCAGATCGTGCAGCACCGCGATCACCGTCATCTCGAAGCCTGCCACGAGGTCGAGCAGTTCGCCGCGGGCGCGCGGGTCGAGATGGTTGGTCGGCTCGTCGAGGAACAGGATCTTTGGCTGCTGGGCGATGGCGCGGGCCAGTTGGGCGCGCTGGCGCTCGCCGCCCGACAGCGAGCCGATGGTGCGGCCAAGCAGCGGCAGCAGGCCGGTCCGGCGCAGCGCATCGACGACAATGTCACGCTCCTCGCTCCTGCGCCGTAGCCGAGCGTGCGGGACCCGGCCCAGCTCGACATAGTCGATCACCGCCAGCCGCGGATCGGGCTGGTCGGTCTGGCCGACAACGGCGATATGCAGCGCCCGCTCGGCGGCGGAAATCCCGCCCAGCCGGCGCCCGCCGAGGTTCACCTCGCCGGAGCTCGGCCGCAGCATGCCCGACAGCATGCGCAGCAGCGTCGTCTTGCCCGCGCCGTTGGGACCGATGATGGCTAGGCGATCGCCAGCGGCCACCGAGAAGCTGACCGCCTGGACCAGATCCCGCCCATTGGCCATGGCGCAGAGGTCATGTGCTTCGAGAAGCGCTACGGTCATCGGCTGCCCGCCAGATTGCCGGGATGGCAAAGCGTGCACACGATGATGCGATGATCGATAGAGCCGTCCAACTTTCCGTCACTTTCCAAAACTGGCGACGGAACGAAGCTGGCGAAGCGGCCGACAAGACCGGGATTCGCGTTTCCTCCCGGCACACCCCGTCCGGTCAACTCAGTGATGGCAGGTCTCCTGGCTCGCGGGTCGTTGCGCCATCCTGCCTTCCCAGCCTTGCCGGCCAGTGGCATTCACGGATTTTGCTCGCCGCTTACAGTTGCGGGGGCAGCCACGGCCTCGACCCCTGGGGATCTCACCGTGTTCCCTTTTCACCCCTCGCCTTTCGACTCGGGGACCATCACCGCTTCAGCGTAGATTTCCCCCAATCGCTTCGCAATGGATTTCTCGGACGGAGTGGTGGGCCGGCTAGGGGAAACATGCATTTCACGCTCTCGATATGTAATAACATTACGCATTTAGAGGATGCCGCCTGGCGCTGTCAAGCGAAGCCTGCCGAATTTGGCTCGTCGGCGGCAAGGGGCGCTCGACCGCTGTGCCATATCGGTGTGCGACTGTGACGGGATCGGTTCGATTGCGCGGGATGCGCAATTTCGATCAAACTGGCCGCGCCAGGAAACGGCAGGATGATCTGGCCAATGCGAGGAGCAAAATGAACCCGACCGAGAAAGCGCTGTGGTTCGTCGAAAGTCATCTGCCGGAGGCGATCTCGCTTGACGATGTCGCGCAAAGCAGCGGCGTGTCGCGTTTTCATGTGACGCGGGCTTTCGGCGCTGCCACGGGCCGCTCGGTGATGGGCTACATGCGCTCACGCCGGCTCACCGAGGCGGCGCGCAAGCTGGCCGGCGGGGCGCCCGACATTCTCTCCGTCGCGCTCGACGCCGGCTACAACTCGCATGAGGCGTTCACCCGTGCCTTCCGCGATCAGTTCGGCACCACGCCGGAACTGGTGCGCGCGCAAGGCACACTCGACAAGCTCGACCTCGTGGAGCCGATCCTGATGGACCAGTCCTTCCTCACCAATCTCGAACCACCGCGTTTCGAGACCAGCCGGCCGTTCCTGATCGCCGGCCTCGGCGAACGCTACAGCTGCGAAACCAGCGCCGCCATTCCGATGCAATGGCAGCGCTTCGGCCCCTATATCGGCAACATTCCGGGCGAGGCCGGCGACGTCGCCTATGGCGTCTGCGTCAACGGCGACGATGCCGGCAATTTCGACTACATCGCCGGCGTCGAAGTGTCTGATTTTTCCGACCTGCCGAGGGAATTCAGCCGGGTGCGGGTGCCGGCGCAGAAATATGCGGTCTTTGCCCACCGCGAACACATCTCGACCATCCGCCGCACGGTCAATACGATCTGGAACAAATGGCTGCCGGCTTCCGGCCACGAGATATCGGATGCGCCGGAATTCGAACGCTACGGCCCTGAGTTCGACCCACGCAGCGGCAATGGCGGGCTGGAGATCTGGATACCGGTGAAGGCGTAGTCGGTCAGGCCATCGGCAGCGCCGGCCAGCGATCGACTATCCCGCCGCCGGAAAACACAGCGATCGACCCGAACTGCTGCAGCACGGCTTCGCTCTGCGTCGGCCTTAGAAACGCGTAGTCGCCGGGCTTTGCGGTCGCGTCGGCGGGCAAGCCCATGAATTGCTGGTTGGAGGACAGGCCGAGCAGCCCGTTCGCCTTCATGCCTTCGGGGAAGACGGGCTCGGCCATCCACTTGCCGCCATAGAGATAGCAGCCCTTGCGCGGGAAGCGGCCGAGCGCCTGCAGCAGGCGGGTGACGGCCGGCGGGCCAGGCAGCATCGGCTCGACCATTTTCAGGATCGGCGTGGCGATGAAGGCCGCCGGCTGGAAGCCGTCGAGGCCTGGCGTATCGAAATCACTGGGCAGCACAAAGGCCGAGCCCATCGAAACCTCGTTGGCCATGCCGCCATGATGAAGCAGCGCGGTCTTGCTGCCGCCGATGTTCAGGATATGGCGCTGGTCGGCGCCGAGACAGGCGACGAACGCCGACGCCTGCGCCGACGCCTTGGCCAATGCCTTTGCCGGTCCGCCGAAAAGGCCGGGAATGAGCGGCGCATGCGCCTCGTAGGCCATGACGCCTTCGCAATGCAGCCGGGCCGGCAACGCGCTCAACGCCTTCGACAAGGCCTCAGGATTGGCGAACCCGCCGCGATGCAGCCCGACATCGATCTCGAAAGCGATGCGCAGGCCGATGCCGAGTTCGCCAGCGAGGGCGCCATATTCCGCCAGTCTCTCCTCGCTGTCGATCAGCCAGCAGACACGCGACCAGTCAACATTACCCTTCACCAGCGCAGCCCTTGCCGCACCGATCGGCATCGGCTTGCCATAGAGCAGATCGGCATCCGGGAACGCCTTCAGCACCGCCTCGCTGATCGGCGGGTGAAAGGTCATGAAGCGCTCACTGCCGAGCGCCTTGCCGATATGCGCAAGCAGCGGCAGGCAGGCGAGCGATTTGTCGACCAGCCGCACGGCCAGGCCGGGATCCAGTCTCTCCTTTACCAGGGCAATGTTGCCGTCCAGCCGGTCGCGATCGAGCAGCAGGCAGGGCTGGAAGATGCCGGCTTCCTTCAGCGCATCGGACAGGGTGGAAAAATAGGTGCTCATCATTCGATGCCGAACAGGCCGGCCATATAGGGCGAGACGAAGCGGTTTTGCGGATCGACGTCGCGGCGCACCGCCATGGCATCGTCCCAGCGCGGGTAGAGCTTTTTCAGATCCGCCGCTTTCAGGCTGTGCATCTTGCCCCAATGCGGCCGGCCGCCATATCTGCGGAAGATCGGCTCTGCCGCCCGCATGAACGGCAACGGATCGTTCGCTGCATCATGGTGGATGGCGATGGAGCAGGTCAGCCTGTTGTAGAATGGCGAAAGCCAGAACTGGTCCGGCGCGACCGAGCGCACCTCCATCGGGAAATAGACCTCGGGAAAACGCTTCTCGGTCAGCTCGATGATCTCGGCCAGCGCCTTCGGCCCTTCCTCGAACGGCAAATGATATTCCATCTCGTTGAACTTGGTCTGCCGGTCGCTGGCATAGACGTTGAGCCAGTCCTGCACGTAGTCCTCGGCCGGCAATTTGGCGATGGCGCCCAGGATCAGACGGCCACGCAGCGATGGCAGCCAGGCAAGTGAGGTGCGCAGCCTGCGCAGTGTCCTCAAACCCGCCTCGTCCTCTTCCGGCGGCCGTGTGGTGGGTGCGGCGTCGCTGAAATCGCTGGCGATGAACTGCGCATAGCCGGAAAACGGAATGTAGTAGAATTCGGCCGAGCGATGCGCGGCCATCATTGCCTCGAAATCGCGCAGCATCTCGGTGATCGGCAGCACCCATTTGCGGCGGCGCAACCGGTAGGTCGCGATGTTGTTCAGCGTCACTTCGGTGAGCACGCCGAAAGCGCCGAGCGCGACACCGATGGCATGGATCATGTCCTGATCCCCTGCCCGCTTGAAGTCGCGGAGCTTGCCAAGCCCGTCGACGATCTGCACCGTCTCCAGTTGCGTGTGATAGGCGCCGAGCGTCGGTCCCGAGCCGTGCGTGGCTGTGCCCAGCGCGCCGCCGATCGCCTGGCGGTCGATATCGCCCATGTTGGGCAGGCCCTGGCCAATACCTTGCAGGATGCCCATCAGCGCGCCGAGCCGGGTCCCTGCCCGCACCCGCGCCTGATGTTTTTCAGCGTCGTGCGAGACCAGCCCTTCCAGTCTCTCCAGGGACAGGATCGTGCCCTGCGATTTCACCAGCGGCGTGAAGGAATGACCGGCGCCGGCGACGCGCACCGGGCCAGGCGCGGTCCGGACGAGATCACCGAGCTCACCGGCATCGCCGGGGCTGGCGATCAGCTTGGGCTCGGCACTTACAAAGCCCGACCAGTTGCTCCAAATGTTTGACATCCCACCTCCCCGCTCAGGCAACCGCACGACGGCGACGCGACACAAGGACGAACAGACCGAGCAGCGCCACGCTGGCCACCGCACTGGCGGCGGCGAATTCCGGCACCGGCCGGAAATCCTTGCCATCAATGAGCAGCGACGCCGCGATGGGTCCGATCGCCAGGCCGAAAAGTTGGGCTGCCGGCACCAGCAGCACGGTGGTGCGTGTCTCGTCGGCGGTAATCGCCAGACGGATCTGGTAGGGCACGATGAACAGCAGGATAAAGCCCATGGCCAGGGCAGCGACCCAGAACGTCGTCAGGCCGGGGCTACTGGCAAGAACCAGGGAACTGACAAGCGCGACGACGCCGATCGCCGCGATGGCAAGGCGATAATCGATGCGCGCCTCGAACGCCGTCGCCGTCATCGCCCCCAGGACCTGCACGGCGAGGCTGGCCGAGACGATCAGGCCGACGGTGCGGCCATCGATGCCGTATTGCGCGCCAAGCGGCTCCAGAAAAGCCCAGACCGCGCCGAAGAACATGAAATAGCAGAAGACCGACAGCAGCGCGGTGAGTGAAGGAACCGTCAGCACATTGGCCAGGTTCTCCGCCTTGGGCAGGTCGGCATAGTCACCGGGAACAGTGAAGGCGACCGCCAGCGACACGACGCAGACGACGGCAAGCACGATGAAGCCGCCCGCCGACCCTGCGGCGGGGATGACATAGAGCGCCAGCAACAAGGCGAGCGCGCATTGCGCCAGCGTCTGCATGGTGACGAAATAGCCGCCGATGCGCTCGGCGCGCCGCGAGCGGGCGATCAGTTCGGTGGCGATGGCGACCAGACCGCCCTCGGCGAGCCCGGCCAGGGCGCGGGCCGCAATCAGCATGTTGGCGCTCGCGGCATAGGCCGTCCAGATATTGGCCAGCGCCAGCAGCAGCAGAAGGACGGCACTTTTCCAGCGCATGTGGTGGGCCGAAAGCAGCATCGCCACGACGGCCGAACCGATGGCAATGGCGATCATCTCGGCGGTGGCGACCAGCGCCAGTGCGTCGCCGCTGACATGGCCCTCAGTATAAAGGGCGCCAAGCAGCACCGGCTGCAGGCCGAGGATGAGCAGGCCGACCGAACCGATCCACAGGGCCGAGGCAAGCTGCCAGCCGGTCGGATTACCGACCAGCCAGTCGCCACTGCCTGCATGGCCGGTGTCTGTCGAAGCCAAAGGCGCCTCCCAACGTCCTTGCCGTGCGGCAAAAAAGCTGACAACCTGTCAGTATTTCAGAAACTGATACTTGATCATATTTCTTGTCAACCGGAATTTGAAAATCGTGCGAAAGATCGGTGCATGACCGAATTGAAAAGAATGGCGACCGAGCCGAGGCGCAGGCCCAAGCAGGAACGCAGCCGCGAGCGCATCGACGCGATCCTGTCGACGACCATGCGGCTGATCGGGGAAAAGGGTATCGACGCCGTCACCATGAAGGAGGTCGGCATGCTGGCGGGCGGGCCGATCGCCACCGTCTACCACTATTTTCCCAACAAATCGGCGATCCTGGCGATGCTCTATGAACGGTTTTCAGAGGTCAGCCGGGCACGGCTGACGACGATCATCGCCGAAATCCACGAGGCGAAGGATGTGATCGTGGCCGCTGACCGGCTGCTCGATGATTATCTCAACCGTGTCGCCGGCGATCCGGCCATCCAGGATCTGCAGAACGCCATCCAGGCCGACAAGGCGCTCAAGAACCTCGACATCGCGGAAACCCGGTACCAAGCCAAAATGTTCTGCGACCACGTCATCGCCTTGCTCGAGCCCGAGAGGCGCGAGCAGTTCGAACGCATGGTTCTGCTGATCTTCCAGCTCGCCGGCGGCGTGGTGCGCCTGGCGCTCGCCGAGGGCGAACCGGAAAGCCGCCAGACCATCGAGGATTACCGGTCTATCATTCACACCCAGCTGCGGCTGTTTTTGTAGCCGTGGCGATCTCAGCCGCGGCCTATTTCGCTCGAGGGATGAGGCCTTCGAAGCCGTGTGTCAGATCGAAAGCGCCGGCCGCGAACATCTTGACGAGATTTTGCGGACGGCCGGGAGTCTTGTTTGCGTCGAGGAGGACGGCCCTGCCCTCATGCATGACGAAATCGAATTTTCCATAGTCAAAGCCGAGTTCACGCCGACGCTCACGCAATTGGTCGGGCACCGGGACGGGCTCGCGCCGGATCGTCTCCGATGCCTTGACCAGCCCGTTCGGAGAGACGTAGCGGGTGCAGCGCTCGCGCTCTCCGCAAAACACCCAGAAACGAACAGCAAAACCGTCGGGTTCTCTCTCCGGAATGAACTTTTCCACGACGAGATCGTCGCAATCAAAGACGCCATCTGGAACGTCGCCGAGAGATCCATGGACCTCATAAGGATGCAAGGTTGGCAAACGCGGAAACGGCTGCTGTTTCCCGGCGCGCTCGGATCGCCGGTTGAGGAGCGTCTCCGGAATACCCCGATTGTTGAGATTGCTTTTGACGATCACCTGACCTTGCCAGGTATCGGTTCTGTCGACCAATGCGCCGCTGATCCGCCGCTTGGATATGTCGTCGGCGCCGATGTTGAGGCAGAAGGCAAAACTCCGGGCGTAGTCGACATAGTCCGTGGGCGTCACCGTGGCATCGACATGCAATACCGCCATATCGCCGCTGACCAGCTTCGACAGGCCTTGCTGAACCTGAACCGAGTGGCCGCGCCTTTTCAATTCCGCAAGAATGTCGAACAGCATGTATGGGCTGCTCCTGCGCAGCAGGATGTCGCGCCTGCCCAGGAACCTGTCATGCTCGTGCGTTATCACAACGATGCGCGCCACTATCTACCTCTTGGACTGTCTGTAAATTCTTGAAATGTCTTGGCTTGTCCGACGACCTCTATTAAGCCCCGGCGGGTATCTAAATCCAGGCGTCCAGGGGTTAATAAAATTGCATGACAAATCATTGGGACGATTACCACCGCCATTGGAAACTTCTGGAAGCGCCGCTCCGGCCAACAGCGGAAACCGTCGCTATATTCGATCGCGAACTTGATCTCGGAAATGCCGATGTCCTGCTCTTGGGGGTGACCCCGGAATTGGCAATTCTGGGCAAGTCGATGTTGGCGGTCGACCAGTCGGCGGCCATGATTTCCGGCGTATGGGCCGGCGACGACGGCTCGCGAAGGGCAATCGCCGGCAACTGGCTTGACCTGCCCGTGGATCACGCAAGCATCGACGCCGTCATCGGCGACGGATGCCTGTCGGCGGTCGATTCCCAGGCGGCGCGCAGTTCGTTGTTTGGCGAGGTCGCCAGGGTGCTGAAGCCTGGCAGGCGCGCAGCGATCCGCGTCTTCGCACGACCGGAAACGGCAGATGATCTGCGCGGCATCGAAGCTCTGGTTCTGGCCGGCGGGGTCGAGAATTTCCACGCGCTCAAATGGCGGATCGCGATGGCGTCCACGACGAACGACCGCGATTTCACCATCAAGGTGGGAACGATCCGCGATACCTTCGGCAGCCTGTTCCCAGACCGCGAAGCTCTTGCCGCAAGGACGGGTTGGAGCATGACCTCGATCAACACGATCGACGTCTATGCCGGCTCGGACATAAGCTACAGTTTCGCGACCCTGGCCACGCTGATCGAAGAGGCCGCCAACTGGTTCGGCGAGGTGCGCGTCGTGCCGAGCGGCAGCTATCCGCTGGCCGAACGGTGCCCGCTTCTGGTACTCGGTTCGGCCAGGCACCGGTAAGTTCATCATCATGCCGCCAAGAGGCGCTCCGAGCGCCTTGACTCCGGCGCGCCGTCAGCCTATTTCAGCGCCACGTTAGCACTCTCCATTGGTGAGTGCTAACTCATATGTCCGGCGCCGCCGGATGGAGGAACTGTTTCTCACCGTTCTCATCGAGGAAGAAAAAATGGCAAAGTCGAAGTTCCGCCCGCTTCATGACCGCGTGGTCGTTCGCCGGGTCGAATCCGAATCCAAGACCGCTGGCGGGATCATCATCCCCGACACGGCAAAGGAAAAGCCGCAGGAAGGCGAGATCATCGCTGTCGGCTCCGGCGCTCGTGACGAAGCTGGCAAGCTGGTCCCGCTGGACGTCAAGGCCGGCGACCGCATCCTGTTCGGCAAGTGGTCGGGCACCGAAGTCAAGCTCAATGGCGAAGACCTTCTGATCATGAAGGAATCCGACATCATGGGCATCATCGGCTGATATCAGGCCTTTCCGTCAACTGAATTCCCGGGCTCGATCAAAGCCCCTGCCAGGAGCTAAAAATGGCTGCCAAAGACGTAAAATTCTCCCGTGATGCCCGCGAGCGCATGCTGCGCGGCGTCAACATCCTCGCCGACGCGGTGAAGGTCACGCTCGGCCCGAAGGGCCGCAACGTCGTCATCGACAAGTCGTTCGGCGCCCCGCGCATCACCAAGGACGGCGTCACCGTCGCCAAGGAAATCGAGCTTGAAGACAAGTTCGAGAACATGGGCGCGCAGATGGTCCGCGAAGTTGCTTCGAAGACCAACGACATCGCCGGCGACGGCACCACGACCGCAACCGTTCTGGCACAGTCGATCGTCCAGGAAGGCCACAAGGCCGTTGCCGCCGGCATGAACCCGATGGACCTGAAGCGCGGCATCGATCTGGCCGTCGTCGAAGTCGTCGCGGCGCTCGGCAAGGCTGCCAAGAAGATCAAGACCTCCGAGGAAGTCGCCCAGGTCGGCACGATCTCGGCCAATGGCGACGAGTCGGTCGGCAAGATGATCGCGGAAGCGATGCAGAAGGTCGGCAACGAAGGCGTCATCACGGTTGAAGAAGCCAAGACCGCCGAGACCGAACTCGAAGTCGTCGAAGGCATGCAGTTCGACCGCGGCTACCTCTCGCCCTACTTCGTCACCAACGCCGACAAGATGGTTGCCGAGCTCGAGGACGTCTACATCCTCCTGCACGAGAAGAAGCTGTCCAACCTCCAGGCCATGCTGCCGGTTCTCGAAGCCGTCGTGCAGACCTCGAAGCCGCTGCTCATCATCTCGGAAGACGTCGAAGGCGAGGCTCTGGCCACGCTGGTCGTCAACAAGCTGCGTGGCGGCCTGAAGATCGCCGCCGTCAAGGCGCCGGGCTTCGGTGATCGCCGCAAGGCCATGCTGGAAGACATCGCCATCCTCACCGGTGGCCAGGTCATCTCGGAAGACCTCGGCATCAAGCTCGAGAACGTCGGCCTCAACATGCTCGGCCGCGCCAAGAAGGTGTCGATCTCCAAGGAGAACACCACCATCGTCGACGGCGCCGGCAAGAAGGCCGAGATCCAGGGCCGCGTCGCCCAGATCAAGCAGCAGATCGAAGAGACCACTTCGGACTACGACAAGGAGAAGCTGCAGGAACGTCTGGCGAAGCTCGCCGGCGGCGTTGCGGTGATCCGCGTCGGCGGTGCGACGGAAGTCGAAGTCAAGGAAAAGAAGGACCGCGTCGATGACGCCCTCAACGCGACCCGCGCGGCCGTCGAAGAAGGCATCGTTGCTGGTGGTGGCGTAGCCCTGCTGCGCGCTTCGGCCAACATCAAGGCCACCGGCGTCAACGCCGACCAGGCCGCCGGCATCAACATCGTTCGTCGTGCGCTGCAGGCTCCGGCCCGCCAGATCGCGGCCAACGCCGGTGCGGAAGCATCGATCGTTGCCGGCAAGATCCTTGAGAACAAGGGCTTGACCTTCGGCTACAACGCCCAGACCGGCGAATATGGCGACATGATCGCCATGGGTATCGTCGATCCGGTCAAGGTCGTCCGCACCGCTCTCCAGGACGCGGCCTCGGTCGCCGGCCTGCTGGTCACCACCGAAGCCATGATCGCGGAGGCTCCGAAGAAGGAGTCGGCTGGCGGCGGCGGCATGCCTGGCGGCATGGGCGGCGGTATGGGCGGTATGGGCGGTATGGATTTCTAATCCAGCCCTATCAGCCTTCAGATACGGAAAGGGCGGCAGAGATGCCGCCCTTTTTGTTTTGCGCAGCGGTCGTTGTGGCCTCTCAGACGGCGGCATCCGCGCGTTGCTTTACCTCGCCGGCAACCACCGCGGCTTCGATCAGCGCCGCCACCTCATCGGCCACGGCCTGTACCGGGGCGCGGTCGCGGGTGGCGCGGGCGATCACCATCAGTCCTTCCAGCGACGATTCGACCAGCAGTGCCAATGCATGCGCGCGGCGCTCGGGCACCCCTGCCCTGACGAAGGCGTCCCGCAACAGGCCTATCCACTGTTCGAAGGCCGAGCGGCACAACTCCGCCAGTTCCGGCACGTCGGTGGGCGAGTCCAGCACGACAGGCGCGACCGGACAGCCGAGTGAAAACTGGTTGTCTTCCAGCATGCGCCCGACCGACTGGTAGATATGATGGACGGCCACCGCCGGATCCTTTTCGGCAGCCAGCGCTTCGCCCAGCCTCTCCGTCACGTCGGCAACGCTAGCGCGCGTCACCTCGATGACCAGTTGGTCCTTGCCGCCGGGAAAATGAAAATAGAGCGAGCCCCGCGGTGCGCCGCTGGCGCTCAATATGTCGTTGAGCGAGGTGCCGTGATAGCCGCGCTGCCTGAGCAGCAGCCCAGTCGTCTCGAGTATGCGGGTGCGGGTGTCGTTGGCCATGTCAACCTCTGTCAGCAGGAATCATTATAGGCCTTGCGCAGAATATGACAATCGGTCTACATAATATGTAGATCAGTCTATATATTCCTGAGGAATGCCATGCGAAGGGAGAACGACAATGACAATTCGTGAAGCCTCGGCCAAATGGCAGGGGACGCTGAAGGAAGGTTCGGGACGGTTGCGGCTCGGCAGCGGCGTCTTCGAAGGCGCCTATTCCTTCCCGTCGCGTTTCGAGAACGGTCCGGGCACCAATCCGGAGGAACTGATCGCCGCAGCGCATGCAGGCTGCTTCTCGATGGCGCTGAGCGCCATACTGGGCAACGCCAATCATGTTCCGACAAGCATCAGCACCGTCGCCAAGGTGCATCTTGGCGCAACCGCTGCCGGTCCGACGATCACCCGCATCGAACTCGAAACCGAGGCAGAGGTCGCGGGACTTGCCGAAGATGAATTCGAGCGCCTTGCACAGTCCGCCAAGGCGGGCTGCCTCGTCTCGCGGGCCCTTGCCGGCGTGTCCCAGATCACCCTCAAGGCAACACTCGTCGAAGCCACCAAAGGCCAATGAAGCCAGGAGAAAGAAGATGACACAGGAGCTTGTCATGGACGCAGCCGCGTACGACCTGTCCCAGCAGACGGCCGAGATCATGCGGCGCTACAACGACGTATTCCAACGCCATGATCCTTCGGCACTCGCCGAGCTGGTGGCTGAGGATTGCGTGATCGAGAACACCGTGCCAGCGCCGGACGGCGCCCGTTATGCCGGTCAAGCGGCGTGCGTCGGGCTTTGGGCGGCGATAGCAACCCAGGCCGGCACGCGCTTCGATATCGAGGAAACCTTCGTTGCCGGCGACCGGGCAACGATCCGCTGGCGCTATTTCATGACCGACGGCAATTCGCTGCGCGGCGTCAACCTCATGCGCGTGGCCGGCGGGCGGATCGTCGAAGCGATGGGCTATGTGAAGGGGTAGCGTGCCCGAGCAATTCCCCGAAAGCGCATAACGGCTTTTCGCCCGGAATAGCGCAACAAAGAGGAGCGGATCAGCGAGACTGAACCGCTCCCCGTGGCGCTACCGATCGGCCAGCGCCAGCTTCGCGCCGAGCATGACGAAGGCGCCGGCGAAGGTCCGGCGCATCCAGGTCAACACCATTGGCCGCGAGACGACGTGGCTGCGGATCGAGGCGGCGAAGATGCCGTAGCCGACGAAAACCACGAAGGTCAAAAGCATGAAGACGGAACTCAGTTCCAGCATCTTCGACAGCGCATTGGGCTCGGTGGTGCTGACGAATTGCGGCAGGAAGGCGAAGAAGAAGATCGACAGTTTCGGATTGAGCACGTTGGCGAGGATGCCGGTGGCAATCACCTTGCCGGCCGAGCGCGGCGTCACATCCTGCTCGACGCTGAGGCCACCCTTCTCCTTCAGCGTGTTCCAGGCCATGTAGAGGAGGTAGGCGACGCCGAGATATTTCAGCGTCTCGAAAGCGAGAGCGCTGGTGTGCAGCAGCGCCGCAAGGCCGGTGATGGCGGCGGCCATGTGTGGGATGATGCCGAGCGTGCAGCCGAAGGCGGCAATGACGCTCGCCCGCGCGCCGCGCGAAAGGCCGGCGCTCAGCGTGTAGAGAACGCCGGTGCCGGGCGAAGCCACGACAATCAGCGACGTCAACAGAAATTCGATGCTCACGATGGTTCCTCCGGCACCCGACCCGGCCAGGAAGGTATCGGGCTGCGGGTCGGCGCACAAGCGGAGGCGATTGGAGATTGGCCGTTACACCGGCAATCCGAGCGCCCGGCGTGCCATCAGACACTCCTCGTCGCCGGGCATGCAGGCGCGACAGACGTCCGGCCGGACGTCATAGATGCCGCAAGCGGTCGACTTGCCGATCTCGCCGGACAGCGCCGAGCAGCGCACGCCCTCGCAGCGCATGCCCGACAGGTCTGATGCGACATATTTTTCCGGGATACGGTCGAGCTGTGCGTCATCCTCGGTGGAAAAGCGCGGCCACTCGGCCGAATAGGAGCAGCAGGCACCGCAGCTTTGGCAATCGAAGGTGCCCTGTTGCGACGACAAAACGCTTGCGGCGGCCACCAGGGCGGACAGCCCTGGCGCGGCGGGGTTGCGATCGGCGTCTTGCGGCAAGGCGCTATTTCTTCTTAGCCGTCTTGCCCTTCGGCGAATCCGCCGGCGACTTGAACAGATCGGTCGCGGCATCGGTGGCGTCGCCGGCCTTCGGCGCGACAGCCGGCTTGGCCGGTTTTGCCGCGGCACCCGAGGCTGCCGGCTGATCCTTGGAGGAGAATTTTATGGCCATGTCAGTCCTCGTCGGCGAAGCGCGATGATGGGGCACGCGGATTGCGCAGGCGGCCGATCAGCGCCGAAACGGCCGTGATGTTCATTTCCTCGGGCGACCAGTTTTTCACCGCCTCGATGTGATGGGCCGCCAGCTCGCGATGCGTGCTGCCGCTGTAGGCGGCGTCCTGATAAGTCACCCGCTCATGGGTCTTGGCGTCTTCACGGACATATTCGATCAGGTAGTTCGGGCATTCGGCGCGGCCGCGCACGCCGACGCGCACCTGGGCATCACCGTGGGCACGCTTGCAGCGTTCGAGCTTTTCCAGCACACGCCGGACGAATTCGACCGGCTTGTCGAGGCCTTCGACCATGTCGGCAATGGTTGCGTCGGCGGCGATCGGTGTTGGCGGTACGCGTTTGGTGGCCATCAGCGTCTTCCGGCCCGCTTCGGCAAAGCGGCTAGCGCGGCGGCGGCGGCCATCTCGTCGGCCTCCTTTTCCAGGCGCAATTCGCGCAGACGCGCGGTCTTGGCTTCGCGTGCCTCGCTGACGGCGTCGCGCTCGGAATTGATGCGGTTGAGCGACATCGACTGGGTTTGCGTCTTGCTGAACAGGGACACGGCCTGATCGACGGTTGTCTTTGAACTGGTGGTCAAATCTTTCTCCTGTCAGGAGCCTGTGCCGATGGAGCGAGACCGGGTCTTCGGTCAGGATCACGCACAAAGCAATACGCGCGGCGAATTCAAATTGCTGGAGCGTCCCTTAGCACGTCCAGGCCGGCGCGCAGCGCACTTTCGGCGGTAAGGCGCGCAAAATGAAAAAGGCCAGGCACCGCCTGACCTTCCATGAGAGCGTCGCGCAACCAGACGACATCCAAAAGGATGCACCGGGGGTGCACGGGAACGCCCTGCTTATGCACATGATATGCCGTGGAAACTCAGGTCTCCGCGGCCATGCGCCCGAATTCGCCACTCACCGGTGCCAGTACATCCGTGGTCACCGGGAGAGCTGAATTCGTTTTTCAGGCCGCCTTCAACTGGTCGGCGGACATCTTGCCCGACTTGTTGTCGCGGACCATCTCGTAGCCGAGCTTCTGGCCCTCGACGATGTCGCGCATGCCGGCGCGCTCTACGGCCGAGATGTGGACAAAAACGTCGGCCGAGCCGTCGTCAGGCTGAATAAAACCAAAACCTTTGGTGGCGTTGAACCATTTAACTGTGCCGGTGCTCATGACGAACCCTTTCCATGGCAAATATTCGTTCGACGCCATGCGGATGCACAACGTCGTTTGTCCCGATTTTTGATGTGGGAAGTTCGTCAAAGGCGCGCTCGAAAGCGCGGATAACAAAAGTCAGTCAAACAAATATCGACGATTTGCTTATAGGCTTCTTTTGGGGCGCTGTCAAATTTGCATAAAGCCACAGCTGCGGAATTCTCCCAAACCACCTGGCCAAAACACCTGACATGACGGCAAATCGGACCCCAAACAGCGCGCTTGCGCCAACTTGAAAAAAGTTTTCCGGCATCTAGGAACCATCTGCGCAGACGCGCATTTATTCGGTGTCATCAGCAGTTCATGAGAGCAATCGAATAACAGTTGATGGCAAAGACGCCCCCCGCACGATAAAAGGTGCGAGGGGCGTTTTCGTTTGGATCCTATTCGTCCGGGCCGGGTTCCGGCCACGTCTCCCTGGCCGCCTCGGCATACCAGTGGCGCATCGCCGGCGTTGCCAGCACGGCATCGACATAGGCGCGCGTATCCTGCGCCAGCGTGCCGCCATAGGTATCGAAACGGGTGACGACAGGCGCATACATGGCATCAGCCACGGTGAAGTGGCCGAACAGGAACGGGCCGCCCTTGCCGTATTTTTCCCGGCACTCGCGCCACAGCGCCTCGATGCGGGCGCGTTGCGCCTCGCCCTCGGCGTCAAGCGGCTTGTGGCCCTTCGGCCGACGCAAATTCATCGGCCAGCCATAGCGAACCTCGCGAAAGCCGGAATGCATCTCGGTCGCGGCCGAACGCGCCAGCGCACGGGCGTCGATATCGGCGGGCCAGAGCTTTTTCTCGGGAAACAGGTCGGCGAGATATTCAAGGATGGCAAGGGTTTCCCAGACGATCTTGCCGTTGTGATTCAGCACCGGCACCTGACCGGTCGGCGACACTTTTGCCAGATTGGCAAAAGTTTCAGGCGTGCGCAGCCGTACGAAACCTTCCTCGAACGGGATCTCCAGATGCCTCATCGCCACCCATGGCCGCAGCGACCATGAGGAGAAACACTTGTTGCCAATATAGAGCGTAAATTCTGCCATTTTTCTCCCCGCACGCACGGCCTCCAAAATCCCATTGCCAACGCGTGTTCACAGCCTAGCCCACCGACCTTGCCCCAGGCGGCGGCCGCGCGACCTGATCTGCCGATCGGGCGACGCCTGGAACCTAACCGACATCGGCTCGTTAGCTACCGCAATGAATTCCTTCGAATTCAAAATCCCGGGAGATGCGCAAAAATGGTGAACAAGGATCAGGTCGCGGGCGTGGCCAAGCAGGTCAAGGGCTCGGTCAAGGAAGCCGCCGGCAAGGCAACCGGCAACCGGCAGACCCAGGCCGAAGGCACGGCCGACAGGATCGCCGGCAAGGTGCAGAAGGCCTATGGCGACGTCAAGGACAAGGTCAGGAAGGCGCTCTGATCCGCATCGAGGAACGCGTTGTTATCGAGGGAAAGGCGGTCGCGAAGGCCGCCTTTTTCAGGTGCTCCAGCCCTTGCTGAAAGCATTGGTGAACACGACCTCGCCATTATCGCCGATCGCCTCGCCCAGCACCACGTCCATGCCGTTGCTGGTCACCCTGGCCAGGGCGAAACCGCCCATATAGGCAGCCTTCGGCTTGAACAGGTCGATCCCGTCCCTGCGATAGATCAGCGGCGTTTCGTGCTGGTGGCCATGGAAAATGCCGACGACATTGTAGCCCTTGAGCGCCGCCAGCAGCGCCTGCCGGTCGGCCTCGCTCCACCAATGCGGCGCACCGGTGCCGTCATCATCAAAGTGGCTCCTGGCGGCATCCCAGCGTTCCACCGAGAAAGTGTCCCAGCCATAATGCTGGAACAGGACGACCGGGCGGCCGTCCGCCGCATAGGTCGCCAGGTCCTGCTTCAGCCATGGCAGGCTGCTCTCGGCACCGTGGCCGGTATCGCCGGCGAAACGATGCGTCTGGATCAGATGCAGGCCGCCCCAGTCCCAGGAGTAGCAGTCGGTGTCGACATCATAGTCGGTGGCCGGCACTGGCGGCTTGAAGAACACGCCGGCGCGATGGTTGACCTCGACATAGTCGCGCAGTTCGCGCCGGTACCAGTCGACATGGTGCGGCGGCCCGTTCTGGTCGAGATCATGGTTGCCGAGCCCGACATAAACCGGCATGTGCACGCGATCCGGACCGACGCCTTGGCTGTAGCGCTGGCTGAACTGGAGCAGTTGGGTGCCCTCGCTCGGCTGGGTGATCTGGCCGCCGCCATCGTCGGTGATGTCGCCGCCGACGACAAGGCCGAGCGGCGCGCCTATCTTGCCGGCCGAACGCAGGCCGGTGGCGACGCCATTGATCTCGGCCGGCCAGTCCTTGTCGCCAAGCGCATTCAGCACCGCCACGTTGCGCAGCAGCGCGGCGTCGGTCTTGCCTTCTTGCAGGCAGTTGGGGCTCAAGCCGCTCGCCATGCGGCAGGCATGGACATCGGCGATGAACAGGAAGGTGGCGTCGATCGACTGGACGCGTTGCCCGGTCTGGCCTAAGGCCGGCCGCGGCAAGGCGCCGGCCGCGGCAAATCCTGCAGCCTGTACCAGGAAGTTGCGTCGGGAAAGCGATCCAGTCGAACGGCGATTCATCATCTGCTGATTCAGCATGGACAGCAGCCGGTCGTCCAGCGCCTCTGCGCCATCATCGACATGACGCCACGGGTCTGGCATGTCTCGCTTGCGCAAGCGCATGCCGCCGGTTGCGTCGATGCCAAGTCCGCCAGGAAGGGTTTCGTTCTGGCGAGACCCGGCATCCAGAGCGAATTTCGGCCCGTGGCCGGCGGGATGATGTCGGTTGCCAACACCTACGAATCGCAATCGCCCCAGACCCAATATCTGTTCGCCGGCCTGATCGAGGTGTTTCGCGACAGCGACACCGGCCGCCAGGCGATGATCCCGTTTTCCGATCTGCGCAAGCTGTTCCCGCTGAAGGCGGGGGCAAAGGCCACGATAGAGTTCGTCGAGCTGTCGCTGAACCAGCCGCCGAAGGGCACCAAGACGCTGAGCCTGATCGTCAAGGGCAAGGAAACATTCCGTCTGGGCGATTGCAAATACAATGTCCTGGCGGTCAAGGAGACCTTCAAGAACGGTGCCGGCGAGACGCTGGATTCATTCACCGCGCTCTATGCTCCCGATCTGCAAGCCGCGCTCGCGCGGCGCTACGATGAAGGCACCAGTTCGGAATCCGTCAACGGCTACGAGACGATCAAGCCGCTGGCCGAGTAGGTAAGAGCCCAGGCTTCTTCGCTTCCCCCTCGTGTCAGCCAGAGCGAAGCCGCAAGGTCGAGAGAAGTGGCTGCGTCGCGATCCTGCACACCCCCCTCTGTCCTCCCGGACATCTCCCCCGCAAGGGGGGAGATTGGCTGTCACACCGGCTTTCGCCAATCTCCACCGGTGAAGGTACGAGCGAGCGCCGATGCTGCAGATCTCCCTCCTTGCGGGGGAGATGGCCGGCAGGCCAGAGGGGGGTGCTGTCCCGCCGACATCAAATAATTCTCGGCCGTGGCAGTATCCTGTTGCGTCGCCTGGCAACCAAGCCGCCCTGCGACGGCGCGCTGCGCTCCAACCCTGCCAGGCAATCCCGCAGCACACCGGCATCCTGCGCCGTCTTGGCCATCGACATCGCCCCGGAATAGGCGGCGACCGTCAGCGCGGCGAAGCGTTCGGGGTCCGTGCCCTCGTCCTTGCCCGCCTGCTGGTCGGCACGCACCTTGTCGGCAATCGCCTGCCGCCACCCGCCAAAGATACCGGCAAGGGCAAGGCGGAAATCGGGATCGGCAAGCGACAGTTCGTGCGCCAGATTGTTGAGCGGGCAGCCGCGCACGAACCCCTGCTGCTCCAGTTCCGCCGCCACGGCCTCGAACACCGAGCGCACGCCCTCGCGCACTGACGCCGCCGCCAGCACCGGCGCGATCCATGTCTCTTCGACCGCTGCCGCCACACGCTCGTCGATCACAGCCAGCGCCAGCGCCTTCTTGGTCGGGAAATGGTGATGCAGCGCTCCGCCGCTGACATCAGCCGCCGCCATCAGATCGCCGATGCTGGAGGCGTGATAGCCGCGCGCCTGGAACGCGTCCTCGGCGACATCGAGCACTTTCTTGCGCATGCCTTCAGGGTCGTTGATGCGTTTTCCCGGGCGCGGTTTTGGCTGGACGGTCATCTCTGCTGACATTGCCGAACTTTAGCATGTTGACAAAACAGGACAACCGGTCTGTTTTACAAAACAGGACGATCACCCTGTTTTGGAGAATGTCGGATGAACCTGCCCCAGAACGTCGCGCCGAAACCCACGGCGCTCGCCTCGCCTGTCGTCGAGTTGCGGCAATACACGCTGAAGCCCGGCCGGCGCGACACGCTCATCGGCATCTTCGACGGCAGGCTGATCGAGGGCCAGGAGGACGCCGGCATGAACGTCATCGGCCAGTTCCGGGACCTCGATCGGCCTGACATGTTCGTCTGGATGCGCGGCTTCGACGGCATGGATGCGCGGAAAAATGCTCTCGCCGCTTTTTATGGCGGGCCGGTCTGGGCGGCGCACAGTGATGCGGCCAATGCGACGATGATCGATTCCGACGATGTGCTGCTGCTCAAGCCGGCGTGGCCGGGCGCAGGCTTCGACCTCGCGGGCGCGCAGCGGCCAAGCCTGGCCGATGACGAAAAACCCATTCAAAACAAACCGCTGACCGGCATCGTTGTCATCGCGATTCATCATTTGCAGCCCGGCACAGAGGCTGATTTCGCCACTCGCTTCGAGACTGAGACGGCGTGCCTGATGACGGCCGACGCACGCCTGCTCGCCGCTTTCGTTACGGAGCATGCCGAAAACAGTTTTCCGCGCCTGCCGGTGCGGGCTGATGAAAACGTCTTCATGTCCGTCACCGGCTTCGACAACGCAGAGGCGCATGCCCGCCACAAAGCCGCTCTCGCCGCCTCGCCGACATGGCAGGCCTTTTGGCAGGCCGCGCAAGCTGGTCTGACCAAACCAACGGAGACATTGCGGCTGTCGCCCACATCGCAATCGTTGGTCGGGCGTTAGACTTCAAATGCCTTGACTATGGCCTTCGCGACCAGGGCCGGATCTTCCCAATGCGGGTTGTGGCCACAGGCCTCGGCGCGGACGAGGAGAGCTTCAGGAAGAGCGGACCGCAACGCCTGCTGGTGCGCCGCGCCGAACAGCGGGTCGCAGGCGCCGGCGATGATCAGCGTCCGGGCCTGCACGGCCCGCGCAGCATCGGTCAGGTCGGCGCGGCGGATTTCCTCGAGAATCGCGCGCCAGCGCGGGATCGGCATCGCCGAGGCCTCTTGCGCCAAGCCGGTGAGAAAGGCTGCGGGCACGTCGGGACGACAGGCATGCCACCAGGCATAGAACGGATCGGTCGGCGATATCGGATCTCGCAGGGCCTCGACGCTCACCACCAGCGGATGACCCGGCGCGAAATCGGGCTTCAACGTGCCGGCCAGGACCACCAGCCCGCCGATCAACTCCTTGTGCCCCGCAGCCAAAGCGACAGCCACCATGGCGCCCAGCGAATGGCCGACGACGACCGGTCGGTCGAGTTGTAAACTCTGGATCAGCCCGGCGATATCCTCGGCAAGATCGGCGATGCCGCAGTTCTTGCCAGCCTGCGAGGCGCCGTGGCCGCGCAGATCCGGCATGATCAGACGGCGGCCGGCCAGATATGGCGCCAGAAGCGAAAAACTGCGGCTGGTGTCGGTGAAGCCGTGCACCAACAGAAGTGCCGGCTCGGCGCCCGATATCTCGACATAGGCGATGTCGAGATCGCCGACAGTGACGAATTGCTTGCGGCTGGCCCAGGCGCCCTGCTCCGCCATCACATCCTGCTTCGGCAAGCCATCGAGCGCGGCCGCTCTCACAGGCCGAGCTTTTCCTTGACCGCGGCGAGGCCCGGCTTGCCGTCAAAAGTGGTGACGCCGGCGAGCCAGGCGTCGAGGCGGCTTTTGTTCGCCATGATTGGCTTCAGCGCACCGTCCTCCGGCTTCATGCCGTCATTGATCAGATAGCCCATGCCGACATTCTCGAAATCGATGTCGAAGACGAGATTCCTGAGGAATTGCGCGACGTTCGGGCACTGCTCAAGATAGCCCTTGCGCACCTGCGTCGTTACCGTCGCGGCACCGAAATTCGGGCCGAAGAACTTGTCGCCGCCGGTCAGATATTTGAAGTCGTACATCGTGTTCATCGGATGCGGCGCCCAGCCCTGAAAGACGATGAACTGCTTTTCCTTGATCTCGTAGCCGACCTCCGACAGCATGCCGGCCTCGCTGGACTCGACCACCTGCCAGCCGTCCAGGCCAAAGGCGGGATCGGCGATGGCGTCCATCATCAACTGGTTGGAGCCGGGCTCGATGCCGTACATTTTCTTGCCGAACTTGTCGGCGAATTTGTGCAGGTCGGAAATGTCCTTGACGCCGGCATCCCAAGCGTAAGTCGGGACGGCGAAGGTGTATTTGGCACCTACGAGATTGACGCGCACATTCTCGACAGAGCCGTCCTTCTTGTAGGGCTCGTAATAGGTGACCATGGCCGGATCCCAGTAGCCCAGGAACAGGTCGAGGTCCCTGTTTTTCATGCCCTCGTAGATGACGTTGATGCCGAGCACCTGGCTTTGCGGCTGATAGCCGAGCGCCTCCAACAGGACGTTGGCGACCCCGGTGGTGAAGGCAAGGTCGTTCCAGCCGGGTTCGGCCATGCGGATCGTCCTGCACTCTTGGCCCTCGGCCGCCTGAGCCGCATGAGAGGCCAACATGAGGGCGGCCAAACAGACGCCGTTTGCAAGGATGCGCAACATTTCGGTTCTCCTCATTGTCGTCAAATTGACCAATTGGTCTTTTTATTGTCCCATGGGTCAATTCTTGATCTGAGCGGACGGAAATGTCAACGTGGATTCGCGATGCATGGACCGATCCCGTGAAACTCAAGCGTCTCAGTGAGATCCGCCGCAAGGAGCTGCGGCAGGCGGCCTTCGCGGTGCTGGAGCGCGAAGGCATTGCCGGTGCGACCCTGGAAAAGGTGGCGGCGCAGGCCGGTGCCTCCAAGGGCATCGTGCTGCACTATTTCCGCAACAAGCAGGAATTGTTCGAGCACGCGATGCGCGAGGCAAACGCCGTCCTGTGCCAGGCGGTGATCGCGCGGCTTCGCCGGGCGCAGACGCCGATGGAGCGCATGGATGCCGTGATCGAGGGCAATTTCGAGGAGCATCTGTTCCAGCCGCCTCTTTGTCATGCCTGGCTTTCGCTCTGCGCCGAGGTGCCGCGCGACGAGAAGATGGCCCGTATCCAGCGGGTGATCCATGCGCGCATGCGCTCGAACCTGTTGTCGGGCCTGCACGGCCTCGCCTCGCCTGGAGATGCCGACGACATCGCGCTTGGCGTCACCGCGCTGATCGACGGGCTTTGGCTGCGGCTCGGCCTGCAGCCAGGCAGCGTCTCGCGGGAACAGGCGGTCCGTCAGGTCAAGAACTATGTCGCGGGCCGGCTGGCCATGCGGGAGCCCGTCACCGAAGTTCATACCGTGGGATAGGCGGTAGTGGGTCAGTTTGAAATTTGATGCCGCGAATGCCGTTGTCGTGACCCGCCGTGAACTCCTATATGCTTACAGAAAAGTATGGGACGGCGTATGACAATCGAGTGCATAGCCCCGCCGAATGCACTGGTGCGCGGAAAGAGTGGATCGAAGGTAATCCAGACATCAAGCACGTCAGCACGTCATTTGCCGAACGCCAAAACCGGACTATGCGGATGCATATGCACCGCTTCACGCGCCTGACCAACGGCAGTGGAAGCTCACGCCAACGCCGTTGCCCTGCACTTCATGTATTACAACTTTGTCCGCATTCATGCTTCATGCGCATGACGCCCGCGATGGCCGCCGGCGTGACTGGCAAGCTTTGGGAGATTAGCGATATCGTTGCGCTGATCGAGGCGAAGGAAGCCGAAAAGCCAGCGGCTCGGGGGCGTACCGAAAGAAAGGTGTCTCAACTGATTGATCCTCAACCCATCACGAATGAAAATATCCTGAGGGTTCTTTGCATCGTCCTCGTCGAAATTCGCGCGACCGATGATCTATCCAGAGCTCGTATGCTCGCGGATTCATTTCACAACGCACCGGCCATGATCGCCTCTGGCGCCGGTCCGCAGGATACCTGGGCAAGTGTACTTGGAACCGCTCGCAGGCTTGATATGGAACGATATGTCGTCTCACTGCTGAGCCACGTTCAGGCGAGACAGATTTCAAACTGACCCACTACCGGATAGGCTGGCCGCTTGACCTCGCCCGCTGATATGCGGTGCTCTCGCGGCGGCCAGAGCAGCCTTGGAGCGTCGAATGAGACTTCACAACAAGCGCGCGCTGGTCACTGGTGGGTCGGACGGTATCGGCCTGGCGATCGCAGAAGCCTTTTTGCGCGAGGGCGCGGACGTGCTGATCGTCGGCCGCGACACCAAGAAGCTCGACGCCGCCCGCAAGCAGCTCGGCGGCAATATCGAGACGCTGTCGGCCGATCTTGCCACATCGGCCGGCATCGCAGCCGTCGTCGAGCAGGTGAAAAATTCCGGCCGGCCTCTCGATATTCTCGTCAACAATGCCGGAGTGGCTTTCCTGGTGCCGTTCGAAACCGTCAGCGAGGCGCAGTTCCAGCAATCCTTCGCGCTGAATGTCACTGCTGTGTTCTTCCTCACACAGGGCCTGCTGCCGCATCTGGCGGCCGGCGCATCGGTGATCAACATCTCGTCCTATTTCGCCAACAAGATGATCCCGAAGCGGCCGTCGAGCCTCTATTCGCTGTCGAAGGGCGCGTTGAACTCGCTGACCAAATCGCTGGCCTTCGAACTCGGCCCGCGCGGCATCCGCGTCAACGCCATCGCGCCGGGCACGGTCGACACCGCCATGCGGCGCAAGACCGTCGACAATTTGCCGGCCGAGGCAAAGGCGGAGCTGAGGGCCTATGTCGAGCGCAGCTATCCGCTCGGCAGAATCGGCCGCCCCGACGACCTCGCCGGCATCGCGGTCTATCTGGCCAGCGAAGAGGCCGCCTGGACCAGCGGTGGCATTTTTTCCGTGGACGGCGGCTATACGGCGGGGTGATCCGTCCGGGCGCCACGCCAGGCGTCGGCATTTTCGGCGGCGCCGCTTTCCACAAATCCGAGTGCGCCTACCGCCTCCAGGATCTGATCGCGAACCCAGCGATGGGGTGGCTCGTCGTCGTGGCGCGCGTGCCAGTACATCCTGATTTCAGGAACAGCAATGGGAAGTGGCGGTTCGAAGATGACGAGCGGCATGGTCTTGGCCGCCCAAACCGCGAACTGCCTGGGAACCGCCGAGAGGTGGTTTCCGGTTGCCACGGCCAATGCGACAGCCTGAAAGTGCGGCAGGGTCAGGCTTACACGGCGCGTTCGTCCGATCTTGCGGAGCGCCTCGTCGGTGGACCCCGACATCGAGCCATCGATAGAACGAAGAATATGGGGCAGTTCGCAGAAGAGGTCGATCGGTAGAAGCTCGCCTTCCATGATCCCCGCCTGCCTGATCGCAGCGTTGTCGCTCGCGGCGATGATGGCGAATGGTGAATGGAACAGAGGCGTGCTTGAGACCCAGTCGGAGACCTCCAGCGGACGCTCGAGCGCTACGTCGATTTCATCGTCCTGGAGCAGCCGCGAGACGTCGCCGCGCGCGCTGTCGAGAAACCTTAGCGACGCGCGCGGCGCGGCACCCGCGATGCGCGCCGCTAAAGTTGGCATCAGCATCATGGAAAAGAAATCCGCACCCATGAACGTGAAGGTTCGCTCCAGTTCCACCGGATCGAACGCCTTGGCCGAGTGGAAGACGCGTTCGATTTCACGAAGCGCCACGCGTAACGGCTCGGCCATGCTCTCGGCGCGTGGCGTCGGCATCATGTCATTGCCCCGTCGCACGAACAGCTGGTCGTTGAGGAGATGCCGCAAGCGATTGAGCGCAGCGCTGACGGCAGGCTGGCTGAGGCCGATCTGCTCGCCGGCACGCGTAACGCTTCTCTCCCGCAGAAGGGCGTCGAACACCCTGATGAGATTGAGGTCGAGCGCGTTCAAATTCATCGCATCAATTCGCCCCATACGATCATTCGATTTCCGTTGTCGGCATATCCCTGGCTAGATCGTCATCGGCCCAGCAGGCACAGGCAACAGGAGGATCAGACGGCCATGACAATGACCCCCGGCACGATCACAGGCAAGGAACTCTTCTGGTTCAACAACACGCTTGTCGCGATCCACGTCTCGTCGGCGGCAGGAGAGGACGGCACCTGCGTCGTCGAGCATCGCATGCCCTATGGCGACTCCCCGCCCCTGCATGTGCATCGCAGGGAGGACGAAGTGTTTCACATCCTGGACGGGAGACTGCGCTTTCAGATCGACGGCCACGAACGCATTGCTGAAGCCGGCGAAACCGTCATTGCGCCGAAAGGCCTGCCGCACACCTACCGGGTCGAATCGCGCGAAGGCGCGCGTACGCTCACCATCACGCGCGGTTCGGATTTCGAGACGATGCTGCGTCAGGCGAGCCGTCCCGCCGAACAGCCGGAGGTGCCGCCGCAGATGCAACCAACACCGGAAATCATCGCGGCACTGGTGCAGCTCTGCGCAGAAAACGGCATCGACATTGTCGGTCCGCCGCTAGGGTGAGAGGCCGAAACCGCGCATTCTTTCCCTTCTCCACTTGTGGGAGAAGGTGGCCGCGAAGAGGTCGGATGAGGGTGTTCCAGCTTGGCGCCGACGGCACTCCGTCACCCACCCCTCAACCGTCTCGGCGCTGCGCGCCGATCCACCTTCTCCCACAAGGGGAGAAGGCGAGAAGCGCCGCACCTTCAACCGATTTGCATCCTCGCCGCCCGCAATCTCCGCTTGAAGCCGTTTGTGCAACGCGATACGCCGTTGCCGACTTCGACAAGGAGAGACCCGTGACCGCTGCAAAGACCAGAACCGAAACCGACACGTTCGGCCCGATCGAAGTCGCCGCCGACCGCTATTGGGGCGCGCAGGCGCAGCGTTCGCTCGGCAATTTCAAGATCGGCTGGGAAAAGCAGCCGGCATCGATCGTGCGCGCGCTGGGCATCGTCAAGCGGGCCGCGGCCGAAGCCAATATGGACCTTCAGCGGCTCGACCCGGCGATCGGCAAGACGATTGTCGAGGCGGCACAAGAGGTCATCGACGGCAAGCTCGACGACCATTTCCCGCTCGTGGTCTGGCAGACCGGCTCGGGCACGCAGTCCAACATGAACGCCAATGAGGTGATCTCCAACCGGGCGATCGAGATGCTGGGCGGCGTCATGGGCTCCAAGAAGCCGGTGCATCCCAACGACCACGTCAATATGAGCCAGTCGTCGAACGACACCTATCCGACGGCCATGCACATCGCCTGCGCCGAACGCATCGTGCACGAGCTGTTGCCGGCGCTGAAGCACCTGCACAAGGCGCTCGCCGCCAAGAGCAGAGAGTTCAATCACATCATCAAGATCGGCCGCACGCACACGCAGGATGCCACCCCCCTCACGCTTGGCCAGGAATTTTCGGGCTATGCCGCGCAGGTCGCCTCGTCGATCAAGCGCATCGAGCTGACGCTGCCCGGCCTGCAGGAACTGGCGCAGGGCGGCACCGCCGTCGGCACCGGCCTCAACGCGCCGGTCGGCTTCGCCGAAAGGGTGGCGGATCGCATCGCCACCATCACCGGCATTGCCTTCGTCACCGCGCCGAACAAGTTCGAGGCGCTGGCGGCCCATGATTCCATGGTGTTCTCGCATGGTGCCATCAACGCGGCGGCCGCAGCGCTGTTCAAGATCGCCAACGACATCCGTTTCCTCGGTTCCGGCCCGCGTTCGGGCCTCGGCGAACTGTCGTTGCCGGAAAACGAACCGGGCTCGTCGATCATGCCGGGCAAGGTCAATCCGACCCAGTGCGAGGCGCTGACGCAGGTCTGCGTGCAGGTGTTCGGCAACAATGCAGCACTCACCTTCGCCGGCAGCCAGGGCCATTTCGAACTCAACGTCTACAACCCGCTGATGGCCTACAATTTCCTTCAGTCGGTGCAACTACTCTCCGACGCCTCGGTCTCCTTCACCGACAATTGCGTCGTCGGCATCGAGGCGCGCGAAGACAACATCAAGGCGGCACTCGACCGCTCGCTGATGCTGGTGACGGCACTGGCGCCGACCATCGGATACGACAATGCCGCCAAGATCGCCAAGACCGCGCACAAGAAGGGCACCACGCTGCGCGAGGAAGCGCTTGCCACCGGGCTGGTCAGCGAAGCCGATTACGACCGGCTGGTGCGGCCGGAGGACATGACGCATCCGGGGTAGGCAATTCCGGGAAAAATGTCTTGTGGTTTTCCGTCCGGAATTGCGTCAGCCAAAAGCCCAGTATTCCGCGCGGGAGAATTTACTCCCGTCGCAACCTGACCCGAAGCAAATTTTGCGCGGGCCGCCCGATCACGGAAACGTAAGTACTGTGAACAATGTGTCGCCAGTCTGGTGGCTTTGGTGAACAGTCGGCTTGCTCTATCTCCCCGGTATCAACCCATCCCGGAGAGCCACCATGTCCATCAACACTTCAGTCGCCGGTTCCGGCGCATCCAATGCCTCGACCACCATTCTCCTCGGCCGCGTCCTGCTTGCCGTCATCTTCCTGCTTTCAGGCTTTGGCAAGCTGACCGCCATCACCGGCACGGCCGGCTATTTCGGCAGCCTCGGCCTGCCCTTGCCGACCGTAACGGCCATTGTCGTCGGCCTGATCGAGCTTCTCGGCGGCCTCGCCATCCTCGTCGGCTTCAAGACCCGGATTGTCGCCTGGGTGCTGGCGATCTTCACGGTCGCTACCGGCTTGGTCGCCCACACCGGTTGGGCTGACCAGATGCAGATGATCCAGTTTCTCAAGAACCTCGCCATCGCTGGCGGCTTCCTCGTGCTGGCTTCCTCGGGCGCTGGTGCCTATTCGATTGACGCCAAGCGCGGCTGAGCCAAAAACTGGCAATAGCCGAACGAAAGAGCGGCGCGGAATTTTCGCGCCGCTTTTTCGTTGTTGGTACATGCCCGCCGATCTGTCGGCCGGAGTTTTCTGATAGGATCGAGGCTATCGGAACGAGGCCGGCCGGCGGCCAACAACGGAGGTGAACATGCCCCGCGACGCGCTGCTCCTGCTCTCCCGGTTGCTGCTCGCCGCCCTGTTCGTGCCTTCCGGTTTCCAGGCATTGAGCGACATTGCGGGCACGACAGGCTATTTCGCCAGCCTCGGCCTGCCGCTGCCGGCACTTGCCGCCTGGGGCACGGGACTGTTCGAACTGATCGCCGGGCTGCTCATCCTGGTCGGTTTCCAGACCCGGATCGCGGCGCTGCTGCTCGCCGCCTTCTGCATTGCCGCCGGTTTCATCGGCCACTATGGCCAGGGCGGCGGCGACGCGATGCTCGCCTTCCTGCACCAGCAGATGCTGATGAAGGACATTGCGATAGCAGGCGGGTTCGTTGCGCTGGCGATGGCTGGCGCGGGAGCCTGGTCGGTCGACGGGCGCGGTTTGGCCTGACGGACTGGGTTGGAAACGTCGACGGGACAGCACCCCCCTCTGTCCTGCCGGACATCTCCCCCGCAAGGAGGGAGATCGGATGTCATCCAGGCTTTCGCCAATCTTCAATGTTGCAAGAAAAAAGCACCGACGACGAAGCAGCCAATCTCCCCCCTTGCGGGGGAGATGTCCGGCAGGACAGAGAGGGGTGTGAAGAAACTCGACCGAGCAGGTTCTAATCCGCTCTGCTCCGACTCTATTTCACCGACCCACTGGGCCCACCCTCGACGGCCAGCACCAGCCGGCGGTTGGTTATCCTTGCCAGTTGCGCCAGGCGCCCGGCCGGCCGCTCGCCGTAGAGATCGGCCAGCGATGCCGGCAGGACCAGCGCCAGCACGCCGTTGGCGCGCTGTTCCCATTTCAGCCTGGGCATGATGCCGGGCATCGACGCCGTCAGCAGGTAGACGACGCGCATCATCGCGGCGAGCACGCGCGCCCGCTCCAGATAACGCGGCGACGCCAGCGCCTTGATCTCGGGGGCGATGGCTTCGTTGAAGATGCCGTCGTGACGATAGGCGTTGGCCATTGCCAGGAAGGCACGGCCGGGATGGTCGACGCCGAAGAAGGACGCATGCGCAATGATGTTGAGCGATTGCTTGCCGCGATATTCGGGATGCGCGCGCCAACCGATGTCGGCCAGCAACGCGGCCGCGTGGCGGTAGCGCGCCTCGTCCTCGGTCTCGTCGATGCCGAAGGCGGCAAAGGTTTTGGCGGTCCAGTCGACGAGCTCATGCGCATGGGCGACGGAGCGTGAGCGCAGGCGGGCGAGTTCCTCCGAGGCCGAAATCAGCGGATCGGCCTTCTGCTCCGCCTCGTCGAGCAGCGAATAGAGAAAGCCTTCGCGTACACCCAGAGCCGAAACGATGATCTTCGACGGCTGCATCGCCGCCATGATCTCCTGCAGCACGACGGCGCCATAAGGCAGCAGCGAACGGCGGTTCTTGGAAACGCCTTCGATGCCCTTGACCTTCTCGATCTCGGCCTTGGCCACCTGCTTGAGGAAATTCGCCGCGCTTTCGGCCGATATCTCGTAATGGTGCATGACGCCAAGCGGATAGTTGGTCATTTCCATGTGCAGCCGGGCGAGATTTCGCCAGGTGCCACCGACGGCGTAGAAGGGCCTGCCCTGCCCGCCTTTCAACAGCTTGGCCTTCGCCAGTTCGTCACGCGCGATCTTCGCCGCCTGAGCCAGCGAGTTCTTCGCCATGTCCTGCAGGCGCAGACCGCCCAGCGGCAGCGTGATGCCGTCACCGATCGCTTCGCCGCTGACGTCGACCAGCTCGAGGCTGCCGCCGCCCAGATCGCCGGCGATGCCATTGGCCGGATGGAAGCCGGAAATGACGCCGAGCGCGGAATAATAGGCTTCCTGACGGCCGCTGATGACACGGATTTCGGTCTTCAGCACATCCTCGGCGCGGTGGATGAAATCGGGGCCGTTAACCGCCTCGCGGGCCGCGGCGGTGGCCAGCACATACATATGCTCGGCGCCGGCCTGGTCGGAAAGCGCACGAAAGCGACGGAACTCCTCCATCGAGCGCGTCACCGCCTCGGGGTCGAGCTTGCCGGTCGAAACGATGCCCCGGCCCAGACCAGCCAGCATCTTTTCGTTGAACAGCATGGTCGGCGAACGCGCCAGCCCCTCATAGACGACGAGACGGATCGAGTTCGATCCGATGTCGATGATGGACAGCGGTCGGCGGTCCTGCAGCCGGCCCTGGGAATCAGACAGCATCAGCCGGACGCTGCTGCGTTCTTCTTGCGGCGCTTGAACTGCGCGATGCGCTTGGGCGCATGCGACTTCAGCGCGTCACCCCGTCCCGACAGGCTCGGATTGGTCATGAAATATTCCTGCGCGTTGAACGGTTCCTCGCCCTCCTCCAGCACGACGCGCCGGGAGGTTCCATCAGCCAATACGTCGAAACTTTGCTGATTGTCCATGATGTTGCCCAGCATGATCTGGCCAAGGATCTGTTCATGCACAGTTGGATTGGTGATCGGCACCATGGTTTCGACGCGGCGGTCGAGATTGCGCGGCATCAGATCGGCCGAGGAGATGTAGACGATCGCCTCGTCCGACGGCAGGCCATGACCGTTGCCGAAGCAATAGATGCGGCTGTGCTCGAGAAAACGGCCGACGATCGATTTTACGCGGATGTTTTCCGACAGGCCCGGAACCTGCGGCCTCAGGCAGCAGATGCCGCGCACGACCAGGTCGACCTCGACGCCGGCGCGGCTGGCATCGTAGAGCGCGTCGATAATGATCGGATCGACGAGTGCGTTCATCTTCATCCAGATGCGCGCCGGTTTCCCCTGGACCGCGTAGGCAATCTCGTCGGCAATGTGCTTCAGGATGCGGCTTCTCAGCGTGAACGGCGAGATCGCCAACCGCATTTCGTCCGTCGGCTCGGCATAGCCGGTGATGAAATTGAAGAGCTGGGCGACATCGCGGGCGATCGTCGGATCGGTGGTGAAGAAGGACAGGTCGGTGTAGATGCGCGCCGTTACCGGATGGTAGTTGCCGGTGCCGAGGTGCACGTAGTTGCGCAGCTTGCCGTCCTCGCGCCGCACCACCAGCGACATTTTCGAATGGGTCTTCAGTTCGAGAAAGCCGAACACGACCTGCACGCCGGCACGCTCCAGGTCGCGCGCCCAGCGGATGTTGGCTTCTTCGTCGAAGCGCGCCTTGAGCTCGACCAGCGCGGTGACCGACTTGCCGGCCTCGGCCGCGTCGACCAGCGCACGCACGATCGGGCTGTCGTTGGAGGTGCGGTAAAGCGTCTGCTTGATCGCCACCACTTCCGGGTCGGCCATCGCCTGGCGCAGGAACTGCACCACGACGTCAAACGATTCGTAGGGGTGATGGACGACGATGTCCTTCTCGCGGATGGCGGCGAAACAATCGCCGCCATGCTCGCGGATGCGCTCGGGAAAACGCGGATTGTAGGGCGTGAATTTCAGGTCGTCGCGGGGAACGGCGACGATCTCGGAAATTTGGCTGAGCGCCAATGGACCGGTCAAGACGCTGATGCGGCTGGACGACACGCCAAGCTCGCCGGCGACGAAGTCGCGCAATTCGCCAGGCATCAGCCTGTCGAATTCGATGCGGATCACCGAACCGCGCCGACGCCGCTTCAGCGCCGTTTCGAACAGGCGCACGAGGTCCTCGGACTCCTCCTCGACCTCGATATCGCTGTCGCGGATGATGCGGAACGTGCCGGAGCCCTTGACCTCGTAGCCGGGGAAGAGCTTGCCGATATAGAGGCCGACCGCCTCTTCCAGCGGGATGAAGCGGACATGATGCTTGCGGTCCGGCAGACGGATGAAGCGCTTCAGCGCCACCGGCAGGCGCAGCAGCGCGCTCATCTCCTCGCCGTTCTTGCGATGGCGCAATTGCAGCGCCATCGAGAAGCCGAGATTGGGAATGAACGGGAACGGGTGCGCCGGATCGATCGACAGCGGGGTCAGTACCGGGAAAACCTGCTCCTGAAAATGGTCTTCCAGCCAGATTTTCTCGTCCTTGGTCAGCGCATCGCGGGTGATGCTCTCGATGCCTTCCTTGTTGAGCAGCACGGTGAGCGCCGAAAGGCTCTTCTGCTGGTCTTCCTGCAGCCGCTCGACCTCACGCAGCAGCTGTTCGAGCTGCTGTTCGGGGGTGCGGCCGTCAGGGCTCTTCAGCGTGATGCCCTCGCGCACCTGGCCGGCGAGGCCGGCGACGCGCACCATGAAGAACTCGTCGAGATTGGCGGCCGAGATCGACAGGAAGCGGACGCGCTCCAGCAGCGGATGATTGAGGTTGAGCGACTCCTCGAGAACGCGCCGGTTGAACTGCAGCCAGGAAAACTCGCGGTTGACAAACCGGTCCGGATTGCCGCCCTCCGGGCGGGCCACCTCGACATCCACGAATTCGTTCTGCACCGGCTTCAGTTCGTTCATGATTCCCGCTCTTCCACACCGTCAGCCAGCTAAAGCGCCGCGCGTCATTCAGGACGCGCAAAGGACGCTCTACCACTCCAAGGCGACGCATGGTCCTTGCCGAAAACCGGTGTCGGTCTTCGGGGCCATGCGTTAACCGGCTTAACTTATCCTCTGACAGGCTTTTGCGACAGTTTCATTTCATCGAACTTGCAAAGAGGCCTGATATGATCCAGATGCAGACGAGACTGCGTTAAGGAGACGACGATGGCAGGCGGTTCCATTCCCCATTTTCAGAACGATGCGGGCTATCAGGCAATCGACATCGGCGTGAAGGAATTCATGTGCACGGGCGCCAATCCGCCTTTCGACCACCCGCATGTGTTTCTGGACATGGGCGACGACAACGAAAAAGTCTGTCCCTATTGCTCGACGCTCTACCGCTATTCGCCGAAGCTGAAGGCAACCGAAACGCTGCCGGCCGGCTGCATCTACATCGATCAGGCCGCCTGAGTCTTTCGCGACCAGCCCGATGACCGACACGCGCTCCCGGCAAATTGTCATCGCCGGGGCAGGTGTCGCCGGATTGACCGCAGCCCTTGCATTCGCCGAACGCGGCTACCCTGTTCGGGTGTTCGAACAGGCGCAGCGCCTGGAAGCGGCAGGCGCCGGCATTCAGCTTTCTCCCAACGCGACACGCATCCTTCGCCAGCTTGGCGTGCTCGACCGGCTGCTGCCGGCAGCGGTGCGGCCGGAAGCCGTGGTGTTGAAGGAGGCCGCGACCTTGCGCGAACTGGCGTGCGTGCCGCTGGGGCAAGCCGCCGAAACGCGCTGGCAGGCACCCTATCTCGTCGCGCACAGGGCCGATCTGCAGCGCGCACTGACCGCGCGCGCTGCCGAGATACCGGATATCCATCTCACCACCGGCGCCCGCATCAGCGGCGTTGACACCGGCCCGCATGGCATCACCGCGACGGCCGAGATCGGTGGCAAAACCGTCGAGGCGGAGGGTTTCCTGCTGGTTGGGGCCGATGGCGTCTGGTCGTCGGTGAGCGCACTTGTCGATTCGGCCAAGGGGTCGGCTTCGCCAAGAAACCATTTCTCCGGCGAACTGGCCTGGCGCGCCACCGTCGCGGCCGAGAGCGCCGCCGGTCAGAGCTTTGCCGCCATCGGCGCCAGGGACTGCGTCACCACCTTCCTGCATCCCGGCTTCCATATGGTCGCCTATCCCGTCAGCAAGGGTGCGGCCTTCAATCTCGCGGCCTTCACCAAGGGCGACCGCATTGCCGAGGGCTGGTCCGGCAACGCCGACGCCGGGATCCTGAGCAGCGCCCTGCGCGGCACCGCGGCAGAACTTGCCCGTCTGGTCGAGCAGGCCGGCCCGTGGACGGCGTGGCCAATCCATACTGTCGACCCGCAACAGCCCTGGACAACACCGAACGGCATTGCGCTGATCGGCGACGCCGCGCATGCGATGACCCCGTTCGCGGCGCAAGGTGCGGCCATGGCGATCGAGGATGCAGCGACGCTAGCCGATATCATCGCCGACTTCCCCGCCGATCCTCTGGCCGCGCTTGCCGGCTGGGAGCAGTCACGGCGGCCGCGTGTCGCGCAGGTCGCCCGACGCGGCGCTGTCAACCGGCTGGCCTGGCATGCCTCGGGTCCAGTGGCGATCGCGCGCAATCTGTTCCTGAAAATGCGCTCGTCGGAAAAGCTCGCGGCGGATCTGGACTGGCTCTATGGGTGGCAGGCTCAGAAGATCATTCGACGCTGAGCGTACAAGCACAATCGGTTGGTGGGACAGCACCCCCCTCTGTCCTGCCGGACATCTCCCCCGCAAGGGGGGAGATCAGCCATCACCACTGCTTTCGCCAATCACCGACGTCGCGAGGGGAAGTGAGGCGTCGCAACTGCCAATCTCCCCCCTTGCGAGGGAGATGTCCGGCAGGACAGAGGGGGGTGTGAAGGAACGCGACGCCAATTCGCGGAATACCCACGCTAATTGTACAAGCTCATCGACAGGCCGAGCGATACAGGCAGCGGGTTCCACCAGCCGGTGCGCAGGCCGGCGATGCGCAAGGCCGCCGCCGTCCAGGTGTTGCAGCCGACCAGTGCGTTGAAATGGCCATTGGCTTCGTAGAAGCCGTCGAACCTCGAATAGGCTGCGTCCGGAACGAGGATCGGGCCTTCCGGTCCCCGCTGGAAACTCGCATCGATGAAATCGAGCAACGCCGTGAACCGATCCTCGGTGATGTCGAACCCCGCGATATCAGGGCGCGGTTCGACGATGTCACCGGCGACATCGACATGCATGACCGAGGCGTCGAGTGTCAGTGCCTTCATCACCGGCACCGCCTTCAGCTCGGACCATGTCGGCGTCTCCAGGTAGAAGGCGCGGCCGCCCCAGCCGAAGACGATGTAGCGGACCTCCGGCCTGTCGGCCGGTATGCCCGCGTCGACCAGGAAATGGAAACGCCGGCGCACGGCGTCATCGACCGGGATGGCGATATCGGTGTGGATCGGATTGTTCAGCACCAGGATGTGGCGCGTCGCCGCGGGCATGGCCGCGGCCGCCGGCCACAGCGGCCGTGGCACGAAGGTGCCCGTCGTCATGGCGAGTGCGACGACAACCAACAGAAGACCTAGAAAACGTCCCAGTCTTTTCATGAAAGGCGGCCCTGCAAACGCGCTCCGGCGCGACACGAACGCCCGCCTGTTATCCCATACGCAAAAGAGCCCGGCAGTGTTTCAGCCGGGCTCTTCGTGGCCGTCGAGGCCTAGTGCAGGATCTGCGACAGGAACAGCTTCGTGCGCTCGTGGCGCGGGTGGTCGAAGAACTCGGCCGGCGTGTTCTGCTCGACGATCTGGCCCTGATCCATGAAGATCACACGGTTGGCGACCTTGCGGGCGAAGCCCATCTCGTGGGTGACGCACAGCATGGTCATGCCTTCCTCGGCAAGACCAACCATGGTCTCCAGCACTTCCTTGATCATCTCCGGATCGAGCGCCGAGGTCGGCTCATCGAACAGCATGATGCGCGGGTTCATGCACAGCGAGCGGGCAATCGCCACACGCTGCTGCTGGCCGCCGGAAAGCTGGCCGGGATATTTGTTGGCCTGTTCCGGAATCTTGACGCGCTTGAGGAAATGCATGGCGATTTCCTCGGCCTGCTTCTTCGGCGTCTTGCGCACCCAGATCGGCGCCAGCGTGCAGTTCTCCAGGATGGTCAGATGCGGGAACAGGTTGAAGTGCTGGAACACCATGCCGACCTCGCGGCGCACCTCGTCGATCTTCTTGAGATCGTTGGTCAATTCCTTGCCGTCGACAATGATCTTGCCCTTCTGGTGCTCCTCCAGGCGATTGATGCAGCGGATCATCGTCGATTTGCCGGAGCCGGAGGGGCCGCAGATGACGATGCGCTCGCCGCGCATCACTTTCAGGTTGATGTCCTTCAGCACATGGAACTCGCCATACCATTTGTGCATGGCGATGATGTCGATGGCGACATCGGTGGTGGAAATCTGCATCTTTGCGGCGTTGACCTTGATCTCTTCGGCGCTGACGGCATTTTCGGTGGCCATGGCAGTGGGATCCCCTTGTTCTTTTGTTTAGCGTTTGTGGCCGGTGTCGAGCCGGCGTTCGGTGTACATTGAATAGCGCGACATGCCGAAGCAGAACAGCCAGAAGACGAAGGCCGCGAAGATCAGGCCGGACCTCGCCGTCTGCGCGGTTGCCCAGTTTGCATCGGAGAAATTCTGTTTGACGATGCCGAGCAGGTCGAACATCGAGATGATGATGACCAGGCTGGTGTCCTTGAACATGCCGATGAAGGTGTTGACGATGCCCGGGATGACCAGTTTCAGCGCCTGCGGCATGACGATGAAATACATTTTCTGCCAATAGCCGAGACCGAGCGAATCGGCACCTTCATACTGGCCCTTGGGGATCGCCTGCAGGCCGCCGCGCACCACTTCGGCCATATAGGCCGCGGCAAACAGCGACACGCCGATCAGCGCGCGCAGGAACTTGTCGAACGAGACACCCTCCGGCAGGAACAGTGGCAGCATGACGCTGGCAAAGAACAGCACGGTGATCAGCGGGATGCCGCGCACCGTCTCGATGAAGACGACGCACAGCGTCTTGATGATCGGCATCTTGGAACGGCGGCCGAGCGCCAGCACGATGCCGAGCGGCAGCGACACGGCAATGCCGACGAAAGACAGGCTGAGCGTTACCAAGAGCCCGCCCCAAAGCGAGGTCTCGACATGCGGCAGGCCGAACATGCCGCCGACCAGCAGGACGAAGGAGACGACCGGCAGCACGAAGAACAGCAGAACCGCATTCAGCCCTTTGCGCGGCACTTTCGGGATAAGCATCGGCACCAGCAGTGCCACGAACAGTATGGCGACCAAAATCGGCCGCCAGCGCTCCTCGATGGGATAGCGTCCGACCATGAACTGGCCGAATTTGGCGTTGACGAAAGCCCAGCAGGCGCCGGTCCAGCCATCCGGCTGGATGCCGCCTTGCGCCACCGTGGCGCATACGGTCCGGTCCGGTCCCGTCCACACGGCGTTGATGAACGCCCAATTGATGATTTGCGGCAGGATCATCGCCACCAGGGCGATGCCGACGATGGTCAAAATGGTGTCGCCGGCAGAAGCGATCAGGTTCTTGCGCACCCATGCGCCGAGGCCGGTGACGCTGGCGGGCGCCGGCTGCGCCAGCACCATTTCGGTTCGCACCCAGGACATATCATGTTCTTGCATGTCCTTACCTCACCTCTCCACCAGCGCCATCTTGGCGTTGAACCAGTTCATCACAAGCGAGGTCAGGAGGCTGATGGCCAGATAGATCACCATCATGATCACCACGCCTTCGACGGCCTGGCCGGTCTGGTTCAGCACCGTCCCGGCGGTCGCCGTCAGGTCCGGATAGCCGATGGCGATAGCCAGCGACGAGTTCTTGGTCAGGTTGAGATACTGGCTGGTCAGCGGCGGAATGACGATGCGCATGGCCTGCGGCACGACGACCAGCCGCAGGATCGATCCGGACCGCAAGCCCAACGCACCGGCAGCTTCCGTCTGGCCCGCGCTGACACCCCTGATGCCGGCGCGCACGATCTCGGCGATGAAGGCGGCGGTATAGCAGGACAGCGCCAGATAAAGCGACAGGAACTCCGGCCGGACCTGAAAGCCGCCGGCCAGGTTGAAAGTCGACTGCTTCGGGTAGTCGAAGCTCAGGGGAAAGCCGCTCAGCGCATAGGCGAGCAGCGGAAGCCCGACGATCAGCGCGGTGGACGTCCAAAACACTGGAAATTGCTGGCCGGTCGCCATCTGCCGTTGCCGCGCCCTGCGCGCGACGAACCACGCCATGGCGATGCCGACGAGCAGGGCGACGAAGATCAGCCATGAGCCGTCGCCCCACACGGCGCGTGGAAAATAGAAACCGCGCTGGTTGAGGAAGGAGCCGAACGGCAAACCGATGCTGTCGCGCGGCGCCGGCAACACGGCCAGCACGCCGGAATACCAGAAGAAGATGACCAGCAACGGCGGGATGTTGCGGAAGACCTCGACATAGACGGTGCAGATCTTCCTGATCAGCCAGTTCTGCGAGAGCCGGCCGATGCCGATGACGAAGCCGATGATTGTCGCGGTGATGATGCCGACGATGGCGACGATCAAGGTGTTGATGAGGCCGACCAGAATCGCGCGGCCATAGGTCGAATCCGACGAATAGGCGATCGCGCTCTCGCTGATGTCGAAGCCGGCGCGGCCCTTGAGGAAGCCGAAGCCTGAAGCGATGCGCAGCCGCGTCAGGTTGTCGATGACGTTGTGGGCAATCCACCAGACGCCCGCCACCAGCAGCACGACGACCAGCACCTGGAAGAATATGCCCCGGATTTTCGGATCGTTGATGAAGGAACCGCGGCTGGGCTCCTCGCGAAGTACGTCCTGCGATGCCATTCGACCGTCCCCTGGAAAGAGAAACCGGGAGGCAGATGATCTGCCTCCCGGATCACATTTCGATCAGCGGATCGGCGGCGCGTATTGCAGGCCGCCTTTGGTCCACAGCGCGTTGATGCCGCGCGCGATCTTCAGCGGGCTGCCCGAGCCGACATTGCGCTCGAACATTTCGCCATAATTGCCGACTGCCTTGACGATGTTGACCACCCAGTCATTGGAGACGCCGAGATCGGTACCGATCTTGGTATCGGCTTCCTGGCCGAGCACGCGCTTGATCTCGGGGCTGGCCGAGTTCTTCATCTCATCGACATTGGCCTTGGTGATGCCGAGCTCTTCAGCCTGCAGCAGCGCGAAATAGGTCCACTTGACGATGTGGTACCACTGGTCGTCGCCCTGGCGAACGGCCGGTCCGAGCGGCTCCTTGGAGATGATCTCGGGCAGCACGACATGGTCGGCCGGCGCTCCCAGCGTCAGGCGGATGCCATGGAGGCCCGACTGATCGGTGGTGTAGACGTCGCAGCGGCCGGCATCATAGGCGGCGTTGACCTCTTCCAGCTTTTCGAAGACGACGGGATTGTACTCCATCTTGTTGGCCTTGAAGTAGTCGGCGAGGTTCAGCTCGGTGGTGGTGCCGCTCTGCACGCAGACGGCGGCGCCCGAAAGCTGCAATGCCGAATTGACGCCCGGCAGCTTCTTGGCGTTGATCATGAAACCCTGGCCGTCATAGTAGGTGACGCCGATGAAATTCAGGCCAAGCGCCGTATCGCGGTTGATGGTCCAGGTGGTGTTGCGCGAGAGGATGTCGATCTCGCCCGACTGCAGCGCGGTGAACCGCTCCTTGGCGCTGAGCGGCGTGAACTTGACCTTGGAGCCGTCACCAAAGACGGCGGCCGCGACAGCGCGGCAGAAATCCGCATCGATGCCTTGCCAGTCACCCTTGTCGTCCGGCGCCGAAAAGCCGGCCAGGCCGGTGGAGACGCCGCACTGGATGAAGCCCTTCGCCTTGACGGTGTCGAGCGTGGCCGCCGACGCGGCGGACGCCATCAATCCAAGCGTGGCGGCGCCTAGAATGCCGATAGCAATATGTTTCATGACCCACAGACCCTTTTCTCTGTTTTTCAGGAGTAAATCCTGATTTTTTTCTCCCGTGTGAACGCGGCTCCCATCCCGGCCCATCCCGGAACCCCGCATCGTAACCGACGCGCCGCCTCCCGTTCACAAATGTCATCGAAGGCGATAATTCCTGTGAGGTCAAGGAAAATGACCGAAACCCAAAGAGTTTGAAAACCGATTGCCGCAAATGCCCGATTTACAGACAAACACGCCCGCGATTTAGCCAGCAGGGCTAATAAAGGCGGCAAATCTCATGCAACGCCAACGCCGGGCCAATACGGGCTGCGGCAGCGAAATCCATCCCGGGCAATACCTCGTCGTTGTTGACCTCCCCGTGCGACGAACTACCAGGTTCCAAGATTGTCATCTGACGATTTACTGACGGCTGCATACCAATACAGACCGCCGACGAAGACTGCTCTCAAAAGGCTTGAAAGACGATCCAGGTCCCGACGGCGGCCATCAACGCGCCTGAAACGCGCGGAATCAGCTGCCCGGTCGGCACCGTCTTCTCCAGCAGAACAAGGATGGCGATGCCGGCGATCCACAGCACGTTCATGACGCCACCGACGAACAACAGAGCCATCAGCGCCCAGCAACACCCCAAGCAATAAGCGCCGTGATCCATGCCGAGCCGAAGCGCGCCGAGCGGAGCGGAACGGAATCCGCCATGGCTGGCCAGGAACGCGATCGGTGCCTGACATTGGCGCAGGCAGACGCCCTTCATCGGCGTCCATTGATAGAGACCGGCGGCGATCAGGACGAGGCCGCCGAGGATCGCGCTGACGGTCGCCATCAAGGGATCGAGCAAGGCTAGACGGGCGAGAAGCCATTGCGCACCGGTCGCCAGGAGGCTGAAGACGACCCAGACGGCGAGATAGCCGGCAAAAAACCATCCCGTCGAAGCGATGGGCCGGCCATCCGCCCGCGCCTTGCGGCCGACACCGGCATAGAGCAGCAACATCGGCGCGACCGAAGGCGTCATCATGCCAACCATCATCACCGCCCACATCGTGAAGGTGAAAGCGAAATCGCCCATCGCCCAGGCCCGGAAGCCGGGCGCTATGGCGGCGCCCATATCCATGCCGCCCATATCCATGCCGGCCATGTCGCCGCCTCCGCCGTCCGGCAAAGGGGAGCCGGGCATGACCATGGTGGCGGCGAGCCACAGCACATAGGCCCAGGCGAGCACGGCGATCACGACGAGCGCGGCCGTCACGACCGCGCGATCGCGCCTCAGCACCGCCTCGAGGGCCGTATCGCCCATTGGATCAGGTCAATGCACGATGCCGCTCTGCGTGAGATGCAGATTGGCGAAATGGCTGTGCGTATCGGCCAGATCGAACTTGATCGGGCCCGTCGCCTTGGTCCAGCCGCGCCCGACCTCGGCGATCGCGTATTCGAAGCCGTGCGGCAAGTCGATGCGCGCCTGGTGCGCGGCGCCGGTGACCGGATTCCGGATCGGCTCGCCGCGACCGTCGGTTATACCCTCGACATGCAGCCGACTGGTTCGCGCGTCGACGTCGATCTTGAATTCGATCGGCGCGAAGATCGGATCGTGGAATTTCTCCAGCGTGGTCGAAAAGACCTGAAATATCGTTGCACCTGGCTCGGTGTCCAGACCGCCCAATATGCGAAGCAGCGCGCCACGTTGGGCTTCCGTCGCCCTCTCGTCGATGACCACCGCGGCTTCGCCCCCGCCCTGGTGTATGGCGCCGGGCCAGCTGAAAATCCCGACGAACCGCAACCCGTCGAGCTTGGTGTCGCCGTGATGGCCGCTCTCGATTTCCATGCCGGCGACCGCCTGGCAGAATCCGTATGTCGGCATGGCGTTGAACTGGCACGGGCAGCCATAGGCGCAGTTGCAGTTGATGAATTCGCTCGCCTTCATGGCCCATTTGACGTCCGGCATGGCATTCCTCCCTTGCCGCGCTCACGCTTCGTGAGCGCGATCCGGATCGTGGAGGACCAGAAGTCAACCGGCAGCAACCATCCGGCAGCATCTGATCGAAGCAATCCGGCGATTAATATTAGCCGACAATCATATACCATTCACCGCCGCCCACAATAGACCGATCGGCGGGGACAAGGGCTCCGAACACAGGTCAACAAAAAACCTGACGACAACCAGTTCGGCGGCGGCAGCAGCTTTTTGTGCCGGTAGCTTTTGTGCCTGTCGCTTTTCTTGATAGGAATTTTTTCTTGACTCCCTGCCCTCAGCTATGGTACATATTCGTCCATGGTGCTGGTTTGCGCCGATAACCCGCCGCACAGGCGGGTTTTTCGTTTAATACTCCGTCCCCGCATCGCTGTTTTTGCCGCGACGAATTGGCATATTCGAAGTCCGCCTCCTGGCGGGCGGTGGCTGTTGCACGGTCCATAGCGCCGCACTATGGCTAGCGGCTTATCAAACAAGGCGACGCAGAATGGCGAAAGACGGCAGCGAGCACGGCGGGATGGGCATCAACACGCGGCTTGCCCATTCGGGCAACAATCCGCACGACTATTTCGGCTTCGTCAATCCGCCGGTGGTGCATGCTTCGACCGTGCTTTTCCGCGACGCGGCTTCGATGGCGGCGCGAACCCAGAAATACACTTACGGCACGCGCGGCACACCGACGACCGATGCGCTTGCCCATGCCATAGACGCGCTGGAAGGCTCGGCAGGCACGATCCTGGTGCCGTCGGGCCTTGCGGCGGTGACGGTGCCGCTGCTCGCCTTCGTCTCGGCCGGCGACCATCTGCTGATCGTCGATACCGTCTATCATCCGACCCGCAATTTCGCCGACACGATGCTGAAGCGGCTGGGCGTCGAGGTCGAGTATTACGCCCCCGATGTCGGCGCCGGCATCGCGGCGTTGATCAAGCCCAACACCAAGGTGGTGTTCACGGAATCGCCAGCCTCCAACACGTTCGAGGTGCAGGACATCCCGGCCATCGTCAAGGCGGCGCACGCCGCGGGCGCCATCGTCATGATGGACAACACCTGGGCGACGCCACTCTATTTCCGCCCGCTCGACCACGGTGTCGACATATCTATCCATGCGGCGACCAAATACCCGGCCGGCCATTCCGACGTGCTGCTTGGCACGGTGTCGGCCAATGAGAGTTGCTGGACGCACCTCTACGAAAGCTTCTGCACGCTTGGCTGTTGCGCCGGGCCCGACGACGTCTACCAGGTGCTGCGTGGCCTGCGCAGCATGGGCGTACGCCTCGAACACCATCAGCGCAGCACGCTTGCGATCGCCTCCTGGCTCGAGGGCCAGAAGGGCGTGGCGCGCGTGCTCCACCCGGCCCTGCCCAGCCATCCGGATCACGCTCTGTGGAAGCGCGACTTTTCCGGCTCGAGCGGCATCTTTTCCATCGTTCTGGCCGGTGGCGGCCAGAAGCAGCAGCACGCCTTCCTCGACGCGCTGCGGATCTTCGGCCTCGGTTATTCCTGGGGCGGCTATGAGAGCCTTGCCGTGCCGGTCTGGCTCGGCGACCGCGTTGTTGCAAAAGCCCCCTATGAGGGTCCGTTGATCCGCCTGCAGATCGGCCTCGAGGATGTCGACGACCTGAAGGCCGATATTTCGCGCGGCCTGACCGCCGCAGCGGCAGCCTAAAGCGTGTCGCGCCTGATTTCAGGCGACCCGCTTCAGGTTTTGTTTTTGTGCATGTCGTTCTCCCAAAACCGAGGTCACATTTGGGCGACATGCACTAGCGGAATTCTATTCCCTAAAATTGCGATTTCGCGGATCAGTTTGGCTTTCAAATTCAACGATGCCGCGTCATTGCGGTGCAATCAGCACATTTTCGACTTCCCCTGGAATACCGGCAGAGTTTTCGACCCCATGGCTTTCCGCCTCTTTGTTCCCATTCTTGCCGGCGCGACGCTGCGTGAGCGTCTCGTAGCCTGTATCGGCGCAACGATCGGGATTGCACTCACCGGCGTGATCGCCAGCCTTGTGCTCGGCAACGGCCCGCACGTGCCGCTGCTGGTGGCGCCGATGGGGGCGTCGGCGGTGCTCCTGTTCGCCGTGCCCGCCAGTCCGCTGGCACAGCCATGGTCGATCATCGGCGGCAACACGATATCGGCACTTGTCGGCGTGATCGTGGCGCATTTCATCCACGAAACCGCCCTTGCCAGCGGCATCGCGGTGGCACTGGCCATCGCCGCCATGTCGTTCACGCGCTGCCTGCATCCGCCGGGCGGAGCGGCCGCGCTGACCGCGGTGCTGGGAGGGCCTGCCGTCATCAGCGCCGGCTTCCTGTTTCCATTCGTGCCGGTGGCGCTGAACTCGATCCTGCTGGTGACGCTCGGCTACGGCTTCCACAGGCTGGCCCGGCGCAATTATCCGCATGTACCGGTTGCAGCGCCGGCGAACAGCCACGGCACCGGCGACCCGCCGGCGCAGCTGCGCGTGGGCTTCCGGTCCGAAGACATCGATGCCGCGCTTGGCGCACTCGACGAGACATTCGATATCGATCGCAACGATCTCGACCGGCTGCTGCGGCAGGTCGAATTGCAGGCGATGGTACGCGCGCACAAGACCCTTCTGTGCGAGGATATCATGTCGCGCGATGTGATCTCGGTCGATGCTCACACCTCCACCGAGGCGGCGCGCCAATTGCTGCTTGACCACAACATCCGGACCCTGCCGGTCGTCAATGCGGAAGCCAGGCTGGCAGGCACCGTGGGGTTGCGCGAACTCACCCAGGCCTCCGGGACAGTCGGATCCGTCATATCACCCGCGGCAACAGCCGCCGCAGGTTTTGCCGCCATGGGTCTGCTGCCGGTGCTCACCGACGGCCGCAGCCATGCGGTCATCATCGTCGACGACGACAAACGGATTCTCGGGCTGATCACCCAGACCGATCTCTTGGCGGCCACGGCGCGCCTGCAGGCTGCCTGACAAGCCTTCACTCGCGCGGTAGGGTACCGCCGCCGGGCCCCGCGAAAAGTCTTCGGGAACCTTTTGCCGGCGACAGCGTCCAATCTCTCAATCGAGGTTCGGTCCGGAGATTGGGTTGAGGAAACTGGCCATGCCTGCTGTCTTGACGGCCGTGCCTTCTGCTGTGCCAGGCGAGATGCAGCTTGTGCGCCGCGCCTTGGCGCGCGACGACGATGCCTTCCGCACCATCATCAAGACACACAATCAGCGGCTCTACCGGATCGCGCGCGGCGTCGTGCGCAATGACAGCGAGGCCGAGGACATCGTGCAGGAGGCCTACGTCAAGGCTTTCGCCCATCTCGATGCGTTTCGCGGCGACTCCTCGCTCGCCACATGGCTGTCGCGCATCGTCATCAACGAGGCGCTTGGCCGCCTGCGCAAAAGGCGCAGAACGGTGGCACTGCCGGAAAATCCGCAAGCCGAGATCATCCGGTTCCCTCTCAACCCCAGCGACGATCCGGAACGGACGATGGCGCAAAGGCAGATCCTCCAACTGGTCGAACAGGCCACCGACAGCCTTCCCGACGTCTACCGGACGGTGTTCGTGGCGCGGGTGATCGAGGGGCTGAGCATCGAGGAGACCGCCGATCTCCTCGGCGTGCGGCCGCAAACCGTCAAGACGAGGCTGCACCGCGCGCGCGCCCTCGTGCGCAAGGCGCTGGACGACCAGATCGGACCGGTGCTGCTCGATGCCTTCCCCTTCGCCGGCCGGCGTTGCGAACGACTGACCAGCGCCGTGATGCGGCGGCTCGGGCTGGAAAGCTGACCCTCACCGGATTTCAGTTCATTTCAGCGGGAACGTTTGCCGCTGACCAGCATCCAATGAACGTCAACCGAAAAACACAGTCCGGCGCGATTTCAGCGTCCGGACGAAGGAGATGCCATGTCTATCCGACACACTGCCGCGCTCGCCGCCCTGCTGCTGCTTGGCGCGTCCCCGTTCGTACAAGCCGCCGACAAGCCGACCGATCCGCAGATCGCCCACATCGCCTACACGGCCGGGGTCATCGACGTCGAAGCGGCCAAGCTGGCGATCGAGAAATCGAAGAACAAGGAGGTCGTCGATTTCGCCAAGGACATGGTCCGGGATCACGAGGCTGTAAATGTTCAGGCGCTCGACCTGGTGAAGAAGCTCAAGGTCACGCCGGAAGACAACGCCACCAGCCAGGCGCTGACCAAAGCTGCGGCGGAGGAGCGGGCCAAGCTCGCCAAACTCGACGGCGCTGCCTTCGACAAGGCCTATGTCGACAATGAGGTCGCCTACCACAAGCAGGTCAACGGCGCGCTCGAAACCCTTTTGATCCCGTCGGCGCAGAATGCCGAACTGAAGAGCCTGCTGGAAACCGGCCTGAAGATTTTCCAGGGCCATGAGCAGCACGCCGAGCACGTCGCCGGCATGCTCAAGTAAGGACCGGGAGCATGCCGAAACGCCATCTGTGGATTGCGTTGGCGCTGGCCGTCGGTACCGTTCCGGCGCGAGCAGAAACCATCCAGGTCATCATCGACAGGCTGGTGTTCTCGCCAGCCAACGTCGAGGCCAAGGTCGGCGACACGATCGAGTGGGTGAACAAGGATGTGTTCGCCCACACGGCCACCGTGAAAGGCGGCTGGGAGGTGATGATCCCGCCGAAGAAATCCGCAAGCCTGACATTGAAGGCGGCGGGAAAGGTCGACTATTTCTGCCGCTTTCACCCCAACATGAAAGGCCGTTTGGTGGTGGCCCCCTGATCCAGCGCCAACGAGGCTCGCCTGGCCTCGTCGGGGCGCGCGATATGCGTCCACGAGTCGTCATAGCCCGGCTCGCGGCGTGCGATCCAGGCATCCAGCCCTTCGCGCAGATCGGCGGTCGGGGCCATGCGGGCGAACTGCTCGGCCTCGACAGCCAAGCCTTCGGCGATGCTCTGGTTGAGGCCGCGCGCCACTGCCGTGAGGATGCCGGCAATCGCCAGATCGGAGTGCCGCAGGATACGCCTGGCCAGGCCGATCGCGGCCGGCATCAACTCGGCATGCGGCACAACCTCGTTGACGAGACCCAGCTCAAGCGCCCGCGGCGGCGCAAACCAGTCGCCGGTCAACAGCAGTTCGAGCGCCCGCTTGCGCCCGGCGAGCCTGGGCAGGCGTTGGGTTCCGCCAAAGGTCGGCGGCATTGCAAGGCTGATTTCCGGCTTGGCGAACAAAGCGCGGTCGCTGGCGATGGCCAGCGGCACCGCCTCGGTGATTTCGCAACCGCCACCAAAGGCAATGCCGTTGACGGCAGCGATGACGGGTTTGCGAAACGCTTCCAGCCTTGCCGTCAGCCGCTGCCCGCGCATGACGAAATCACGCATCGCGACGTCGACGCCCACCGCCACGCTGGCCGAGAACTCATGAATGTCGCCGCCGGCCGAAAACGCCCGCTCCCCTGCTCCGGTCAGAATGACCGCACGAACGCTGTCATCGACATCAATGTCGTCAAGGACCGCAAGCAGGCGATCGATCAGGGCATAATTCAACGCGTTCAGCTTCTCCGGCCGGTTGAGGGTGAGGATGGCGATCCCATCCCGGGTTTCGTTAAGGACAAGATCGGTCATTGGCTCTTCCTTCTTCATCATGCTGATGACCGGAAGACTATGCCTCTTTCCGCTTGTGTATATTCACTAGTCGGTATACCTAAGCTCATGCCTGACACGCAAAGTCCTACCCGCAAACGCATTGTCGATGCCGCGACCAGGCTCTTCTATGCCGAAGGAATCGGTCGCGTCAGCGTCGATGCCGTCGCCGAGGAAGCGGGTCTCACCAAGCGCACGCTCTACTACCATTTCAAGAGCAAGGACGACCTCATCGCCGCCTATCTCGATGGCCGCGACCAACCCAATCTGAAGCGGATGGCTGGCTGGTTCGATGCTGCCGAAGGCGGCGCGGATCGCAAGGTCGAGGCGATCTTCACCAATCTGGCGAGGTCCGCTCGTCACCCGAAATGGAAAGGATGCGGCTTCCTGCGCACGGCCGCCGAACTCGCCTCGATGCCCGGACATCCGGCGGTCAAGGTCGGCGCGCGGCACAAGCTGAATTTCGAAACATGGCTGGCCGGCGCCTTGTCGGACCATAGCGTCGGCGAGCCGCCTGCCTTGGCACGCGAGATCGTGCTTTTGATCGACGGCTGCTTTTCGATCATGCTGATCCACCGCAACCCCGATTACATCGAGGCCGCCGGCCGCGCCGCGGCAACGCTTGTGCGGGCGCGAATTTCAGGCAGCCAGGCCTAAAGCGCGACGCGCTTTAAGCCTTTGGTTTTATGCATATCGTTGCCCCAAAATCGGGGCCACTTTTGGGCGACATGCATTAGAACCCAAACGCCAGCCATGCCGTGCCGGCGGCCAGCGTTATCAGCGTCAGCGGCAAGCCGACCTTGAAAAAAGCGCCGAACGACAGCGTCGTGCCGGCGGCCCGTGCCTGTTCGGCGACGATCAGATTGGCGACCGAACCCAGCAGCGTGAAATTGCCGGCCAGCGTCGAACTCATGGCGACGACCAGCCAGGCGCGCTCGGGATTTTCGAGGCCGGGTATGAAGGGTCGAAGCGCCAGCACGGCCGGGACATTGCTCATGATGTTGGAGAGCACCGCGGTGAAACCGGACAGGCGCCAGACGTCGCCCAGCCCGAGGTTCTTGGCCGAAGCGATCATGTCGGGCGAAAGAAGCGTCTTTTCGGCGCCGGCGACCACAACGAACAGACCGGCGAACATGAACAGCAGCGGACCGTCGATCTCGCGGTAGATGCGTTCCGGCTTGATCGCCCGGGTGAGCAAGAGGATGGCGCCGCCGATGAGTGCGGCCTTGGCGACGGGCACGCCGGCGAAGAAGGCGATTGCCAGTCCGATGCAGACCACCACCGCCTTCAGCACCTGCCCCTTGTGCATGCGGCCACGCGAGACTTCGGGCGTCAGTTGGACAGTGCGGGCGAATTCGGCCCGGAAGACGATACGGATGATGATGACGACCGCGACGAGGCCGAACAGGGCGACCGGAGCGAGCGCTGCCGAAAAGGCCGGATAGGAAATGCCCGACAGCGCGCCGATGACCATGTTTTGCGGATTGCCGGTGATGGTGGCGACACTGCCGCAATTCGACGCGGTGGCGGTGGCGATCAGATAAGGGATCGGGTTGCGCTTGATGATGCGGGTGACGTGGACGACGATCGGCGCCATGACGAGGCAGATGGCGTCGTTGACCAGGAAGGCGGACAACACGCCGGTCAGCAGCGTCACCATCACCAAAAGCATGAAGGGCGCGTGCGCGTGCTCGATGGCGATGGCGCCAAGGCCGCGAAAGGCGCCCGACACTTTCAGATGCGCCACCACGATCATCATGCCGAGCAGAAGCGTGATGGTGTCGAAATTGATCGCCCGGTAGGCATCCTCCATGCTGAGCGCGCCGATGGCGATCATCGCGGCCCCGCCGAGAAGCGCGATCCCCGCCCGGTCGAGGCGCAGGCCGGGGATGCGGCCGATGGCGACACCAGCGTAAGTCAGGATCAGGATCAGCAGTGCCGCCGCGCCTATCAATGTCATCGATAAGAAGTCCTGCCCTGTGGCGCGCCGCTGCCTGTCAGCCCCAATGGGCTGATTTGCGTGCCTGCTTTAGCGCGATGTCGAGATCGATGACAGACAGCCAGGCATGTTGTTGCGTCAAGCACCGCCCAAGGGATGACGTGCCGCTAACGCAGATAAAAATCCAGCCTTTGTCGCAGTGCCTGCGGTGAAAACAGCTGCTCGACGGTCTGCCGTGCCTTGAGGCCCACTGCCGCCCGCAGCGCCGGATCGGCTTTGAGATCGGCCAGGATCCGCGCCGCCTGCTGCGTCGTTTCGAACAAGAAGCCGTTTTCGCCATGCCTGATATGATCGGAATAGCCTCCATATGAATGGCAGACCACGGGCAACCCGCAGGCCATCGCCTCGAACACGACGCGACCGAAGGTTTCCACATGCCAACCGGTGCGATAATAAAACACGTCGAGCGTCTGCAGAAACGCTTCGGCGGAAAATTGGCCGGGTGGCAACAGCTCGAGTTGCGGATGCGGCATGAGGCTGCCCTTGAGCCCTGTCCCTCCCTGAATCCGCAAGGCTGTACCTTCGGCCAGCAATGTCTCGTAAAGGGGTATGTCATCGGGATGATGTTTGCCCGGCCCATCGCGGCTCAAGCGTCCGACGGTGAACGGACGATCCGAATCCAGACGCCGTGGTGAAAAACGTTCGATATCGATCGGAGACGGATGCACGGTGCCATCGATTTGGAGCATCCGTCTCTGAAAATCGGAAATCAGCACCAGTTCGGCGTCGGGCCAGTTCAGCATGCGGGGCATGCGCCTCGTCAGCGACATGATTTTCGGGTGAAAGGTATTGAAGACATAGATCAGCCGGCGCGGCCGCGGGATCAGGTAAGGCCACATCTTGTTGCGCCAATGCGAGCCGAGAAAGACGTAGGTACCCCCATTCGGTACATCCCACTTCGACAGTGAGACGCGGCGAATCGGGAAATTCCGCATCAACTCGGCGGACACACTGGAGGAGGTTGCCCACAGATGCACTTCGGAGTCGGCACTCAACAGCCGGTGCAGTTCCAAAGCTTCAAGGTCACTGCCGCCGAAGGGATCCTGAAAGCCGTTGAACAGATTGAGCATGATCGCTGCGCTTTGCCCTGCCTGGCCGGTTGTTTGCCGCGAGTGAAACCCGGCCGTTGCTGTACTACCCCACCAGGGCTATCGAGGGCGTTACTAATGCAGAGCATGGCTAGTGCCGCTGCGGCAAATTGCCCTGAACATAGAGGGACTCCTCATCTAATATTCCATGCTAGAAAATAGAGATCATCTATTTAGTAATTTGATCGAATTTATCGAATATTCAACTATTTATGCGTATTCAATCGGTTTTTTCAAATATACGAAGAGCGTCACAAGCCGCGCTTCCTACGCGTTCCCGCCTGTCTCGCTCCTCTTCGATCGCGCGCACCGGCAGTAAGCGCCGCCCCAAGCCTGCGGAGCAGTTCATCAGTCATTACGGCGAGCAGACCGAAAACGGCTAGGTCATGCACCTGTATCCGGGAAATGGATAGGCATCGACAGAGCGGTAGAGCTAGTTGGTCTTAGATCGGAGGTTAGGCCGCCGGAAAGAGTAGATACTGCTCCACTTGCCATTGGAAATCGGCAACGCTATAGCCTCCGGATGAGAGAAACGATCTACAGCAAAAAATTCTTTGCCGATCGAGCAGAGGAAGTCGGAATTGCCAGGATAATTCTGAAACAAGTAGTAGATATTTTGGAACCAGCTTCGATTGTTGACCTGGGAACTGGCGCAGGATCGTGGCTCGCCGCCGCTAAGCAACTAGAGATCAACAATGTACGAGGTCTCGACGGGCCATGGGTTCCAAGAGAACTCCTCCTGATTGCCGAAAGTGAATTTCTTGCCGTTGATCTGGAGAAACCTCTCCCTGATCTGGGCCGATTTGACATGGCTATTTGTGCGGAGGTGTTGGAACACATATCCGAAGCGGCGTCTCTCAAAGCCGTGAAATGGCTTTGTCAAAGCGCCCCAGCCATTCTGTTTTCCGCTGCTGTGCCGCACCAAGGCGGGACCAATCATGTCAATGAAGCTTGGCATAGTACGTGGGCTCGCCGGTTCGAGATTCACGGATTCAAGACCTATGACATAGTCCGTCCCATGATATGGGCCGATAGTCGAATTCCTTTCTGGTATCGCCAGAACCTCCTCTTGATGGCGAATGACGAGGCGGGCGAAAAACTATGTCGTGATCCAGCAAACCCCGATTATCTCAACTTTGTCCATCCAGACACCTATCTCGACAGAAGCAACCGAGTGATCCACCTGGAGAGCAAAAGGCTGAACAGCAGATTGCGGGCGTTGCGGCGGAAACTATTTGGTTAGGCCAGTCATTCCGGGCACGGGGGAATGAATTCCGAATCAAGATAAAAGCAGTAGCTATAATCGCACATAGCCTTTGGGGGGGCATCGATGAAATGCATGGTCATCAACCTTGATCGATCTCCGGATCGACTTGCCCATGTCACAGCTGAATTCGCGAAGATTGGTGTTTCGTTCGAACGGGTTCGTGCCGTTGACGCGTTGCATCGACTGGGATTGGCCGAGACTTCACCGAGTTTAACTCCTACCGAAGCGGCCTGCCTTATGAGCCACAAGGTTTGCTGGAAAATCATCGCGGATGGTGATGATGCCTTTGGTGCGATCTTCGAAGATGATATCCTGTTGTCCGATGCGGCTGGCCCGATGCTTTCCGATTGTGGATGGGTTCCGGCCGATGCCGATATCATCAAGCTGGAAACCTACTTGAGGAAGACAGTCATCGGGATGAGGCGCAATTTCGTTGACCGTGCATTTTCAGTAGCCAGACTATATAGCTTCCACATCGGAACGGCCGGCTACATCCTTTCGAAGCAAGCAGCGCGAGATCTGATCGTCCGAGATCTCGATGCGCCCGCCGATCACGTTGTCTTCGACCCGTCGCTTCCAACGTCATCAAGTAAAACCATTTACCAAATCTTGCCCGCGCTTTGCGTGCAAAGTGATATTGTGCTCGAGAAGTCCGTCGCGTTTACCAGCCTTCTTGGTGAGGAGCGGCTGGTGAAATCAGTGGCAAATTCTTCGCCCAAGAGGAAACCCACCGAAAAGCTCGCGGTCGAAACGAGGCGAATAGGTCGGCAGATTTTCAATATCTGCCGCCTCAGGCACCAGAAGACTATCTCTTTTGGCGTGATGACGACAAAGCGAAAGCGCCGTCTGCTCGACAGCCTGCACAAATCCACGTGCCGTCCGAGCGCTGAAGGCTCTTATCCCCAACCGTGACGGGCCGACCACTCAACGTAGCGGCAGCCAGGTTGATGAAGCTGCCCTCAATGCACGGTGGCGACCCCGGGCGCAGGCGCCGGAGACGTTCCGGCCGGATCGAAGCTGACCTGATCGCGTCCGTTCGACTTGGCTGTGTAAAGCCTTTTGTCGGCAGCGGAGAAGATTTCCTCATAGGTGATCGGGCCGGTAAAGCTTGTGCCGCCGATGCTGACGGAAAGCGGACAAGGCCTGCCGCCGGGTGAGAATTCCATCTCCCTGATACGCCGGCGGATGCTTTCGGCAACCACCCAGGATTGCGAGGGATCCACGCCGGGCAAAAACACCCCGAATTCTTCGCCGCCGATGCGGCCGACGATATCGCCGCCACGAAGTTGCCCTTTGATCGCCTGCGCTATCAGTTTGAGCGCCTGATCGCCGCAATCATGACCCAGGCGGTCATTGATCGACTTGAAGTGGTCGGCGTCGATGATCAGTAGCGCGCCCGAACGGGTCTGTTCCTGCTTTCGGGTCTGCTCGAGATAGGCTTCGACCAGCATCGAGAAGGCGCCACGGTTCAGCACCGCCGTCAGGCTGTCGGTCGCGGCAATGACGCTGAGATCGCGCTGCGCGATGGCCAGCTGGCGAATCTTCCACATCAGGAAAAACAGAAACGAACCACCCAGCACCAAAGGCAGCATCAGGTCGGTCATCTGCGCCCGCCACACGGCCTCGGGCGAAAGATAGGGAAAATTGAAGGAATCGACGAAGAACGCCACGGCAATGAAGAATGCCGTACCGACTGCCGTGACAGCGATCACCCTGCCCCAGCTCGTCGGCGACAGATCGAGCTTCATCGCGTTCAACTCCGTTAGCCGTCGCTACTATGACGCACCAACCCCAACAAATTGATAAGACTTTCCCTCCAATTCGATATCGGGCGGCGGAACCAACCCGCCGGGCCTGTCGATGACTTGCGACAGACGCCACAAGACGGCCGCTGGAAAGCAGCCATCCTGTTTCAGAGCTTGAAGGCGTGGGCCAATTGCCGGCCGAGCAAGGGCAAAACGGCGCGCGAAGCCAGACCGCTCGTCGTCAGTTGAGCGTCGGCTCACTCAGCGCATCGACGACAAAGGATGCCGCGATCAGGTCGTCGGCATCGAGGCGTAGGGAGCCTCCGTCGCCTCCCATGGCTGAAGCCACTTTTTGAAAGGTCTTCATTTCATATTCCGTGATCCGGGCGTCCTGCATCCTGGCCTTAAGATCGGCGATGCGCCGATCCAGAGCCGAAGATATGCCTATTTCTCGCTTCGACATGGCAACACTCCTCCCCACCCTTGTTTGCCTCCCGCCTGTCCACTTTTATATGAGGGTCCGCGAATACAGCGGGCCGAACGCGCCGTGCGCGGGAAGGTTCCGAAAAGGCAGAGTAACGAAATAATACGCTGGCCCCCAGCCGACTGCCCGGCCACGCTAAATCCCCTCATCACCATGACAGAGCTGAACAGCTTGCGGTATTTACCGCTGTCGTGGCGTTCCTGGATGGAAAGAGGTGATTCCGTGACTTGCTATATAAGGCATAGCTAATCCTTGACGCCAGCCGGATGCCGCCCCAGAATCAGAAGCATGGCAATAAAGGTCGGCGACGAAGTGGCGGTCATGGCGACGGTGCTGAAGCGCGTCACGGAAGACCGCGTCAGCGTGTCGATCCCCGGTTACGATTTTCCGCATTCGGTCATTGGTCCAGCGACCAAGCTGACCGAGGGCCAGCCGATGGAATTATCCGGCGACGTTACGCAGATCGAGGGCGACAAGGTCACGGTGTCGTTCGGACAATGGTCACCGTGGGTCTGGACAAGGTGCACCTGGTGCAAAGCCATCTCCCGCCGAAGCGAAGGGATCTGAGGATGTGAACACGCGAAGCTCCACCGTCTCAGGGATCCAGCCCCTTACGTCCCAGCAGTGCAGAGCCGCACGAGCGATGCTGAAATGGTCGCAGGTGCGACTCGCCGCGAAGTGCGGCCTTAGCGAAGGAACGATCGGCAGTTTCGAGAGCGGACGAAGGATTCCGAGTTCGGCCAAGCTGGCTGCCATCCGTCGAGGGTTGGAGGCAGCGGGCGTGGTTTTCATCGATCAGAAGGTTGCGAGGACCAAGAGCGGTCCGCCTCGTCAAACTATCGGCGGAACATAATTTAGATATCGCTGTTAGATCCCAAACGGGAGGCGCGCGATGTTCAAAGGTGAAATCGGCATTGTTTCGGACTGGTCGAAATTGGTGGCGGACGATCCTCTGATCGCCGCCGATATTGCCCAGCGTCTTTCTCTGCTCGCTTGCAATGACAACACTCCCGCTGCCGCCGACGGCCCGTCGCCCGGCACCGAAACATTTCGAAATCCCCACTTTGCCGGCCTCGCGACACCCGCCGAATATCCTCGCCCGATCGTGCTTCTAGCCACGATCTATGCGTCGACGGTCCTGGGGGTAACGCTGCTTCTGGCGGCGGCGGTTTGAGCGCACGAGGCCTGGTGACGCTCTCTGAAAGCCCATGTCTCTGGTATAAACCGCGACCTATGTGTCCGGAATGGACCCGAAAGGCTTTGGCGATCCCGACAGGATTCGAACCTGTGACCATCGGCTTAGAAGGCCGGTGCTCTATCCAGCTGAGCTACGGGACCGCTGGCCGGCCTTTGGACCGGCTGGATATTCTGGCGCTGGGCGCCGTTCAATGCGTCCAGGGCGTCCTGCGGTCATAGCGGAAATTCTCCGCATAGGAAATCTGGCGGCGCTTGGTCTCTTTCGGCTCTTCGACGCGGAAAGCGAGCCCTTGCTTTTCGGCGTAGGCCACCGCCTCTTCCCGCGTGTCGAAGCTAAGCCTGATCTGGCTTCTCATGTCTGCCGACGTCGTATAGCCCATCAGCGGATCGATCTTCTTGCGCGTCTCGGGATCGAATTCCAGCACCCAGTGGCCGGTCTTGGCCTTGCCGGACTGCATCGCGGTTTTGGCTGGGCTGAAAATGCGCGCGGACATGGCCACCTCGTTCTTGTGCAAGGCAGCATCGCCACCCTTCGCCCGTCATTACTGCGCAATGCGCACGGCGGCAAGGTTTTTGCTCTCGCGGGTTTTTGCACTTGCCATGCACCACCGAAATGAATAGGCAACAGACCGTTCGGAGTGTAGCGCAGCCTGGTAGCGCATCTGGTTTGGGACCAGAGGGTCGGGAGTTCGAATCTCTCCACTCCGACCATCCCCTCACAGCCCAATGCCCGGCGCAGCCATATGCTCACTTGCTCCGGCTCCGGTCGTGCATCCGGCGGCCGCGGGCCGGTTCGGCAACAGGGGGTTCAGATGCTTGGAATCGATGCCTGGGTGTCGCTTTTCGGACCGGCCTACTTTGCCTATGCCGGCGTCACCGTTCCGTTCATGGTGACGTGGGCAATTGCCTGCGCCGCGCTGGCGATGTGGAACAACCGTGAAAGCCGCAGACAGGCGAGGCAGGCCCCAGGCGCTGTCGTCTCCCGCTCCTGGCGTATCAGTATCGGAATGTTTGTGCTGGTCGCCGCGGGCTATATCGCCGTTCACTCTGCCGTCTACCTCGCGGTCCGTCATTTCGCCAGAATGTGGCTCTGAGACTGGCCTCTCGGCTAAATCTCGAATTCGCCCTGCCCTTCGTCCATGGCGTTGACGGTTTCGGCTGCCAGCGCCCTGGTGATCGGGGTCTTGCGTTCGAGCGCGGTCCGGTCGAGCCGCTCAACCACGCGCATCGCTGTCGCCAGCGAGCGCTCGATACGGCGGACCAGATACTGCACGACATGCGGTTCGACCTCGATCTGACGGTCGGCGAAGAGTTTTGTGATGACGCCGGCGAGCAGGAGATCGTCGGGCTCATGAATTTCCACTGTCGCGGCCGCTTTCAGCCGTGAGGCGAGATCAGGCAGCGTGACGCCCCAGGCGGACGGGAAGCGGCGCGCCGTCAGGAGCAGCGTCGACCCGGCACCGCGCACCGCATTGATCAGATGGAACAGGCCCTGTTCATCGACCGCGCCGGTATCGACATCGTCGATCAGTGCCGGCCGCGCGCCGAGATTGGCAATGCTGTCGCCGATGCGCCTGGCGTCGACCGCCACCGCATCGGCACGCGCGCGCCAGATCGAGGCCAGATGCGTCTTGCCCGAACCCGCGGGACCGGCCAGCACCACCACCGGCGATGGCCAGTCCGGCCAGCGGTCGACCAGCGCCACCGCCTGGTTGTTGGTGCCGGAGACGACGAGTTCGTCGCGCGAATAGCCGGTGCCATGGCCGAGATCGAGCGGCAACTGGCGTGGCGGGTCGGTTGGCTGGGCAGTCACTTCAGCGACGCGGTTGCGTGCGGTGGCCGCCGCCGCGATCGGCTGGAAGCTGCGGCACAGGTGCCGCGCCGCGGCCCTTGTAGAGCGGCGATTCGAGATAGCGGGCAATGGCGAACCGCACCAGCACGGCGACGGCCGCAGAAGCCGGCACCGCGATCAACAAGCCGACGAAGCCGAACAGCGCACCGAAGGCAAAAAGCGAAAACATCAGCCATACCGGGTGCAGGCCGACGCTTTTGCCGACCAGCCGCGGCTGCAGGATGTTGCCCTCGATGAACTGACCGATGAAGAACACGACCGCGACGGCGACGATCATCGTCCAGTCCGGCCAGAACTGGACGAAGGCGACGCCGACGGCCAGCACCAGCCCGGTCAGCGAGCCGACATAAGGGATGAAGGAAATCAGCCCGGCGAACAGGCCGATGAGGATGCCGAAATTCAGCCCGGTCAGCGTCAGCCCGGTGGCATACATGGCGCCCAGCACCAGGCACAGCGTGCCTTGGCCGCGCACGAAGCCGGCGGTTGCGGTGTTGATGTCACGCGCGATGGCGCGCACGGTCGCGACGTTGTCGCGCGGCACCCAACCGTCGATGACCGCCACCATGCGGTCCCAGTCGAGCAGCATGTAGAAGGCGACCACCGGCGTCACCACGAACAGGCTTACCACCGAGACCAGCGCCATGCCGGAACTCCACAGCGAGGTGAAGACGGCGGTGATCAGGCCGAAGCCCGAGGTCAGCAGCGAATTCAGCCCGTCGCGCAAGCTATTGGCGTTGACGCCGAACTTCTGTTCCAGCCATTTCGGATCGAACGAGGTGATCAGGCTTTGCAGCCGGGTCAGATATTCCGGCAATTTGCCGGCGAAATCGGCCATCTGCGTGGCCAGAACCGGAATGAGGATGACAAAGGCCAGCACCAGCACGATGAGGAAGGTGATGAGGATGACCACCGTCGCCATGAAACGGGACAGGCCGAGCCGCTGCAGCCGGTCGGCAACGGGATCGAGGAAATAGGCAAGCACCATGCCGGCGACGAAGGGCAGCAGGATGGCGCTGAAAACATAGAGGAAAAGCGCCAGCAGCGCGGCACCGGCCAGCCAGAAGAAGATCTGGCGGCGAAAGGTCGCGGACGCGGCGGTGTCGGCGGCCGCGGCCTCGATCGCTGCCGCTTCTGTCTCAGATGTCCGGAGTGGAGCCTTCGCCATAGCCGCTCATGTGCCTCAGCCAAGTCACGAGATAGGCTGCGGCCGAAGCCACGGTCAAGACCCCGGACAGCAATATGAGAACTGACCTCAGCGGGTCGAGGTGAACGGCAAGGGCAAGTTCTCCCAGCACAAGCGCGGCCAGCACGATCTGGATCGCGGTGTTGGCCTTCGACACGAACAACGGTTTCATCTCGACCGGATGGGTCATGACGGCGGACAACACCACCGCGCAGACGATCAACGCGTCGCGCGACACCATGATGACGACAAGCCACAGCGGCAATTGCCCGATGAAGCTCATGACAACGAACACCGAAACCAGCAGCAGCTTGTCGGCCACCGGGTCGAGATAGGCGCCGAGGGTGGATTGCTGGTTGAAACGGCGGGCGATGAACCCGTCGACGCCGTCGGAAATACCGGCGACGAGGAACCCGGCAAAAGCCCAGTCCCAGCGCGTCTGCAGCATCGCCAGCACCACCGCCGGCACCAGGACAAGGCGCAGGATGGTGATCAGGTTGGGGATGGTCAAATGCTTGGCACCTCCTCTTGGTCGGAGATAGATGATGAAGATGGTGAGTGGCAACAAGGGAGAAGCTGCCGATCTCCCCGCATGGGAGAGCGGTTTTCAGCCTGGCTTTCGCCAATCACGAGCCCCTACGCGCGCCCTGTCCACGGTTTTGTAGGTCGAGATGGCCGTTATCCTTGCGGACAGAAACCGTTCATGCGAAGAGCCCGCGACAAGGAAAATTGTTGAACGGGCACCAGAAATGAGCAAGCGCGACGTGAACAAGCGCAAGAACGGGCTCACCTATGCCGAGGCCGGTGTCGATATCGATGCCGGCAATCTCATGGTCGAGAAGATCAAGCCGCTGGTGCGCGCGACGCGCCGGCCGGGCGCCGATGGTGAGATCGGCGGTTTCGGAGGCCTGTTCGACCTCAAGGCCGCGGGCTTTACCGACCCGGTGCTGGTGGCGGCCAATGACGGCGTCGGCACCAAGCTCAAGATCGCCATCGATGCCGGCAAGCACGACACAATAGGCATCGACCTCGTCGCCATGTGCGTCAACGACATCGTCGTGCAAGGTGCCGAACCGCTGTTCTTCCTCGACTATTTCGCCACCGGCAAGCTCGATCCCAACCAGGGTGCCGCGATCGTCGGCGGCATTGCCGAGGGCTGCCGCCAGGCCGGCTGCGCGCTGATCGGCGGCGAGACGGCCGAGATGCCCGGCATGTATCACGGCAATGATTACGACCTGGCCGGCTTTGCGGTGGGCGCCGCCGAACGCGGCCAATTGCTGCCCACCGACGATATTGTCGAAGGCGACGTGCTGCTGGGCCTGGCTTCCTCTGGCTTGCACTCGAACGGATATTCGCTGGTGCGCCGCATCGTCGCCGTCAGCGGTCTGTCGTGGAGCGATCCGGCGCCGTTCGCCGACGAGGCCACGCTGGCCGAGGCGCTGCTCGAGCCGACCCGCATCTACGTCAAGTCGATTCTCAAGGCGATCCGCAACACGCATGGCATCAAGGCGCTCGCCCACATCACCGGCGGCGGCTTCCCGGAAAACATCCCGCGCGTGCTGCCCAAGGATTTTTCGGCCGAACTCGACCTCGAGGCGATCGACGTTCCTGCCGTGTTTTCGTGGCTGGCCAAGACCGGCGGCGTGGCGCCGGAAGAGATGATGCGCACCTTCAATTGCGGCATCGGCATGATTCTGGCAGTCGCATCCGGCCAGGCAGCACAGGTCGCCGCCGTGCTGCAGGAGGCCGGCCAGACGGTGACGCCGATCGGCCGCATCGTGCCGCGCCGCGACGCCGGGGTCATCTATCGAGGCTCGATCGGCCTATGAGCGCGCAGAGGAAACGCACCGTCGTCCTGATCTCGGGACGCGGCTCCAACATGACCGCGCTGATTGCCGCGGCCAGCGACCCGGCGTTCCCGGCCGAGATCGTCGGTGTCATTTCCGACAAGGCGGATGCCGCCGGGCTCGGCATCGCCAGGGCGCGCGGCATCGCCACGCAGGTCGTCTCGCGTGCCGACCATGGCAGCAAGCAGGCGCATGACGCGGCAATAGACGCGGCGCTCGCGGCCTTCAACGCCGAGATCGTGGCGCTGGCCGGCTACATGCGCATCCTCACCCCCGGCTTCGTCCAGAGATGGCAGGGCCGCATGATCAACATCCACCCTGCCCTGCTGCCCGCTTTCAAGGGGCTCGACACCCATGCGCGCGCACTGGCCGCCGGCATTCGCATCCATGGCTGCACCGTGCACTTCGTCACCTCAGAGATGGATGACGGCCCGATCATCGCGCAGGCAGCCGTACCGGTGATGGTCGGCGACACCGCCGATACTTTGGCAGCCCGCGTGCTGAAGGCCGAGCACCGGCTTTATCCGCTGGCATTGGGGCTGGTCGCCGAGGGCAAGGCGCGCATGGAGGCCGGCCGCACCGTGCTTGCCCACTTTGCCGACGATGCCGACAACGGCATTTCGGTGGTGATGGCCCCCGACCCGCTGCGCGAAGAAACCGACCTCGAGCATCTGGCGCGCATTACGCCTTGAGCCTAGATCGGGAATGACAACGGCACTTAGCCTGGAACCGCCAAATCAGACTCGGTGCCAGGCCGAAACGGACCGGCTGCGCAGAGCTTGGCTGGAAGGATTGGAAAGCGGCCCGTTAGATCCCTTCGACATTGAAGCGATCAAACAAAAGGCCCGCACTCGTCTGACCAGTCTCGCTGGTCCTGACCAACATCGATGAGACAACTACTTCTTCTCCGTCACGCCAAATCGAGCTGGGACGACCCTGATCTCGATGATTTCGACCGGCCTTTGGCCGAACGCGGGGTTACGGCGGCGTGCTTGATGGGACGCGAGCTTGCAGCGCGCGGCTGGCTTGCCGGACCTGGCGCTGGTGTCGCCGGCACCGCGCACCCGCGACACCTGGCGGCTTGTGGCGGCGGAGCTGCCCGTGCCACCCCGGATCGCATTCAAGGCGCTGTACGATGCTTCAGCGGCGGACATTCTGAGCCAGATTGGTCAAACCGACGCTTCAAGCGGCAGCTTGCTGGTAATTGGCCACAATCCGGGCCTGGAACATTTGGCCAGACAGCTTGCCGGGCCGGGGTCAGACGCCAAGGCGCTCAAGAGACTTGAGGAGAAATTCCCGACGGCAGCCCTGGCCCGGGTGGTCTTCGAAGGCGATTGGTCCGTCGTGTCCCCCGCCCGGTTGACACATTGCCTGCGGCCGAAGGACCTTGGCTAGCGTCCATGGCAGGTGCGGCAGGCAAAGCCCACCGCACGCCCGCTTGAGCCGTCAGTTTCCCCAGTTGCCCTGGCCGGATTCCGGCTGGACCGAATCGGGCCTCAGCGTGAGGTCGCGGTGCTTGACCAGCCTGTGGGTCGAAGCCGTGTAGCTGTGGTCGACATTGAGCGCGTGCGAGGTGACGGCCGGCTGATTGACATTGTCCGAACCATAGTTGTCGCTGCCGGCAAAAGCGGTGCCCGTGGCAACGAGGATGGCGGCGGCGGTAAGAGCGATCCTGGTCATTTTATTTACTCCGGTATTCCTGTTCCTGTCCGTCCAGTGGCGTGCCCTTGGGAGGAATTTCGCGTCGCTCGGACAGCCTCGATCTGGGTTTTTCGTGCGCCGGCTTCCAATCACGAAGACGTTCCCTCACGCGCGAAATCCGGACCTCGAACGTGGGCCAAGGTGTTGAGCTCACCCTGTTTTATCAATTGATCTCAAACACTTATAAGGGGGAATACCTGACGCATGGTGCGGCGGTTCGTCGAGCCAGCGCTCGCCATCCGTTCACGATTCGTCAACATAAATTGAACCAATTGGTTCGATTTACGATCGGCGCCCGACACTGGCGCCGTCGGCCGAAGTCCTGCTCATGCATAAAAAACAAGAGCGGCGGGCAAAGCCCACCGCTCTTTGTGGTCGCAGACTTCAGAAAATCAACGACCCCAGATGCCCTGGCCCGACTGAGCCGGCACGTTGGCATTGGCATCACCCTGCGTCTTCACGGACTTCGGGATCGAGCCGGTGTGCGTGGTGTCGATGTTGGACACGGACTGGTTCGCAACCGGCTGGTTGGCATTGTAAGAGCCGTAATTGTCGCTGCCGGCAAAAGCGGTGCCCGTGGCAACGAGGATGGCGGCGGCGGTGAGTGCGATCTTGGTCATTTTATTTACTCCTGAATTCAAGATTGGGTTGATAGCGGCAGTCGCGATTAGCGACCGAAGAGATTGCGGTCAGCGCCCTGCGAAGCGGGGGCCTGGACGGTCTGCGTCGACTTCGAGACCGAAGCGGTGACTGAATGGTCGACAGTGACGGCAGGCTGATTGGCGTTGGCCGAGCCATAGTTGTCGCTGCCGGCAAAAGCAGTGCCCGTGGCGACGAGGATGGCGGCGGCGGTAAGAGCGATCTTGGTCATTTTATTTACTCCTGAATTCAAGATTGGGTTGATATCGGCAGTCGCGATTAGCGGCCGAAGAGATTGCGGTCAGCGCCCTGCGAAGCGGGGGCCTGGACGGTCTGTGTCACCTTCGAGGTCGAAGCGGTGACCGAATGGTCGACAGTGACGGCAGGCTGATTGGCGTTGGCCGAGCCATAGTTGTCGCTGCCGGCAAAAGCAGTGCCCGTGGCAACGAGGATGGCGGCGGCGGTAAGAGCGATCTTGGTCATTTTATTTACTCCAGTATTTCTTTGTTCTGTCCGTCTAGTGGCGTGCCCTTGGGAGGAATTTCGCGTCACTCGGACCACCCCGAGATGGGCTTGCCCTGCCGCGGATTCCAATCACGAAGATGTTCCCCCGCGGCTCGAATTCGGACCTTGAAATTTGGCACAGGGCCTCGGCGGTCATAATTTTACTGTTCGAAATCAAATCGTTAGTGAGATTCTTCTCCCACCATACGAGGCCGACAACCAAGCCAGCGTTCACCATCTGCTATACAGTCCGTCAACAGAAATCGAACCGAACGGTTCGGTTTGAAGAGACCTGACCCCTCCAGCATTCTTTTTTACGGTGCGGAGGCGGACGAGATATGGGTGCGTACGTCCAACCGGGACGACAAACCGGCCGCTACAGGCCGGTCATGCCCAGCACGTCGCGCATGTCATATTCGCCGGGCGGACGTCCAGCCACCCAGAGTGCGGCGGCGATGGCGCCGCGGGCGAACATGATGCGGTCGCCGGCTGCATGCGACAAGGTTAAGGTCTCGCCCTCGGCGCAGAAGCTGACGCTGTGTTCCCCGACGATGCTGCCGCCACGCAGTACCGCAAAGCCGATCTCGCCGGTCGGCCGCGAGCCCATGACGCCGTCGCGTGCACGCCTTGCGACCGTGTCCAGATCGATGCCGCGTCCGCCGGCTGCGGCATGCCCCAGCATCAACGCCGTTCCCGATGGCGCATCGACCTTGTGGCGATGATGCGCCTCGACAATCTCCACGTCCCAGTCATCGGGATCAAGTGCCCGCGCGGCCTGCTCGACCAGTCCGATCAACATGTTGAGCCCGAGCGAAAAGCTGCCGGAGCGCACGATGGCAATTGTTTTCGCGGCGTCGGCGATCGCAGCCGAATCATCAGCATCGAAGCCCGTTGAGCCGATGACCAGTGCCGGCCCGCCGCGTTCGGCGCAAATGCTGGCCAGATCAGCCGAGGCAGCCGGCGTGGTAAAGTCGATGACCACGTCGGCCACGGCAAGCGCCTCGTCGCGGCTCACCAGCCCTTCGCCGATACTGCCCGGCCGGTGGAAGCGGGCGGCGAGCGCCAGCCGCGCGTCGTCCTGCACGGCCGCCGCCATCTCGCGGCCCATGCGGCCCAGCGCACCCGCGATGGCGACCCTGACCGGTGGTTTCGACATGGCGCTATCCCGCGGCTATTTATTTCCACATGCCGCGCATGCGCGCGCCGATGTCGACGCGCACCTCCGGCCGGGCCGCCCTGCCCTGTGCCGCTTGCGCGGTCGGCCACGATACCTGCTGGAACGCGGCAAGGATCGAAGCCGGGATGAAGCGGGTGCGCGAGGCATAGAGATGGCGGTCGCCGCGCGCCGCCTGGCCGTGCGGAAAGAAGCGTTGCGGCATGACCAGGTTGAGATTGTCCTTGGCCCGCGTCATCGCCACGTAGAGCAGCCGGCGCTCCTCCTCGATGTCCTCCTTGGTGCCGACGCCGAGATCGGCCGGGATACAGCCGTCGACCGTGTTGAGCACGAAGACGTTCTTCCATTCCTGGCCCTTGGCCGAATGGATGGTCGACAGGATCAGATAGTCCTCGTCGCGATGCGGCGGCCCGGCCTGGTCACTGGTGGCGTCCGGCGGGTCGAGCGTCAGTTCGGTGAGGAAGCGCTCGCGCGAGGCATAGCCCGAGCCGATCTGCTCGAGCTGCAACAGGTCGGCGCGCCGCGTCGTCGCATCTTCGTGGATGCGCTCCAGATGTGGCTCATACCACAGCCTGATCTGTTCGAGGTCGGCAGGCCATTTGGCGCCGGCGCGCAGGCCGGAATAGAGCGAGACGAAGCCCGGCCAGTCATCCGCCGCGCGTTGCGGCGGACGCCAGCCGGCCAGCCCCATGGCCTCGTCCAGCGCCGTCGTCATGGTCTCGACGATCTGCGCGGCAGCCGAAGGGCCGATGCCTGGCATCAGCTGCAGCACGCGGAAGCCGGCGACGCGGTCGCGCGGGTTCTCGGCGAAGCGCAGCACCGCCAGCACGTCCTTGACATGGGCTGCATCGAGGAATTTCAGCCCGCCGAACTTGACGAAGGGAATATTGCGCCGCGTCAGCTCGATCTCCAGCGGGCCGCTGTGGTGCGAGGCGCGAAACAGCACCGCCTGCGATTTCAGTGCCGTGCCGGCCTCGCGCTCGGCCAGGATGGTATCGCAGACGAAATTGGCCTGCTCGACCTCGTCGCGCACGCTCACCAGTTTTGGCCTGTCGGTCGACTTGCGCTCCGACCACAGGTTTTTGGTGAAGCGCTCCGAGGCTTCGCCGATCACCGCATTGGCGGCCGCCAGGATGGTTTCGGTGGAGCGGTAATTGCGCTCCAGCATCACGACGTCGGCGGCTTGCGCGAACTGGTTGGGGAAGTCGAGGATGTTGCGCACCTCGGCGGCACGGAACGAATAGATCGACTGTGCATCGTCGCCCACGACCGTCAGCCCCGCGCCGTCGGGTTTCAGTGCCATCAGGATCGAAGCCTGCAAGCGGTTGGTGTCCTGGTATTCATCGACCAGCACATGGTCGAAACGCCTGCCCAGATGCGCTGCTATCTCGGGCTCCGCCGCCATCTGCGCCCAGTAGAGCAGCAAATCGTCGTAATCGAGCACGTTCTGTGCCTGCTTGGCCTCGACATAACCGGCGAACAGTTCTTTCAGTTGCTCCGCCCAGCCGGCGCACCAGGGAAAGGCAGAACCCAATACCTCGTTGAGCGACGCCTGTGCGTTGACGGCGCGCGAATAGATGGCAAGGCAGGTTCCCTTGGTGGGGAAGCGCGCTTCCGTCTTCGAGAAGCCGAGTTCGTGGCGGACCAGGTTCATCAGGTCGGCGGAATCCTCGCGATCATGGATGGTGAAGGCAGGGTCGAGGCCGATCTCCAGCGCATAGTCGCGAAGCAGCCGCGCGCCGATGCCGTGAAAGGTTCCCGCCCAGGTCAGCGCATCGGTGATGACAGCTGCATCGCGGCCGAGCACTTCGCCGGCGATACGCTCGACGCGCCTGGCCATTTCGGACGCGGCGCGGCGCGAGAAAGTCATCAGCAGGATGCGGCGCGGGTCGGCCCCCTTGACGACCAAATGGGCGACGCGGTGAGCCAGCGTGTTGGTCTTGCCCGAACCCGCGCCGGCAATGACCAGCAGCGGACCGGCTATTTGGCCGTCGCCGTGCTCGACTGCCTGGCGCTGGGCATCGTTGAGCCGGGCGAGATAGGCAGGCTGGACGGTCGGGTCCTGAAAGGTCGAATCAGCAGTGGCGAGGTTCATCGCCCATCAAGCATCGTTTCTGCTTTGTTCGCAACGTCGATGCGAGGCTGGCCTCGTGCTCGACAGGCCGAAGCGTGACGTCCGTGTCTTTAGCGTTGCGGATCGACACCCATGTCGGCCGACTGCCGCCGCAAGGTCTCGCGATCATATTGCGACGGCGGCAACAGCAGCGGGTCGACTGTATCGGGCACGTTTTCGACCATCTTCCTGGCGATACGATAAGTGACATAGGCGAAGGCGCCGGCGACGAGCAGACGGAACATGGTGCAACACTCCTTTGGAGCAGAACCAACCGGGTAAACCGCATTTGGTTCCCTTGCCAATCGTCCACGCGCGCAGTCGGAGATGAGGGTGGGCTACGGGTTTCGCCAGCGCTTGCCCGATGCATTCTCGGGGCACCGGAGGCGGAACTTGGCGTTTGCGGGGTTCGTGTCCTGCCGCATGCCGTGGCGTTCCGGACAGGCTTTGGGGGAAGAAGGCCGGCGCCGCTTGGGAGGAGGAACGAAGCGCCGGCCAAGCGGATAATGAGGTCCGCCGCACAGGTAAGGCTAGCTGAGTCTTTCCCCTGCGTCATTGGGGGATTATCTTTGTTAAAAACGTACCGATGCGCACGGCCCTATCGGTCGCCGGTCCGTCACAAGCTTGTCTTGACCATCATCCCCGCAATCTCAATAAACTCCGGAGCTGGTTGGCAATAGCGGTGGTGTTTGGGCTAGCGGCGAGCGCGGCCTGGGGATCAAAACTCGATCATCTTCCCGCCTCGCCACCCAGCCTTTGCCTGACCACGGCGACATGGAAATTCGTGCCGAACAACAGCCCCTCATCGTTGAAGTCGTAGCTGGAATTGTGCAACGGCGCGGAAGCCTCGCCATTGCCGAGGAAGACGAAGCAACCCGGCACATGGTCGAGGAAGCGGGCGAAATCCTCGGAGGCGGTCATCGGCTCGCGGGCGACGGCGATCTTGCCGGGTTCGAAGACGTGCCTTGCCGCGGCAAATGCCGCATCGACCAGTTCGGCATCGTTGCGCAGCGGCACGAACTCCCTGCTGTAATTGACCTCGGCCGCGACATTGTAGGCGGCGGCGGTGCCCTGCGTAATGATGCGCATCTGCCGCTCGATCTCGGCGCTGACTTCGGGGCGGAAGCTGCGCGCATCGCCGAGGATGCGGGCAAGGCCGGGCAGAGCGTTGCGGGTGCCGTCGGTGATCAGCTCGGTCACCGAAACCACCGATATGTCGGCCGGGCTCAGCCGGCGCGAGACGATGGTCTGCAGATTGGTGACCAGCGCGCAGGCGGCGACCAGCGTTTCGTTGCCCGCATGCGGCCGCGCGGCATGACCGCCGAGCCCTTTAAGCACGATCTCGAAAATATCCTCGGCCGACATGACCGGGCCGGCACGGGTCTCGAAATGCCCGATCGGCAGGCCGGGCATGTTGTGCAGGCCGAAGATCTCGTCGAAGGGAAAGCGTTGCATCAGCCCATCATCGAGCATGGCGAGCGCGCCCCTGCCCCATTCCTCGGCCGGCTGGAAGACGAAGCGCACGATACCGTCGAAACCACCCTCGCGGGCCAGCAGCTTTGCCGCGCCGAGCAGCATGGTGGTGTGGCCGTCATGGCCGCATGCATGCATGATGCCGGGATTGCCGGAACGGTAGGATGCGTCCGACCGCTCTGATATGCGCAGCGCATCCATGTCGGCCCTGAGCGCAATCGCCCGGTTGCCGCTGCCGCGCTTCAACGTGCCGACGACGCCGGTGCCGCCGACGCCTTCGCTGACGTCGTCGAGGCCGAACTCACGCAGTTTGGCGGCGACGAAGGCTGCGGTACGCTTCTCCTCGAAACCGAATTCGGGATGCGCATGCAGATCGCGCCGCCAGAGAATCATCTCGCGCCTCAGCGCGTCGCGATCGAGTTCAGACATTTTTCGCCCTGTTACTTCACAAGTTGCGCGGCCACATCAAGCAGGATGTTGGCACCGGCAACAAGCTCGGCGTCATCGGTGTGCTCGCGCGGATTGTGGCTGATGCCACCGGCGCTCGGCACGAAGATCATCGCCGCAGGCGCGATACGCGCCAGCATCTGCGCGTCGTGGCCGGCGCCTGATGTCATGCGCCGGACGCCGAGGCCACGGTTCTTCGCGGCGGCCTCGATCAGCTCGACGATGCGAAGGTCGAAGATCACCGGCTCGAAGCGGGCCAGTTGCTCGACCGAAACCGTCAGGTTCTCGGTGGCAAGCTGCTCGAGATAGGCGGCAAGCGCCGCCTCCACCGCCTGCAGGCGCTGTTCGTCGGGGTCGCGCAGATCGACGGTGAAGACCGCGCGCGAAGGGATGACGTTGATGGCATTCGGCTCGAAGCGGATCGTACCCACGGTCGCCACCGTCGGCGCGTTCGAGGCTTTGGTCCGGTCGAGCAGGAAGGTGATGGTCCGGGCGGCGGCATGGCCGGCATCGTTGCGCATCGACATCGGCGTGGTGCCGGCATGATTGGCGACGCCGTCTATGGTGATACGCTGCCAGGAGATGCCTTGCAGATTCTCCACCGCGCCGATCGGCACGCTTTCACGCTCCAGCACCGGCCCCTGTTCGATATGCAGTTCGAGATAAGCATGCGGTTTGAGGAACCCAGGTTCCCGGTCGCCGGCATAGCCGATGCGGGCGAGCTCCTGGCCCAGCACGCTGCCGTCGGTGCCGACAGCCGCCAGCACCGTTTCGGCATCGATGCCGCCGGCATGGACCAGCGAGCCCATCATGTCGGGAGTGTAGCGCACGCCCTCTTCATTGGTGAAAGCGGCGACCGCGACCGGACGCGACGGCGAAAAGCCTGATCCCTTGAGCGTCTCGATCACCTCCAGCCCGGCAAGCACGCCATAACAGCCGTCATAGATGCCCGCATCGATGACAGTGTCGATGTGCGAGCCGATGAGCAGCGGCGCCTGCTCCCTGTTGTCCGGGCTTTGCCAGATGCCGAAAATATTGCCGACCCGGTCGATGGCGACATCGAGCCCCACCTGCCGCAGCCAGCCGACGAAGAGATCGCGGCCCTGCTTGTCGGTGTCGGAGGCGGCCAGCCGGATCAGCCTGCCCTCGCCGTCGCGACCGACGGCACCGAGTTCGCGGATACGGCCAAGCAGGCGCTGTGCATCGATCGCGGTCATGCCGTTGCCTCGGCTTTCATCTTGCCTTCCAGCACATCGGCCGGGCTCATGCCAACCAGCTCGGCATAGCGATGCGGGTCGGTGGCACCTTCGGTGTTGATCACCAGCACCCGCGATTTGCCGTCCAGTCCAAGCTCGGTCGGGTTGTCGGCCATCGCCCGGATCAGCCCGGCAAGACCAACACCGCCGCTTTCGCCGGCGACGATCGCCGGATCGCCGGCGGCCGGCCGTGCCAGCCGCCGCATCACCGCGACGGCGTCGGCCTCATCCACCGTCATGAAGGCATCGGCGGCGCGCGCCAACACCCGCCAGGCGACGGGCGACGCCTCGTAGCATTCAAGCATGGCCATCACCGTCGGCTGGCCGTGCGCGACTTTGACCGGGTGCCCAATCTGGGCGGCTGCAAAAACACAGCCGGCACGCGCCGGCTCGACCACGATGAAGGTCGGCCTGGCGTCACCGAGCACGATGGCTAGATGGCCGGCCAGCGCGGCGGCAATGCCACCGACACCGGCCTGCACGAAGACGTGGGTTGGCGTCCGAGAGAGCTGGCGCAAGGCTTCGCGCACGATCGCCGTATAGCCCTGCATGACCAGGCCAGGAATCCGTTCATAACCGGGCCACGAGGTGTCGGACACAACGGTCCAGCCCTTCTCGGCCGAAACCTGGGCAGCTTGCCTGACCGAATCATCATAGTTGCCGTCAACGCGGATCATCTCGGCGCCATAACGGGCGATCGCGGCGATGCGCTCCTCGCTGACGCCGGCGTGGACGAAGATCGCCGCCCGCGCACCGAGGAGTTGCGCGCCTTGCGCGACGGAGCGGCCATGGTTGCCGTCGGTCGCACAGGCAAATGTCATCGCCGCGGCGACGGCCCGCACATCAGAGCGATCGAGATCGGCCACGTCGACAGGGCGACCAAGCCGGCTGCCTGCCTCCTCCAGCACCAGCCGGAAGACGGCATAGGCGCCGCCAAGCGCCTTGAAGCTGCCGAGGCCGAGGCGAAAGCCCTCATCCTTGATGTGGACGGCGCCAAGTCCGAATTCGGCGGCGAGCGCCGGCAGCGCATGCAGCGGCGTCATCAGGTGATTGTCGCGATGGCTGAGAAAACGCTCGACCGTGTCGGCGCCGGCCACGCCAAGAGTTTCGGCATCGGTTGGATCGAGTGGCAGGCGATGCAAAGCATTGCGGTTGAGCAGGAACACTGGCAGGCCTCCTTGGCATTCAGCGAGAATATATTGCAGGATCGGCGCAAGGAGCGCTGTAATATGGCCTCCCGAATGCAAATTTGTTTCGTCAGGAATATCTCATTGCCTGCAATCCCGCCCTCGCTCGACAGTTTCGATCTCGCCATCCTTGCCATCCTGCAGCGCGACAACACGACGCCGCAGCGGCTGATCGGCGAAGCTGTGAACCTGTCGGCGCCGGCGGTGCAGCGCCGCATCAAGCGCATGGAACAGACCGGCGTCATCGCCGGCAATGTCGCGGTGATCGAGCCGGCGGCGGTCGGCCAGCCGATCACCATCTTCGTCGAGGTGGAACTCGAGAGCGAACGCGCCGAACTGATCGACGCGGCTAAGCGGCAATTCTCGGCGACCCCTGAAATCCAGCAATGCTACTATGTCACCGGCGAGGCCGATTTCATCCTGGTCATCACCGTGGCCGACATGGGCGCTTATGAAGCGCTGACGCGAAAACTGTTCTTCGACAGCAACAATGTCCGCAAGTTCCGCACGTTTGTTGCGATGGACAGGGTCAAGGTCGGGTTGACGGTGCCCTTGCCCGGCTGAGCGTTGCAGGCATGGCAGGCTCCGGCTGCCATGCTTTTGCCATTCTCCGGAAGCGAATTTGTCGGGGGAGGCGCGCTTGGACGACACCACACCAGTTGCGATTATCGGTGCCGGGCCGGCGGGCCTGGCCATTGCCGCGTGCCTGCGGCAGGCAGGGCAGGATTTCGTCCTGCTCGAAAAAGAGGAGCAGGCCGCACCCGCGTGGCGACGCCACTATGAGCGCGTCCATTTGCACACGACCAAACGCTATTCGTCGCTGCCCTTCGTGCCCTTTCCCAGGGAGTATCCGCGCTATGTGCCGCGCGATCTGTTCGCTTCATATCTCGATGCCTACGCGCAACGCTTCGATCTGCGGCCCAGATTTGGAGAAACGGTGCGGGCGATCAGCCGGCGAGGCAGAAGCTGGCTCGTGGACACGACAACCGGCCCCCTGCACGCTTCAAACGTGGTGATCGCGTCGGGCAACAACGCGGAGCCGCTGATGCCCGGATTTGCCGGCGCCGATGCCTTCAGGGGCAAAAGGCTGCATAGCGCCGACTATCTCAACGCCATGCCTTTTGCCGGCCAGTCGGTTCTGATCGTCGGCATGGGCAACACCGGCGCCGAGATTGCGCTCGATCTGGTGGAAGGCGGTGCGCGACCGACGATTTCGGTGCGCGGCGGCGTCCATATCGTGCCGCGCGAGCTGCTCGGCGTGCCCATCCAGATGATCGGCATGGCGGCTCGCCTGATGCCGCAACGCATCAACGATGCCTTGTTCCCCATCATTCTCGATCTGGCGTTGGGCAGGCTGGGGAAATATGGGCTGAAGCGGCCGCGGCAAGGAATGCTGCAGCAGATCGCGCTCTCGTCGCGCATCCCGACGATCGATATCGGTACGGTCGGCAAGATCCGCGAAGGCGCGATCAAGGTCACACCCGATATTGCCGAGATCACCGAACAAGGCACCCGTTTTGTCGATGGCCAGCATGGCGCGTTCGATGCGATCATCTTCGCCACCGGTTTCCGGCCGGGCTATGCCAGATTGCTGGAGCCCGGCGTCCAGCCAGGCGGTAGCGGCGTCAATGCGAGGGCTTCGGACCTCGGTCTTTATCTGATTGGGTTTCACAATCCGGTCACCGGATTGCTGCGCGAAATCTCGATCGAGGCAGAGCAGATCGCCGACGACATCAGCCTCCGACGAGACCGAAACAAGGCGGCTGAAATCCTGCCGGTTTGATCTGCGGTCTGCCTATCCCAGCGCAGTCGTCAGCATCATGCTGGCAATCTCCTTCGTCAGCTTGGCGGCGACAAGCGCCATCGTGTTTTAGAGATCCTGGTTTGGGGCGGGGGCGGCCCTAGCTGGAGCCGGATTTACGGTCGAATGGGAAAAACGCCAGCCACGGCCGGAAGAGCCAGAATATTGGGTGATGGTGGTGAGATGACGCAAAGCCCGCTAAAGGGTGTTGCAAAGCTCTGGTACAAAATCGTGGCTTTAAATTGGGATTTTATGCGAAACCTCTTATTTGGTAAAAGAGAGCAAGCGGCGCTTCATGAAATCTCCCAGATATAGCAATTTCCTAAGAATTTTAGTCCTCCCTAGAATGGTTGGGAATTTTAAATATGAGACATTAGAAAGAGATCTATTCTTTAAAATTTCTGATTCGAATGAAAAACACGGCAACCTGGTAAGCAGTGTGCTTTTAGACAAAGTTAACAAGAAATTCTGGATTGAAGCTGGAGTATACAGAAACATAACAACATTTAAGGCACAGTTTATTGAAGGCAAAAATGGTAACTTTATACGTGGCTCATTTACTAATAGTGGGACATTGATATCATACCCTATTTTAATTTTAGCATTTTTTGGATGGGTATATTTCTTAGTAACCAATGAAAATGGGGCCGATATGTTTTTTCTACCTCATATTTTTTGCGGTTTTCCACCTAATAATTTCGATTTCATTCAACAACCAAATAAAAAATATTCTAATATTTCTTGAAAATGAACTTCACGTGCATCCATCCTAAAGCGAAATTATTTCGAATCCCTCCTAACTTCCGCGATACATAGCCCCCGCTGAAATCTCAACAATATTAACGTCGCAGCTATGCACGGCGCGCGGCCAATACTTGCTATTGTTGCCGCATCGCCAGATGCACGACCAGGAAATCCCTGACCGGCTATGCCGCCCTCACCCCGCCGCGCGCAGCCAGACCTTGTTGTCATGGAAGGCAGCACCGCCATAGGGCGCCGGCGCATCGGCGCCGGTCAGCACGTTGATGCCCTCGCCGCGCTCATGGGCGCTGTTTGGCCAGATGCCTTCGGCGATCACCACGCCGCGCTTGATGCCGTCGAACAGCTTCGCCTGCAGCACGACTTCGCCGCGCGTGTTGCCGACTTCGACGCGATCGCCGTCGGCCAACCCAAGGGCTGCGGCATCGTCGGGATGCAGAAGCAGTTCCGGGCGGCCCTCCCTGGCCTTCGACACCGGCGTTTCCGAAAAGGTCGAGTTGAGAAAATTGCGCGCTGGCGATGTCGTCAGCCGGAACGGGTGGGTTTCGTCGGCGACCTCGATCAGGTCGACATGGTCGGGGAATTCCGGCAGCCGCGCCACCGGGCCGAACAGGCCCATGCTTTTGGGCGGCCGGTTGGGCGCGGCCTGTCCGGTCCAGTCGGCACGGAAGCGGAATTTTCCATCCGCATGGCCAAATCCCCTGATGAAATGCGCGGTGTCGAAATCCGGCTGCAGGTCGACCCACTTTTCTTCCTTCAAGCTGTCGAAGCTGCCCAGCCCGCGCTTGCCCAGGATGATGTCGATATGCTGCTGCTCGGTCAGGCCGAAGCCCGGGCGATCGGCGACGCCGAGGCGATCAGCCAATTGCTCGATGACGAAATGGTTGGTGCGCGGCCCTTCCGGCGGCTCGATCAGCTTGGGGCCAAGCGTGATGTGCTGGTTGCCGCCGCCCTTGTAGACGTCGTCGTGCTCGAGGAACATCGTCGCCGGCAGCACGACATCGGCAAGCTTGGCCGTGTCGGTCATGAACTGCTCATGCACGCAAGTGAACAGGTCGTCGCGCATAAAACCCTGCGTCACCAGCCGCTGCTCCGGTGCAACATTCACCGGGTTGGTGTTCTGGATCAGCATCGCCGTCACCGGCGGGCCGCCATAGAGCGCGTCGCTGGCTCCCATCAGCACCGGGCCGATGCGCGAATGGTCGAGATGGCGGATCGAAGGATCGCGCATCTTCGTGCCTTCCAGCACATCCTGGTTGAGCTTGAAGATGCCGGAATTGGAATGGAAGGCGCCGCCGCCCTCATATTGCCAGCTGCCGGTGACAGCCGCGATGCAGGACGCTGCATGCATGTTGACGGCGCCATTGCGCTGGCGCGCGAAGCCGTAGCCGAGGCGGAAATAGGTCTTTTTCGTCGTGCCGACGAGGCGGGCGAAGGCCTCGATCTCGGCGACCGTCAAGCCGGTGATCCCTGCCGCCCACTCCGGCGTGCGCGTCACGAGATGGGCTTCAAGCCCTTTCGGGTCGTCAGTATATTTTTCGAGATAGGCGCGATCGGCCATGCCTTCCCTGAACAGGACATGCATGACCGCGCAAGCCAGCGCGCCATCGGTGCCCGGCTTCAGCACCAGGCCGAGATCGGCCTGCTTCATCGTCGCGTTCTCGTAGACGTCGATGACGACGATGTTCGCGCCGCGCTCCTTGCGCGCCTTGATGGCGTGGGTCATGACGTTGACCTGCGTCACCACCGCATTGGTGCCCCAGATCACCACGCAATCGGATTTCGCCATCTCGCGCGGGTCCGGCCCGCGCAAGGCGCCGGCGCCCATCATCCAGCCGGTCCAGGCGAGATTGGTGCAGATCGAACCGAAAAAGCCGGAGTATTTCTTGGCGTGGCGCAGCCGGTCGATGCCGTCGCGTTGCACCAGCCCCATCGTGCCGGCATAATAATAAGGCCAGACCGTCTCCGAGCCGTATTTCTCCTCGGCCGCGATGAATTTTTCGGCGACGAGGTCGAGCGCGGCCTCCCAGCTTGCTTCCTTCCACAGGCCATCGCCCTTGGCGCCGGCACGAAGAAGCGGCTTCAGCAAACGGTCGGGATGGTGGACGCGGTCGGCATAACGCGCGACCTTGGCGCAGATGACGCCAGCCGTGTAGCTGTTGGACTTGGCGCCGTGGACGCGGCCGATGCGCTTGTCATCGAGCAGCTCGACCTCGAGCGCACAGGTCGAGGGGCAATCATGCGGACAGGCCGAATGGCCGATGCGGAGGTGCGCGTGCTGGTTCATGGGGGCGTGTTTAGCGGTTTTTGGGTGCGAGGTGTAGGGCCAGATGATTGGCCAATCTCCCCACCTGTGGGGGAGATGTCCGGCAGGACAGAGGGGGGGCGCGAAGGATCGCGACCCATTCATTCGTCACTGACGTTGGCGGCCGGTAGCTGCAAAAAGGCTGACAGGCCTATGGGACAGCGCCCCCCCTCTGCCCTGCCGGGCATCTCCCCACATGGGGGGAGATTACGCGCTCACTCCGCCGTGCCTTCCTCATACTCCGCCGACATGGACAGCCATTTCTCCTCGTGGCCGGCAAGCGTCTGCGCCAGTTGCGAGCGCTCCTTGGCCAGCCGGGTCGCGGTCGAGGGGTCCTTTTCGTAGACCGCCGGATTGGACAGTTCGTCCTCGATGCCGTCGATGCGCTTGCGGATGCGGTCCATCAGCGCTTCTGTGGCGCGGATTTCCTTGGCGAGCGGCTCGAAGGCGGCGCGGCGTGCCGCTGCATCGCGGCGGCGGTCGGCTTTTGACGCCTTGTCGGCCTCGCGCTTGCCGCGGCGGTCGCCGGAGACGCCGGTGACCAGCGTCTTGTAGTCTTCCAAGTCGCCGTCATACGGGTTGACCGCGCCGTCCTTGACCAGCCACAGGCGGTCGGCGGTTGCCTCCAGCAGATGGCGGTCGTGCGAGATCAGGATGACGGCGCCGGGAAACTCGTTCAGGGCATGGATCAGCGATTCGCGGCTATCGATGTCGAGATGGTTTGTCGGTTCGTCGAGGATGAACAGGTTTGGGCCCTCGAAGGCCGACAGCCCCATCAGCAGCCGCGCCTTCTCGCCGCCCGACAGATCCTTGGCGGCGGTGTTCATCTTCTCGGTGGTGAGGCCGAACTGGGCGACGCGGCCGCGCACCTTCGATTCCGGGGCCTCCGGCATCAGCCGGCGGACATGCTCGTAGGCGTTTTCGTCCGGCCGCAGATCATCGAGCTGATGCTGGGCGAAGATCGCCACCTTCAACCCGGGCGCCACCGTCATGGTGCCACTCTCCTGCTTCAGCCGGCCCGACAGCAACTTGGCGAAGGTCGACTTGCCGTTGCCGTTGGCGCCGAGCAGCGCGATGCGGTCGTCGGCGTCGATGCGCAGCGTCATCTTCTTGAGGATCGGCTGCCCGTCCGTGTAGCCGACATTGACGTTGTTCAGCGCCACGATCGGCGAGGCCACCGTCTTCACCGGCTCAGGGAAGGAGAACGGCCGCACCGAATCGTTCACGAGGGCCGCGATCGGCTTCATCTTTTCCAACGCCTTGATGCGCGACTGTGCCTGTCTCGCCTTGGAGGCCTTGGCGCGGAAGCGTTCGACGAAGGATTCCATATGCTTGCGGGCTGCTTCCTGCTTGACCCGGCCCTTCTCCTGCAATTCCTTCTGCTCTGTATATTGACGCTCGAACTGATCGTAGCCGCCGCGCCAGAAGGTCAGCTTTTTCTGGTCGAGGTGAACGATCGAGTTGACGGCGCGATTGAGCAGGTCGCGATCATGCGAGATCAAGAGCACCGTGTGCGGGTATTTCGATACATAGTTTTCCAGCCACAGCGTGCCTTCGAGATCGAGATAGTTGGTCGGCTCGTCGAGCAGCAGCAGGTCGGGCTCGGCAAACAGCACCGCAGCGAGCGCCACGCGCATGCGCCAGCCGCCGGAGAAGGATGAGGCCGGACGCCTCTGCGCAGCGTCGTCGAAGCCGAGGCCAGCAAGAATGGTGGCGGCGCGGGATTCGGCTGAGTGCGCGTCGATATCGGCCAGCCGCATATGGATGTCGGCGATGCGGTGCGGATCGGTCGCCGTCTTTTCTTCTTCGAGCAGCGCCGTGCGTTCGAGATCGGCCTTGAGCACGATCTCGATCAGCGCATCCTCGGTGCCCGGTGCTTCCTGCGCCACCTGGCCGATGCGGGTGCTCTTCGGCAGGCTGATCGATCCTGTCTCGGACGGGAAATCGCCGGTGATGGCCTTGAACAGCGTCGTCTTGCCGGTGCCGTTGCGGCCGACAAGCCCGGCCTTGGTGCCGGCCGGCAACGTCAGCGAGGCATGGTCGAGAAGCAAGCGTCCGGCCATGCGGAGCGATAGGTCGTTGATGATCAGCATGGCCGCGCTTTTGCACCGGACATCAACGCTTCGCAAGGCCTTGCGGGCCACTTGGCCGCACAAGGCCTCGAAACGACGCCCGCGAGGCGTCGTCAAACCAGCCGAACAGTGGCTTGCCTGCTCTCAGGCAGTCGCCTTGCGCTTCGTTGCCTTGGCGACAGCGGCCGGCGCTGCTGCCGGCTTGCGGCCAAGTCCCGTCGACTTTGCCAGCGCCGATCGCGTCGCCGAATAGTTTGGCGCTACCATCGGATAGTCCGGCGGCAAGCTCCATTTGGCCCGGTAGTCGTCCGGGCTCAGGCCGTAGTCAGTCCGCAGGTGCCGCTTGAGCGACTTGAACTTCTTTCCATCCTCAAGGCAGATGATGTAGTCGGGAAACACCGACTTCTTCGGATTGACGGCCGGAACCAGGTTTGGGACTTCCGCGACAGCCGCACCGGCGAGCTTGCGAACCGAGGCGCTGACGCTGGCAATCAGCTCGGGCAGGCCGGCAGCCGGAAGCGGATTGTTGCCTACATAGGCCGAGACAATATCGGCCGTCAGCTCGATAACGGTCTTATCATCGATATTTGACAATTCTTTCACCTTATTTGCGACAAAATCATCCACCCCAGCGAAGACTTATGTCGATGTATCTCTTTAACCGCGTCCCCCAACGGACCGCCAAGCCTCATAAAAGAATCAAGAATCGGCAAAAATAGCATTCATGCAAAATCGACGCTGTGCAAATTAGAAAATCTAATACTTGGAACCAGCAGACTTAGCGGCAGGACTTTCGTCCAATATCTCCAGAATACGCTTCCACCGGGCGCAACGCGCGAAATCCTTTTGTTCTATCGCCTTTTCGGCCCTCATCGCGGCGTAAAGCGGTGCCTCGGCGCCGAATTCATCGATCAGCCAATTCGCTTCCTGAATAGCCAGACGCTCATTCTCGTCAAACATGGTTTTCGGCCTCCGAACGTTCCACACCGACCGCGACACAACTGCCGATGACGAGGATGGCTCCGACAATGGCCGTCACCGTCAGCCGCTCGCCGGACAAGGTCAAAAGCAGGGTCGAGGCGATCGGCGTGAGATAGGCGACCACCGCGACCCTGCCGCTGCCTTCAAGCTTCAAGGCGCGCGACCAGAAATAGTAGCCCAAGCCCATCGGACCGGCGCCGAGATAAAGGCCGAGAGCCAGGTCCGCGCCGACGGGCCAGGTGAAACCGTCGCGAGCGCACCATAGAAACGTCAAAGCGACGCCAATCAAAGACGATGGCAGCAACAGGCGATCCGGCGAGGAGGCGACCCGCCCCACCATGATCGAATAGAAGGCCATGCACAGCGCCGACCCGAATGCGGCGAGATAGCCGACCAGATCGCCCTGGAACCAGGATTGGCTGCGCCCTCCCGAAATCACCAGTGCGACGCCGATGAAGCCTACCACCGTGGCGAGACCCAACAGGGCCGGATGCCGCGGATTTTCCAAGGCGATGACTGCCACCGCGACCATCAACGGCCAGGTGTAGGCCATCAGATTGGCCTCGATGACCGGCATCGAAGCGAAGGCGATGTATTGCAGCACCATGGTGCCGACCAGACCGATGAAGCCGACCGCCACAGAGATGAGCGCCGCCCCGGGGGTGACCGGTGCTACTCTTTCCCGGCTCATCAATCGGATGGCGGCGAAGACGAGTGCAGCGCCTGCAAATTGCAGGAACTGGACCTGCGACACCGGGTGGCTGGCCAGCAGGGATTTGCCGACCAGCGCATTGGTGGACCACAACGCCACCGCACCGGCAGCGAAGACCAACGCGGATATCGAGCCGGATCCCTGCCGAAACAATCGGCATGGGATTCTATTTTGCTGTTCGACCATGATCCTGTCCGAAAACCGGTTCCGACTTTTCGGGATCTTGGTTCATTACCATGATTCCCTGGCGCCGCCCGGAACCGGTGCATCGACGGCCGCGGGCACGGGATGCTCTGCCTCGAACCGACGATAGGCCGGCAACTGGTTGGTCCAGACATCTTCGGCCAGTTCGCTGACCCACTCACGGTCGCGGTCATTGTCGGCGGCGAGATAGAACATTCTGTTGTCGTCGACATAGGGCTTGGACACCGAGCGCTGGTTGAGCACCAGCGTGACGCGCTCGCCGAACCGGATCGGAGCGGTGCGATGCAGGACGCCCAGGAATTGCCCGAGCGTCGCGTAGTTCATCTTGTGATCGATGCGCATGACACTGTTGCGCGGGATCTCGCGGCCGGCTTCGAGAATGGCGCGGCCGGTTTCGGAGTCGTCGCAGTAGATTTCGAGGTGGCCGCCGACCAGCGGATTGCTGATCGACAATGGAATGAGCTCGGTGACCGGAACGCCATCGCAATGCCACTCCACGGCGCCGTCCTTGGGATTCATGAAGGTGACCGTCGAGCCGACGATCGACAGCGGATAGGGCTCCAGCTTGGTGCCCATCATGTCGGACAGCCGCTCCAGGCGCAGCTTGTCATGCAGCAATTCCTTGATCTCGGGGATGAAACGGTCGGCCCCGGTGATGAAGGTCAGATCGAGGTGCTTGTGCACGGCATGGCTGGCCTTGAGCTTCAGGGCAGCCTCCTCGATCGCGGCAAGCAGTGCCGGGTCATAGCCGTGCAGATATTGCGCGACACCGAAACTCGACACTTTCCAGGCGGTTTCATGGCCTATAATGGCTTCGCGGCTCATCGCATAACGCAGTTCGGGAATGGTATGGGCGTTCATTGTACTTCTCCAGGATGGGGGCAACACTTGGTAAACAGTCGATTAATTCACCCACCCCTGTAAAATTAGGAATGCTGGTGCTAGTGTAAGCCAAGCTTAAGGTCGAAACCGTGCGTCTGCTCAGTCAGGTCAACCTCAATTCGCTTAAAATCGTGGAAAGTGCTGCAAGGCACGGTAATTTCACGCGTGCCGGCGAAGAACAGTTCATTACCGCTTCAGCGGTCAGCCAGCGGGTGAAAAGCCTGGAGGATCAGCTTCGTTTCAAGATTTTCCAGCGCGGCGGCAATGCGGTCTCGTTGACGCCGGAGGGTGAGACCTATGTCTCGCGCGTTCGCGAGGCGCTGGAGCGAATCGTCGCCGCCAGCATGGAAGCGACCGGGCAATCGCAGGAGCATGTGCTAAAAATATCGGTGCTGCCGACCTTTGCGGCACGCTGGCTGTTTCCGCGCCTGCCGCTGTTCCAGCAGCAATATCCCGATATCGTGATGCGGGTCTCGACCTCCTACGCGACGCATGAGTTCACGGCCTCGGAATTCGATCTCGAAATCCGTTATGGCGACGGTCACTTTCACGGGCTGCAATCCGATCTGCTGTTTCGCGAAGACCTGACACCGGTGTGCAGCCGCAAGCTGTTCCACGAAGTCCTCGGCGATAAGCGGCTGTCGAAGGTGACACCGGACGACCTCAAGCACTTCACCCTGCTGCATTCCGACACCTGCACCCAGAATTGGCAATCCTGGCTTGGTTTCGCCGGCGCCAGCTTCGTGCTCAGCGAGACCAAGAGCATCTATTTCGACTCGTGCATGATGTCCTACGAGGCAGCCAATTCCGGGATGGGATTTGCGGTGGCCAACCGTGCCTATATGGCCAGCGACATCCGCGCCGAAAGGCTGGTGGCTCCCTTCGCCGTCCACCATCCCAACACGGCTGGCTGGTATTTTGTCTCTCCGCAGAAAGGCCTTGCCGCACGCAAGGTCCAGTTGTTCAAGCAGTGGGTGATGGCGGAAGCGGCTCTGACGCAGTGCCAGCTGGACAGCGAAATCAGGGGCGAAGCTTCGACGGCTGCCTGAAATGGACGTGCAATCCGTACAGCCCGCCCTGGTCGGAAAGATTGTTGAGCTCACGCCACTTCAGCAGGCACATTCGTCGGGGGGCTTCTGAGCGCCGCAGCGGATGGTGCGTTGTGGAACCTGAGGGCCACCGTGGTCCCCGGGCCAGACACGATCGATGGATATAATTGCCAATGCCCTGGCTGGACGACGGGCCGGCACTGTCATGCCTTATGCAATCGTCATGCGCAGCACGGGAGTGATCTGCGGAAGTACGCGGTTTTGGAAGATCGATCGCACGAATAGAAAGCTGGAGATCGGGCATAGCTGGCTCAGCAGTTCGGTTCAGCGGTCCGGGGTCAATACCGAGGCGAAGTATCTTCTCCTGGCCCATGCATTCGAGTTCATGGGATGTGTCCGTGTGCAATTCACCACAGACGAACTGAACGACGCGTCAAGGGCAGCCATCCTGCGAATTGGCGCCAAGCAGGAAGGGATCGTTCGCAACGAGCGGATCATGCCGGACGGTCGGAAGCGCAATTCCGTCCGGTTCAGCATCATCGATTCCGAGTGGCCCGAGGTAAAGACGATGCTGCAGCACAAAATGCAGCGATAGTGGCGCAAGCTCTTCAACCCCGGACCGACTACGCAAAACGCCACCGGATCAGGCGAAAGCCCTGCCCTCCTCGGTCCGCTGGAAAAGCATCAGGTCCAACCCCAGGCTTGGCCGTCCCAGGATGGTCAGGATCGTATGCGCCTGGCCGCGATGATGGGTCTGGTGGTTGAAGACGTGGTCCAGCGCCGGCGCCAGCCTTTGCGAGACGGTGCGCATATCCGAGACGGTCATGTAGGTGAAGCGGCCCGTCAACGCCTTGTCATTGAGGCGGCCGATCCAGTCGATGATCCTCCTGTCCTCGGCTTCACGCGCCGCCCGCAGGCCGGTCAACCCCCGATGCAGGATGGCATCCAGTGTCGTCGGCGCGTCGCCCTCGCCGGTGAAGCGCTTCATCCAGATGCGGTCGGCAGTCAAAAGGTGGTTGAGCGTGCCCATCATCGAGCCGAAGAAGGCACCGACATCGCGGTTGAATTCCTCATCCTCGAGCTCGGCGGCGGCCTCATAGATGCGGCCATTGGCCCATTGATTATAGGCCGCAAACATCATGAAATGCTGTCTCATGGCTTCCCCTCGGCTCGCGTCGATGCGGGGCCTACCTAACGCTTGAAGGACCTGCCGCCAATGACCATTCTGCTCTATGACCTCGTCGGACGCGACAGCACACGTCCGTTCAGCCCGCATTGCTGGAAGGTGGCGATGGCGCTTGCCCACAAGGGGCTCGACATCTCGACCGTGCCGACGCGCTTTCTCGATGTGCCCGCCGTCGAGGGCGGCGTTTCGAAAACCGTCCCGGTGATCCGCGACGGCGAGACGGTCCTCGCGGATTCCTTCGCCATCGCCCTCTATCTCGATGAAGCCTATCCGGACCGGCCGACGCTGTTTGGCGGTGAAGGCGGCAAGGCGATGGCTCGTTTCATCGAGCGCTGGTCGCAACTGACCATCCATCCCTACGTGACCACCGCCGCGATCATCGACCTCCACACCATGCAGGACGAGGAGAACGCCGCTTATTTCCGCCGGAGCCGCGAGCAACGCTTTGGCAAGACGCTGGAGGACGTCGTCACCGCGCGCGACGCCGGGCTGGCGACATTCCGCGCCGCGCTGGAGCCGCTGCGTTCAATGCTCGGCTATCAGCCATTCATCGGCGGCGCGTCGCCGCTGTTTAGCGACTATATCGTCTTCGGCGCCTTGCAATGGGCGCGCATAGCCTCTCCCTACCAACTGCTCGACGATGGCGACGTGGTGGCGCAGTGGTTCGTTCGCTGCCTCGACCTGCATGGCGGGCTGGGACGAAAGGTCGCCGCCGCGGCTTGACGCCGTAAAGCAGTAACTTACTTGGCCGCCTTCTTTGGCTTGCCGGCCTTCGTGGCAGCCTTTGCCTCCTTGGGGGCGGCCTTTGCCTTGCCTGCGCCAGCTGCCTTCCTGGTTGGCTTTTTGGCTGCCGACTTGCCCGCGGCGTCCTCCTGGTCGACATCGGTGGCCGCCTGATGCCAATGGCGCTCATGATGGCCAGCCGGCTGGCCCTCCTGCAGCCAGATCTGGTGCGCACGGTTGCGAATGCGTTCCTGACGATCGTCTGTCATGGTCATGGTGTCTCCATACGGCCCGACCTCAGCGCGGCGCCGACACGCGACTATAGCAAGCAAAGCGTTGCTGTGCAGCCGTCTGAACGGGGCCGGCTTGCCGCAGAAACGCGCAGCCGTCCGGCCCTTCGCTCTCGCTCCCTGCCCTTCGGGCGTTCCCCTTTGAAAGGTCCACTGGACCTTTCAATCCGCCCGAAGGCGGACCGGGCTTTCACCGTTCGTCACTCGGAAAGCCAAGCAGTTGGCTTTCCGTCCGCTGCGCGGACCGTTCCTCACCCCTTGGCAATGGGCCGGGCGGCTTGTATAGAGCCCGCCACTCTCAATTCCATTCTCAGACAAGGACGACCCATGGCGCTCGAACGCACATTTTCCATGATCAAGCCGGACGCAACCCGGCGCAATCTCACCGGCGCCATCACCAGGATGCTGGAAGAGGCAGGCCTGCGCGTCATCGCCTCGCGCCGGGTCTGGATGAGCCGCCGCGAAGCGGAAGGCTTCTATGCCGTCCACAAGGACCGCCCTTTCTTCGGCGAATTGGTGGAATTCATGTCGTCGGCACCGACGGTCGTCCAGGTGCTGGAAGGCGAGAACGCCATTGCCAGGAACCGCGAAGTGATGGGCGCCACGAATCCGGCCAACGCCGCCGAAGGCACCATCCGCAAGGTTCATGCGCTGTCGATCGGCGAAAACTCCGTGCACGGCTCCGACGCACCGGAGACCGCGGCAGAAGAGATCAAGTACTGGTTCTCGGACACCGAGATCGTCGGCTGAGCCGATAGTCCAGACCTTGGACTACGTGAAAAGGCCGGCGTTTCGCCGGCCTTCTTCGTTGGGGGGTCAGCTCGCGGCGCTAAAGCGCAGGATCTCGCGGCCGTCCTTGTCCGATATGGTGAGCTTGCCAGCCTCGACACGGTATGACGCCGCCTTGGCCAGCGCATCGAACAGCGCCTTTTCCTCGGCCATCACCTCGGGCGCACAGGCCTTGTAGGTAGAACCGATGTCTCTGATCACGATCGTTTGGCCATCGAGTTTGGCAGTGGCGAAATAGGTGTTGCAGGGGCCGCTGCCGCCCGCCTTGCCGGCCTCGCTGACCCTGAATGTCGCTTGCGGGGCAGCAATGGCGCCGATGCCGTCGACATAGTCGACCAGCCAGAGCTGATCGAAGACCGAAACCATGGGCTCGGCGCTCGGGGTGACCATCTTCAGCATGATGGTCTGCGGCACGTCGGCCAGCGGATCGACCTGATGGCGCATATCGGAGATGAACAGGAGCTTGTCATCGACGGTGATGCGGGCTTGCAATGCGTAAGTCATCCGCGACCGGATGACGGAAGGGTCGAATTTGATCTCGAAGCTGATCGGCACCTGGCCGGCCGGCTGCACTTTCTGCTCGCCGATGATGGTGGCAGGCGCATCGGCCAGCGACACATCGGCAAGTTGTACGGAGAGCACGGCACTGGGCGGCAAGGCAATGCGCTCGCGATAGATCACCTCGCCTCTCACGGCCTGTTCGGCGGCAACAGACTGGTCCGGAACGGCCAATATGCCGACGACCAGCGGCACGAAACCGAAGATGAAGAACTCCGCGATCCTGTCCAGCATGACCATCTCCCTTGCCCAGGCTGGCCAAGGCCCCGAGCCGCCAATGCTCCCGGGCTGCCAGTGCCCAAGCTGACCAGCCGCGCTCAATTGGCCAAATGATTGCGGTCAATACATGGCTGCGGCGGTATTTTAGTCTGACGATTCCCAGCGACCGGCCGCCTCGTCGTCGGCCTCCTTGGCCTCGACCCAGCCGCCCTCGGAACCGTCCGCGCGATGCTCCTTCTTCCAGAAGGGCGCGCGCGATTTGAGATAGTCCATGAGAAAGTTCGCCGCCTCGAACGCCGCATGGCGATGCGCCGAGGCTGCCACGACCAGCACGATGTTCTCGCCGGGCGCGATCTTGCCGTGACGGTGGATGGCGGTAAGGCCCTGCAGCGGCCAACGCTCAACCGCTTCAGCAGCGATGCGGGCGATTTCCGCTTCGGCCATGCCGGGATAGTGTTCGAGCTCGAGCGCTGAGAGCGCGCCCTGCTCGTCGCGGCAAAGGCCTGAGAAGGTCACCACGGCGCCGATATCGGCGCGGCTTTGCGTCAGTCTGGCGATCTCGGCGGCGACGTCAAAATCCTGGCGCTGAATGCGCACCACAGGCAAGACCGCGCCGCTCATGTCAGCCCCCGGTCATCGGCGGGAACAGCGCGATTTCGCGGGCGCCCGCGATCTTCTCGCGGTGCTCGACATGTTCCTGGTTGATGGCGACGCGGATCACGTCGGGATATTGCAGAGCGTGCTCGTAGCCCTCGCCGCGCGATTTCAGCCAGCGCAGGAGATCGGTCACCGTCTCGATGCCGGCAGGCAGGTCGACATCCTCCTCAGCCATGCCGATGCGTTCGCGCACCCAGGCAAAATAGATGAGCCGGGTCGTCATCTCACTCGTCCATGATGTGCTTGAGGCCGGCGCGGAAATAGTCGTAGCCCGTATAGAGCGTCACCAGCGCCGCGATCCACAGCAGCACCAGTCCGGTCTGGGTGGTCAGCGGGAAGATCTTGTCGCCGGCCGGCCCGGCCAGCAGGAAGGCGATGGCGACCATCTGGATCGCGGTCTTCCATTTTGCCAGCTGCGTCACCGGCACCGAGACCTTGAGCGCCGCCAGATATTCGCGCAGGCCCGAGACGAGGATTTCGCGGCACAGGATGATGATCGCCGCCCACAGCGACCAGCCGGCAATGCCCGCATGGCGATCGGTATCGGCGGCCAGCAGCAGCAGGCAGGTGGCGACTAGCAGCTTGTCGGCGATCGGGTCGAGCATCTTGCCGATGTTGGAGGTCTGCTGCCAGGCGCGCGCCAGGTAGCCGTCCAGATAATCGGTGATCGAGGCGAGCAGGAAGATGATCAGCGCCGACCAACGGGCGAAGTCGCTCGACTTCAGATGTCCTTCGAGAAAAAAGCACAGCACCACCAGCGGCACCGCGACGATGCGGGCGTAGGTGAGCATGTTGGGCAGGTTGAACGCGCGCTTGGCCATATCTGGAAAACTCTTTCTGCCTGCCTACTCAAATCAGAAGCGAATGTAGGGGGTCAACAGGCGAGAATCGATTGACCAGACGAAAATAGCATCCTTGCTGTCAGCTCTCATGGAAATGATTGTAGACCAGTTTCGCCACCTGCTCGGAAATACCGTCGACTTTCCTCAAATCCTCGATGGCGGCGCGGCTGACCGCCTTGGCGGTGCCGAAGGCCAACAACAAGGCGCGTTTGCGGCCTGGACCGATACCGCTGATCTCGTCGAGCGGGCTCTTGACCATCTCCTTCTTGCGGCGCGCCCGATGCGAACCGATCGCGAAACGATGGACCTCATCGCGCAGCCGCTGGACGAAATAGAGCACGGGATCGCGAACCGGCAGCGAAAACGAGTCCCTGCCTTTGACGAAGAAACGCTCACGGCCGGCGTCGCGGTCCTGGCCCTTGGCGATACCGATGGCCACCACCCGGTCCTCGATGCCGAGATCCGAAAGGATCTTGCGCACCGCGGTCATCTGGCCCTGGCCACCGTCGATCAGGATGACATCGGGCCAGGCCGGGAAGCTGCCGGAGATATCGTCCTCCATATCGTCTGCCGAACCATCAACCGCATCCCCAGCCGGGACATCGCCATGCTCCTTGAGCAACCGCGAAAACCGTCGCTCCATCACCTCGCGCATCATGCCGAAATCGTCACCAGGCGTGATCTCGGTCGAGCGGATGTTGAATTTCCGGTACTGGTTCTTCACAAAACCTTCCGGCCCGGCGACGACCATGGCGCCAACGGCATTGGTGCCCATGATGTGCGAATTGTCGTAGACCTCGATGCGCACCGGCGGCTTGGCCAGGCCGAATGTCTCGGCGAAACCGGCAAGCAGGCGTCCTTGGGTGGAGGTTTCAGCCAACCGGCGTCCGAGCGCCTCGCGGGCATTCTGCAGGGCGTTGTCGGTCAGGTCCTTCTTCTCGCCACGCTGCGGCACGGAGATCGCGACCTTGCGGCCGGCGCGGGTGGAGAGCGCCTCGGCCAACAGTTCCTGATCTTCGACGCCATGCGACAGAAGAATGTTCCGCGGCGTCGGCTTGTCGTCATAGAACTGCGCCAGGAACGAACCCAACACCTCGGCTGCTTCCAACGCCGGATCGGCCTTGGGGAAATAGGCGCGGTTGCCCCAGTTCTGGCCGGTGCGGAAGAAAAACACCTGGATGCAGACCTGGCCGCCTTCCTGATGGATGGCGAAGACATCGGCTTCGTCGACGGTAGCCGGATTGATGCCCTGGTGGCTCTGCACATGCGACAGGGCCGCAAGTCGATCGCGATAGATCGCGGCGCGCTCGAAATCGAGAGCTTCCGACGCCTGCTGCATGGCGGCCGAGATTTCCGTCTTCACCTTTTGGCTGCGGCCGGACAAGAAGTCCTTCGCCTCATTGACCAGTTCGGCATAGTCCTGGTGCGAAACCTCTCCGGTGCAGGGGCCGGCGCAGCGCTTGATCTGATAAAGCAGGCATGGCCGCGTGCGGTTCTCGTAGAACGAGTTGGTGCAACTCCTGAGCAGGAAGGCGCGCTGCAGGGAGTTGATGGTGCGGCCAACGGCACCGGCCGAGGCGAAGGGCCCGAAATAATCGCCTTTGCGCGAGCGCGCGCCGCGATGCTTGTAGATGCCGGGCGAGACATGGTCGCCGGTCAAGAGGATATAGGGAAACGACTTGTCGTCGCGCATCAGGACGTTGAAGCGCGGCCGCAAGCGCTTGATAAGGTTGGCTTCGAGCAGCAGCGCTTCGATCTCGGTGCGGGTGACGACGAACTCCATCGTCGACGTTTCGCGCACCATGCGGCCGATGCGGGTGGTGTGGAAGCGGCCTTGCGCGTAGTTGGTGACGCGCTTCTTCAGGCTGCGCGCCTTGCCGACATAGAGCACATCGCCGGCAGCGTTCATCATGCGGTAGACGCCGGGCGCGTTGGGCAGCCGCTTGACCAGCGTCTGGATCACCTCGGCGCCGATCATGCCTTCCGCGTCGCCGGCATGCGGCGTCCAGTCGATGGCGGTGAAGGCGACATCGGGACCGACGGTTTCAACGATCTCCTCGACTGCCTCGTCCTCGACGTCGATATCGGGGGGCAGATCGTCGGCGCCGCCGCGCGGCTTGCTTTTGTGGTCTACGGGACTCATTCCGTCATGCCTGTCACATCGGGCGTCTGCCACGCAAGATGCTGGCCGCCATCAAGCGCGATCATCTGGCCGGTGACCGAGCGCGCTTCCCAGAGATAGCGGATCGTGGCGCCGAATTCCGGCAAATCCGGGCCGCGCTTCAGGACCAAGCCATCGACTTGGGCTGCAAAATCGCTGTCATCCTGACGCGCGTTCTTCAGGGTCGGCCCCGGGCCGATGGCATTGACGCGGATGCTGGGGCCGAGCGCTTGCGCCATCATCTGCGTGGCCGTCCACAGCGTCGACTTGGACAGCGCATAGGAGAAGTAGCGCGGCGTCGGCCGCCAGACGCGCTGATCGATCATGTTGACGATCAGGCCCTCCTGCCCTGCCGGCAACGCCCGGGCGAAATTCTGCGCCAGGAGCGCGGGCGCTTTCACATGGACGGCAAAGTGCCGGTCCCAGGCCCGCCACTCGAAATCCAGAACCGAATCGTCCTCGAACAGCGACGCATTGTTGACCAGCAGCGGAATCGGTCCGAGCGCTGCTTGCGCCTGGCCGACGAGATCGCCAACGGCGTCCATATCGGTCAGGTCGGCGGCGACCACGGCGGCACGGCCACCTCCGGCGATGATTTCGGCAGCCAACACATCGGCCTGGGTGCGCGAGCGGTTGCAATGAATGGCGACGGCAAAACCGTGGGCGGCGAGATCCTCGACGATCGCCCTGCCGATCCGCCTGGCCCCGCCCGTCACCAGCGCCGTGACAGTGGCTTTGCTCATATGGTGTCAATCCTCAATTTCGGGCCGAAAAAGCGGTGCCGGCGAAATATGGCCCGGCATGCGTTAAATGGTGTTCGCACCTTGGGCAGCATTGTGGCGAAACGGCCGTTTGGACATCCCGGCCCGCCCTGGACTCGGGCGCGCCCGACCGCAATATAGGGTGCTGGAGTCCTTGCACCAAGCGGTGTGCAGCGCAGCACGGGATGGTTCCTGCCATTTCGCTGTTGCGAAGATGCAACGTCAAGGTTCTGCCTCATTCGTGCCGGGGAATGACCCAAGTTCAGGTTCGCTTCAGCCGCATTTTGACACGACATTTGGAACCGACGAACGCCAGATCCGTTTCACCCCCCGGACGGGTAGATGGCGATCGTGAGAAACAAGCCTGTGTCCTGTGGCTTAAGGAGTAAAGAACAATGCAAGCCAATCTCAAATTCGCACGGCCGCTGGCCGTTGCGCTCGGCCTCTTCGCCCTCAGCGGAACCGCCTATGCTGCTGACGTGGTTTCGGAAGAGCCGCCGGCACCTGCGCCGATCGCTGAACTTCCGGTCGCTTCGTGGGCCGGCCCCTACGCCGGTCTCAACGTCGGCTATGGCTTCAGCGGCCGGACCAAGGAAAAGGATTTCGACGTTGAAACCGATACCAAGGGTTTCGTCGGCAGTGTCTTCGGCGGCTATCAGTGGCAGCAGGAGAACTTCGTCTACGGCGCTGAAGCCGAACTCGGCTACAACGGCGTCAAGGGCGACGACAACGGCATCGACTCCAAGGCCGGCTTTGAAGGTTCGCTGCGTGCCCGTCTCGGCTACGCGGTCAGCCCAGAAATCCTGCTCTATGGCACCGGCGGTCTCGCCGGCAGAAGCCTGAAGGTGGAAGACACCGTCCTTGGGGCCAGCGATCGCGCAACGATGCTCGGCTGGACCGCCGGTGTTGGCACCGACATCAAGTTGACCGACAATGTCTTCGGCCGCGTCGAGTACCGCTACACCGACTTCGGCAGCAAGAGCTTCGACGGCATCGGCAAGGTCAAGGCCACCGACAACCGCGTCACCTTCGGCGTCGGTATGAAGTTCTAAGTCGTTCAAGCCACGACACGAAAAAGCCGGGCCTCGCGCCCTAATGCAGTTCACTTAAGTTGGGCTGGATGAGGATCTGGTAAGACCTATCGAACAGGATGGAGATTCGTTTCCATCCTGTTCGTG
>NZ_JAMYSG010000021.1:0-127898 GCF_040321815.1 Mesorhizobium sp. M0239
CAGCGCGACAGTCGACGCGATCAACACCACGCCGCCGGCACACACCCTCCTTGCCGCTCCGCAATCGCGGAGCGGGTTAGTCCAAGTCAAATTATGGTCAGGTGAGCATATCTTGACGAAAGGCTTCACATAGGATGGCGGGATCAGACGAACGGTGTGCCCGAGCTTGCCGATCTCGCGCGCCCAGTGATGCGCCCCAGAACAGGCCTCCATGGCGACCATGCAGGCCGGCTGCCCAGCGAGAAATGCAAGCACCTTGTCGCGTCGCAGTTGCTTGCGGAAAACAATGGCGCCCGCCGCATCGGCTCCATGCGCCTGAAACACATTCTTCGCTAGGTCCAACCCGATCGTGTTAACTTCCATTGTGGATGTTCCCTCTCTTACGGTGGCTGTCAAACACCACCATTCTGGCACATCAATGCCGTCGAGGGGGGCGTCCACATGGGGTAATCGCGGGAGCGAGTCGCCCTGAAACCAATCATATCCTTGGAAGGTGGCTGTTCCCCGATAAGATGGAAATACGGGCTCACGACCTGACGCCGGGCCCAAGCATCTGATGGAGAACAGCCATGGAAGAATATATCGGTCTCGACGTGTCGATGAAAGAGACAGCGGTGTCGATCCGACGTGAAGGCAAGCGCGTCTGGCGCGGGAAGTGCGCCTCTGATCCAAAGATCATTGCCGAGCTTATCCGCAAGCGGGCGCCAGCCGCCAAACGCGTGGTGTTCGAGACTGGACCCCTTTCCGTCTGGTTCTATCACGCGCTACGCGCGGAAAGGGTGCCAGCGATCTGCATCGATGCTCGCCATGCCAAAGCTGCGCTCGATATGGCGGCGAATAAGACCGACGCGAACGACGCCGACGGTTTGGCGCATCTTGCAGAGGTGGGATTCTTCCGTGAGGTGCGGGTGAAAGGATTTGACAGCATGCTGACCCGCACGCTTGTGGCGGCACGCACCCGGCTGGTCCGGATCACCACCGAACTTTCCAACCAGATTCGTGGAATCATGAAAACGTTCGGGCTGCTCGTTCCTGCAGGTAAGGGAACCACGTTCGAGAAGAACGTTCGGCGCCTTCTTATCGATCACGAGGAACTTGCTCTCATCGTGCTGCCGATGTTGGAGGCCTGGCGCGGCATTCGCATCCGTGCCGCCGAGCTTGGGCGCCAGCTCGTCGCAGATGCACGTCAGAGCCAGGCATGCCGCATGCTCATGTCGATCCCTGGCATCGGCGCCATCACCGCAACCTCATTCGCCACTGCCATTGAAGATCCGGGCAACTTCAAGACGTCCCGATCTGTTGGAGCCTGGATAGGCCTAACGACGCGCCGCTACCAATCCGGAGAAGTCGATTATGACGGCCATATATCCCGACGCGGCGACCGCCATTTGCGAGGGCTTCTCTACGAAGCGGCGTCGGTTATTCTGACGCGTAGCTCAACCGAGAGCGCCCTGCGGACATGGGGTCTCCAGCTCCGGGAGAGGATCGGCTTCAAACGAGCCGCCGTGGCTGTGGCGCGCAAACTGGCGGTGATAATGCATACGATGCTTAAAACCGGCGAGCTCTTTAATCCGAATGCAGGAGCCACAAAGTAAATCCGGATAGCGTTCAGAATCTGAACGCCTGAGGCGTCCCTGCCGGGACGTGAGCCGAGCCATTCCGCTGATGGGGTTGCACCGCTGACTCAGCAAAGTGCGTCGTCCACATTGAAGGCTCGTCCCGCGAAGCTCCATCATGCGGCGACCGATGTTGACCGCGAAGACAACCGTGTACCCGGCCAACGCATCTCCAACCGCGAAGATACTTGACGTCCCCACCGCGATTAGACAACCCCATCACTAGCAGTCCAACCAGGCATCCAGACCCACAGACGCCTTCAACTCCGTGCAGTCCTGTGTTCACGACCACCGGGTTCGGTAACGCCGCGTCCCCAATAAGGCGACAACCGTAGACAAGACTTCGTCGCTAGGTCCGCGCCCGGGATGTCGAAACTCGGGAAGTGCCGCGCCCGATTGCGTAGCGCCATCGCGAACTTCAGTCTTGCTCGCTGTTAGTCGATCGAGAAACAGCTCTCCAAAGCTGACATCATTCCGCTCCATAACCGACAGCCGGTTTGGGTTTAGGCCAAAATTCGATGGGATGAGGCAAGGAGCCTAGAGGCGCATCATTCGCGTCGCGCACAGAATTCCTGACAGTCCCAATGAGCAGTAACAGTAGCGTCCACGCACAGCCCTCGAAACGTCTTGGCACAGGCCTCAAGAGATCCCGCATACTCGCTGTCATTCTGCATCTCATGAAGAGTATCGGGCAGAATTCCGCTCGGCAGGGTACCCGGTAGGACAACGCACCAACGAAGGAGGAGTTGATTTCCGCCGGAAAAGGCGGATCCGGATCTTTCCGTGGGGACGATGGGCAAGGCGATCTCGTTAGCAGGCACGATCGTTCGACGAATTCTCCAAGGTCGTTCAACAGGTTGAGAAGCCTCGCTGTAACCGGGGCAAAACCGGTGGCGCTTGGGCGCGTCGATCTGCTGTTGGGGTTTAGCGAGCGGCGAGGAGAACGGGAAGCGGTAGGATCTTGCTGCCAGGGATGCCGAGGCGGTCGCCGAGATAATCTCAGAAGCTCACACCGAGCCTGTTGCAGGTCTTCATCATGCTGAGCATGGTGTCGCGGGCGGCACGGCCCTGGTCGCTGTGGGTTGCGCCGCTGATCTTGCGCCGGGTCACCACGCTGCGGATATCGTTCTCCGAGCCATTGGTGTGGAGCGGAATGTCCGGGCGTTGGAGGATCTTCAGGAAGCTTTGGCGGTCGGTCCGGATGCGCGCGAGTAGACGGTCGAGGGTCACGAACCTGGTCTTCATGCCGACGATCCGGTCGAACCGGCGGGCCAGTTCCCTGGCTCTTCGGGGCGTGGGATCGAGACACCACGCCTTGATGTCGTTGTAGAGCCACCAGATCCGGCTCTGGGTCAGGGCCTTGGCGCGGCGCTGCGGTTCGGTGAAGCTATCGAGGGCATGGATCTGCCGCTCTATATGCACCCAGCACCGCGCGTGCTCGCCGATTGCGAACTGGCCCGCCCCATCACTGAGGATGCCGGTGCCGTCGAGGGTCTTTGCCTCGGTCAGGCCACCCCACAACGCGCCTTCACTGGCGATGCGGAACGGGTCCAGAGGGCCATCCTTAGGCTCCAGGCCATGGGCGAGCAGATGGGCGTCCCATCACGCCGCGTCCTCGAACCCGGACGGCTCGCGCCCGGCATGCAGAAGATCCGTCGTGATCACCGGCAGCCCGTGCTCCAGCATGTAGGCGCGTGAGGCGGCGTTCAGGACCCACCGGGCCGACCCGCCGTGCAGGAGCTGCAGGAAGTTCAGCCGGCTCTCCGACTTGGTGGTCGTGAATACGGCGAACCGGTCATTGCCGATTTGCGTGCACACGCCATTGACCGCGCCATGGCGGGCCCCGGTGTCGTCGACGCTGATCCAACCGGCCGAAGCGAGCACGGCCGTCAGAACCTGCTTCGCTTCGGCGACGAAGGCGTCGATCTTGCCGGTCAGGATCCGCACGACCTGGCGCTTGGAGATCGACACGCCGAAGTCGCGCAGCAACGCGACGATCCGCTCCACGGTCGATTGACCCTGGTGATAAAACGACAGCACCAGACGCCGAAGCTCCAAACCGAAGTGCCCGTCGACCCCGTCCGGCAGCGGAGCGACGACGATCCGGCCATCCGGCAAACGCCAGCGGTCCCGATGATAGCGGACCACCCGCACCCCGATCGTCAGATCCTGCACCACGAAGCTTGTCCGCCCCAGAAACCGCGAGCCCGGTGGCGGCTCATAACAAAGACGGCGCTCTTCGGTGACGATCACCCGGCTCGAGCCACGCCGCTTCGGACCCGTTGCCGCAGGTGAGCTCCGCTTGGACGACTGCTCCATCCCGCTCGGCTTCAGCGTCGGGCGCGGCGGTAGACCTTTCAGACGCCGGATCTCATCCTTCAGAGCCGCATTCTCGGCGCGAAGGCCGGCGACCTCTGCCCGCAATTGCAGGATCATGTCGAGCAGGTCCGCAGGGCGCAGCGTTCGAGAATCTGGTGGCTCCGCGATGGCCTGACCGAATCACGCCGCCCGCCAAACCGCCACCCACTCTAACCCGATACACCCGAGTCATAACGCCGCGTCCGCCACCGGTTTTGCCCCGGTTACGCCTCGCTCTACTGACCTACATGCGGCGGCCTATGTCGTCCGCGAAGAGAAGCGAATGACCTGCGGGGCGACATCCGAAAAAATATCAGGAGGAGCTTCACCTCAACGACCCAATCCCCAATCAGAGAAGGGTCTTTGGTACTATTTGTATGCCACAACTATGAGGCGCGAGCTATCGGAAGTAAACGCTCCGCCTTCCTGCCCATAAGCTTCAACAGTTTCGAACCCCGCAGTTTGCAACATGCGAACATAGTCGGAAAACCCATACTGTCTGAAGGAAAGGTACGTTCGTCGAACGCATCCATCGCGGACAACAATCCTTTCGACGTTCGAGCGATCGCTTAGCACATCGTCGTTATATACATCAATTCTTACATTGTCGTCACGCCGCGTAACGTAACACATAGGCGACTTATGGCGCAGGAAATAATAGCGATTGGCGTGATCAATTAGCAGACGCCCGCCTTTTCGAAGTGAAGAAGCGGCTTCCCGAAGCACTCTCTCATTGTCCGCATCATCGAAATAGCCAAACGTCGTGAACCACAGAAAAGCCGCATCGAATCGGCCTCGCCAGGGAAGTGTGCGCATGTCGCCCAGAACATACTCAACATTTACTCCACGTTCAGCGGCACCCTCTTCGGCTTCTTTGATCAATACCGGTGACAAATCAAGTCCGGTTACCTGCACTCCTTTTTCCGCCAACCGGTTAGTGATCCGCCCATAACCGCATCCAAGTTCAAGAACTGGGTCACCTTGTCTAAGCGCGAGAAGATCCAAAATTAATTGGGCTTGTCGATCACTTGTCTCCGGCGGATTTATCAGGTCTCCAAAATATAGATAGTCGTCACTGAAGTATGACTCGATATCATGTGAAGACATAGTGTTGGAAATATTGCTATTCATGCGTGTAGCCCTTCCTTCCAATGTCATGCCATTGGGAGTGATATTGGCATTCCCCGTTTGTTGTTTAAAGGAGATATTTGTCAATTTTTCAATACGATTTATTTTTTTTTGCAAAGTCATTGACCTCGCAGCGTTCGAGGTTATCGGGGCCGGTTTGGGCGCGCTCGTAGGCGCGACCCCGCTGGTCGACGATGAAGCTGAACGCGTCCGAAACCAGACATCGCCTGCCGAAATCCCCCAGTCTCTTCCCGTGAGCGTCAGCTTTGATGTCTCAGGGTGGTCACGGCTAACGTGCCCTCCGAGGGGGAGGCCATTCATTGGTGGGCGAACAGCAACCGCAACGTGACGCCTTCCGTCTTGAGCGCTTTGTAAGTGGTCGCCCCATAACTATTGCGATCTTCTATTCGGGGCGGAGGCACTAGCCGTCTTGGGCTGCTTGAACGATGGCTACCGCTTGATGCTTGGCAACAGGCAAGTATGGCCATCATCCGACCATCAGGATGCTATCGCAAGATTAGAAACGCCGAACGATGGCATATCGTCGGTGTTGCCCACGTCTCTGCCCGACGCCGGCCAGGCATATTCTTAGCTTTCAATAGGTTCCAGTTTTGACCGGATTTTGCCGATCGCTTTCATGATCGCGTCGGCGGCTTGCCGGTCCAGCACGATATCGAGGAGGCCTTCAGTTGTCTGGATCGAGAATGCCAAGAGGGCCTTTCTCGTGCGTGACAGTGCTGACATGGATTTCGGTCGGCACGAAAGGCCGTTCCTTTTCCACCCGTTTCATGGTTACTCGCGTCACTGGGCGGCTCCCGGCAATCACGCACAAAGCGCTGTGTCCAAGCAAGCTCAAGCTTATGTTTAGACACGCCCCGTTTCTTGTCTAGGAATGTCACTTCCTTGCCGTGAATTGCCGCCCGTCTTCTCCGGAGCGACTATATCAGCCTCGTCGAGGTCAAGCGGAACCTCCTTGGGTTATCCGTATGTCTCATTTCCGCATCAGGTTGAATTTTCTACGCTGTGACGGTCGCGGATTCAGTGAGGGTCGCTGACATGCCGGTGGCCTCGACCTCAGCGTCTTCCCCCTGCCTGCGTCGTCGCCGCCATCTTCTTGGTCATTACCTTCGTTGCCGCTTTCCAAGACGGCAAGGGCCTTGCGGTCTTCAGCCTTCACCAGCCCCAGCGTCACCTGCAATGTGCCGCCGTGCGCTATCGACACGACACAGCCCGCCAGCGCCATTTCCCGTGGGTCCACGGCTTCCGCCACGTTCTGGATGGCCTCGATGCGACTTTCCAGCGCTTGCAACTTGGCCTCGTCGGCCTCGATTTGCGAGGTCGCTCTCGCATGAGCGTTGATGGCCTCGGCCACCTCGTCGTATTGCACGCCATCGCCGCTAGTTCGGCCTGCTTGGCCTCGGTCGGGTCGCGCCGCACCGCATGGATGCGCCCAAACCCACCGCATGGATGAAGGCATTGTCGGAGCTGATTTCCGCGCATTTCCAGCCCAGGGGCGCTTCCGCCAGTTTCGCTGTCCTCAACTGTCGGGGCGCCGGCCGATCGTGAACCGACCCGCTCTTCTTCGGTAGAGGCGATCTCCGCCATCCGGCTTCGCACCCTCGCGCGGGGCAGCCCGTCCGCTGCTACCGGCACGTCGCCGAAAAATCGGCGCACCGCAGCGCCGTAGCAGGTCTTCCCTCGAAAATTCGGCTGTCATCGCCTTGGCATTTATGTCGACGGTGAATCGCTCCCGGCGGTTGTGCCTCGCGCAATGTCCAGCCAACCATCAATGCGAAATGGCAACGGATTTCCGGCCCATTTCGTCGGAGAGGCTGTCGTCGAGCTGTCAACAAAAAAGCCCCTCTAACTCCGCCTTACACGACTCACAATTGTGAACTTTGTCTGCCAAAAATTAAACATTTTAAGTAAGCAAGCAATAAAAATGTAAACTGGTTTTATATATATTCTCTTGCTGCTACCGTAAATCGGTGTTTATTCCCTTGATAAGGTACTGTTGGACGAGCAACTGAGAGAAAATCCCGACTGTAGTTATGAAAGGAAATCTAGTGTCCGCCGTAGAGGCTGTAAGCGCCGCTCATCTCCGCGACGTAGAACGCATCGGATTCATTGGTACGGGCAGCATGGGGCGACCCATGATCGCGAAACTCCTGGAAACCGGATATCTCGTAGAAGTCTACGACATTGATCCTGCGGCTGGGAGAGACGTGCTGCAAAAGGGAGCCATGTGGCATGACACACCACGCGACGCGGCCCGAGATTGCGACATTCTGATAACCTGTCTGCCCCTGCCACGTGACGTCTTTGACAACATGACGGGCGAGCAAGGCGCTTTGGCGGGAATGCCGTCGGGAAGCGTTTGGATCGACACGTCTACCACCGACTACCACAACACTCTTGAGATCGCCCGTATAGCGGCAGCAATTGGCGTGCATTCGCTAGAAGCGCCGGTGAGCAACTTGTCCCATATGGGCGTCGATTTTGCCAATGTCAGCTTCTTTGTCGGCGGGCCATCGGGCGTCTATAGGCGTTGCCAAAGGGCATTGGAAACCATGGGGGCGGTTTCCTTCCACGTCGGAGATATTGGTCAGGGCCAATCGGTCAAATTACTGACGAACCTGCTCTTTTACACTGCAGCCGTTGCGAGCGGCCACGCGCTCTGCCAAGGCGTGCAAGAGAGCGTTCCAGCCCAGCAGGCGTGGCGCAGTTTTGTCGCCTCGTCCGCAAACTCGGTTGCAATCGAGCAGTTCGTCCCGTTTCTCCTGGATGGCAGCTACGATCGCTCTTGCACTCTGGAGATCACGGTTAAGGATATGGGCTTGACCGTCCAGTTGGCCGACGAACTCGGCGTGGGACTGCCGATCGGGCGCGCGGTCGAAAAGCGCTATAGCCAGGCGGGACGGAAGTTTGACCGGTACGACAGCCATCTGCGCCTGGTCGAACTGGCGGAGGCGGCCTTCGGCGTTCGGCTGCAAGTGCCGGGTTATCGCGCGCCATCCAAGTACGGTGCCGACCCTGCGCATCCGCCAGACCAAGAATTCCTGACCGATCCCGTCGGACGGATCAAACCGAAGCGTGAGCATGTGTTTCCGCTCGACGACGTCCCGCTCAGTGACATCCAGATACAGTTGCTCAAGTCTCTGGTCGACCAGCTCACCGACGTTAATCGCCTGATCCTTGACGAGGCGTTTGATCTTGGGCGCGGCATGGGCCTGAACGATGCCCTGCTCTACGACGTTATCACCTGGAGCGTAGGCGCCTCCGCATGGTCGGACAGCCATGCTCAGCAATACGGCAACGAGGACCTTATTGATCTAAGCGGTGCCATTGCGCCGCCGCTGACGACCGTGCCGCATCTCATCCACCCCTTCACGGAGAAACTGTCATGACCACCCTCGATCAGCAGACAGCACTTGAGCAAGCCGCACGAAAGCGCATCAAGGATTCTCATGCCCTCGACGGCGACGTCGGTCGTTTGGCCCACTTCTATCGCGGTTGGGCCAGTTCCTATGAGTTGGATGTCGGCCGCGACGGGTACTGCGGGCCGAGGATCGTGGCGGAACTGGCGGGTGCCGTGCAGACCGCGTATTTGGCCAATGACCGCGCAGCCATCGCAATCCTGGACGGCGGGTGCGGAACAGGTCTCGTCGGCGTGCAGTTGAAGCGCCTTGGCTTCCAATTGCTCGACGGTTGCGACCTCTCCGAGGAGATGGCCGAACAGGCCCGGAAAACTGGCGTCTACCGCCATGTCCAAGGCGATGTCGACCTTAACGGGCCGCTCTCCGATTACTCCAGCGCGAGCTATGACATCACGGTCTGCTGCGGCGTGTTCACGCTCGGGCACATCGGACCGAACGCACTGCGCGAACTGGCTCGCGTGACGCGCCCGAACGGATTCATCATCGCAAGCACCCGCAAGAGCTATGCGGAGGCCACATCCTTTGAACATGAGGTGCGGCGTCTGCATGATGAAGGCGTGCTTGTGACGGCACAGCGTCTAAACGACGGCAAATATATCGCTGAGGAGGGTGCGCATTACTGGGTTTTCAAAGTGCCCGATAGGGCCTGCGCAGAAACGGAGCAGCATCTATGACCATACTACCGCAAATCTCACTAGCAAAATTGGCCGCCGATACAACGCGACACGAAGAGCGCGAGCGCCTACGCCTGGCCTGCGAGGAATACGGGTTCTTCTACCTCGAGCACGGAATCCCGAAAGAACAGATCGCAGAAGCCATCCAGGCTTCCCGGCGGTTCTTCGCGTTGCCACAGGCGACAAAGGAACGTTTCGGTCACTCCGCCCAAGACGTGTACCCCACTACTGCCCGGGGATACAGTCCGTTGTACGGCGAGGCGCTGCATCCCGAGGCCGGCCCCGATCCGAAGGAAATGTTCGACCTCGGAATCGAGAACGAAGGCGACCGGCGTCCGTTTGCTGGTTGCACACGCGTTCCGGATGACGGGGTGGCTCCTGGTTTCGCGCGAAGCCTGCTTGCTTTGCAGGCTACCATGGTCAACGACGTTGTGCCGAAGCTCGGAATCGCGCTGGCCGACCTGCTCGATATGGAAGAGGACTGGTTCCGACGCCATTTCAGCCCGCCGACGGTCCTGCAACGCGTGATCCGGTATCCATCTACTGGCGGCACGGCCGGAAAGCATACCGACAATGGGTTCTTCACGCTGCTGCTGCAGGAGGAACTCCCCACGCGCTCCTTGCAGGTGTGGTTCGGGGAGCGCTGGGTGCCGGCGCCGAGCTTGCCCGACAGTCTCGTTGTCAATCTGGGCGACATGCTTCAAGCCTTGAGTGATGACCGCTTCAAGAGCACGCCCCATCAAGTCGTGCACGCCGGTCCGGCCGAACGAATTTCGCTTCCCTTCTTTATCTATCCTGACATCGACGCTCGCCTGACTTCCCGGCAAGGAAAGCAAACCTTCAGCGTCGCAGAAGTGATGCTGCGCAACTTTGAATCAATCTGGGAAACCGGGAATGGCGCCGGACGCGCGCGAGAGTTGCAGTAGGTCGTTCAGTTTCTCGAGCTTAGTATGATTACGACGCATCGCTCAAGTTCGGCAGATGCCTACGTGGAACTATTTCGTTGTCCAACGCCCATGGGCGCATCACTGTTCGGGATCATGAGCGCTGCGTATTCCAATGATTTCGGACAGCATCCCGAGACCAAACCGCGTCCGGTTTTTGATCGGAATGCCGTCCGGTAAATCGTCGGAATCCGCGAGCGCTAGATATGTCGCAACATCGCGAGGCTCACACATCTGCATTGACGCCGCCCAGCCGGCCCCGTGGAAGATAGGCGACGTGCCGAAGGATTTCATCGAAGCTATGATCAAGGGGCAAAGCGATCGCGGCTTTGGAGGAGATCACCAACCGTTGGGAAATCCAAACTCAGGCAGAATAGGAGGTGCGTGACAGTTAGAACGCTGTGGAAATGCTGAACGCCCAAAGGGCCGATGGGGTCGGACAAGCGATACTTGAAGCCGCGCCGACCAAATCCGATTAGCGTTTACCTCTTAGAGCCTGACCCGAAACTCGGTTTTGGGGGTGGAAGCGGTTGAGTGGCCCCGTCCGTTGTGATTCGTTTGAGTTGTCTAGACTTGAACGGGATCACGACATGGGTTGGACGGAGACCACCCGCCGGCGATATTGCCGCGCGGGGCAGCGAGATGCAAACGCGTTGACGGACAGGGAATGGGCGTTGATCGAGCCGTTCCTGCCGGGAACGAAGACGACGGGACGACCGCGGACGACAGAACTTCGGGCGGTCGTGGACGCGCTTCTCTACATCGCCTGGACCGGCTGCCAATGGCGGGCATTGCCGGACCGGTTCCCGCCGGTTTCGACGGTTCAACGCTATTTCTATGCCTGGCGGGACAACAGGCTGTGGAAGACCATCAACTTCCACTTGGTGGCTGCGGCACTCCTGGCGCTTGGTCGCGAGGCGAGCCCGAGCGCCGGTGTCATCGACAGCCAATCGGCAAAGACCACGGACGTTGCCGGTTTGCGTGGTTACGACGCCGGCAACAAGGTCAAAGGCCGCAAGCGCCATATCATTACCGACACCGAGGGACACTTGGTCAGGCTGACGGTGCACACGGCCGACATCCAGGACAGGGATGGGGCAGTCGGCGTCATCGTCTCCATTCGACGGCTTTATCCCTGGTTGCGCCATCTGTTCGCCGACGGCGGCTATGCCGGAGAAAAACTGTCGCAGGCTCTGGCCAATCTCGGCATATGGACCATCGAAATCATCAAGCGCTCCGACGCGGCCAAGGGCTTTGAGGTGCTGCCACGACGATGGGTCGTCGAGCGAACTTTCGCCTGGCTGGGACGTTGTCGCCGGCTCGCCAAGGACTTCGAGGCGACGATCGCCAGCGCCGAGGCATGGATCTTCATCGCCTCGATCCGCCTCATGCTTCGCCGCATGGCAGCTCCGCGTCGTGCGTAACCGAGTTTTGAGTCAGGCTCTTGGAGAGTTGGTTGCGCCGAAGCCGCTGGTCGGGACTAGCCAATGCTAGCCTATGCGTTGATGCGGAACATCGATCTACAACACCTCGGTTGATCCTCGCGCAGGCTCCGTAAGCTGTGACCAGAGTTTCACGAACCCAATTTCTCGAGTATTTCTCAATGTCTCCAGCCACGGCACTGGGCATCCTCTCGGCATTAGCGAGGTCCGTTCGGTTGAGGTGGGAAAATCCACTTAGCCGCGTCGCAGACTGCTGGGTGATTCGCCGAAGTGGTCACGAAAACACTTCGAAAAATGCGATGATGAGGCGAAACCGCAAGCGATCGCCACCTGCAGCACGGACATATCGGTTAATTCGATAAGTTGGCGGGCGCGGGCCATTCTGAGCAAAAGATAGTATCGCATCGGCGTCACCTTGAGATGGCGAAGAAAGAGGCGCTCGATTTGCCGGCAAGAAAGGCCCTGCAGTCGAGAAATAGCGCGAATCGTCAACGGTTCATCTACAGTATTTTCCATAGTGCGAATGATGCGGATTAGCTTTTCGCTCGCGCCGCTAAAGCGAAGCCCAAGGGGAGCAGATTGACAGCTTTCCCCCTCGCGCCATCGATCGGCTGTGAGGAATCGGCAGACTGATCGCGCCACATCGGAACCACATCGGTGTTCTACTGAGCTGATCGCGAGATCAAATGCCGCAAATTCACCGGCGCAGGTGACGATTCCGTTCTGCTCGACGAATAGGGCGTCGGTCAGCTTGAGACCTTCGAATGACTCCGAGAAGGCTGCCATCGTGTCCCAGTGGATGGTACAGCGCGTGTCTGACAACAGACCGGCCGCAGCAAAGACCCATGCGCCGGTGCCGAGTCCGTAAAGCCTCACATTGCGACGTGCACAGAAGCGTAAAAGTGACAACAGTGGTGCTGAGGGATAGTGTTCGATTCCCGCGCCCGCGCAAACCACGATGCCATCGGGCAAACGCTCCGATCTCAGAAGCTTGGCTTCCGTAAGACTTGCATCCACGCACACTCGGATCCCACTGGCACATATAACAGGGCTGCCGTCGTCGCTTATCAACCTCCATCGAAACCGCTCGCGTCCGGACAATCTGTTCGCATACCGCAATGGATCGATGAACGACGACATACACAGTTGTGAAAATCCCGGAACAAGGACTATCGAGAACTCCGTGACTCCATCAGCCAAAGGCATGAAGGCCGTGGAATCTAAGTTTCCGCGACCCAATCTCCGCTCGCCAACAAGTCGGTTGTTTATTACGTTCATTCTGTCACCGCTTGACCACAGGACGCCGTCTTATCCTCTAGCGAGAGGAACGACCGCTATCCTTTCCCGCTTCAGCCGCCTGCGAGCGCCTTTTCCAACTCCGGCAGGATGAGGAAGAGATCGCCGACCAGGCCGTAGTCGGCAACCTGGAAGATCGGCGCCTCCTCGTCCTTGTTGATGGCGACGATGACCTTCGAATCCTTCATGCCGGCAAGGTGCTGGATGGCGCCGGAGATGCCGACCGCGATGTAGAGATCGGGAGCGACGACCTTGCCGGTCTGGCCGACCTGCCAGTCGTTGGGCGCATAGCCGGCATCGACCGCGGCGCGCGAAGCACCAACCGCCGCGCCCAGCTTATCGGCAACCGGCAGGATGACCTCCTGGAACTTCTCCGAGGAGCCCAGCGCACGGCCACCCGAAATGATGATCCTGGCCGAGGTCAGTTCCGGACGATCAGTTCCGGAAAGCTTGTTCTCGATAAAGGACGATACACCGGGGTCGGCTGCCGCCGAGATAATCTCGACGGCAGCCGCATTGCCTTGGGAGGCGACGGGAAATGAAGCAGTGCGCACGGTGATGACCTTCTTGGCGTCGGTCGACTGCACGGTCTGGATGGCGTTGCCGGCATAGATCGGACGCTTGAAGGTGTCGGGCGAGACCACTTCGATGATCTCGGAGACCTGCGCGACGTCGAGCAGTGCCGCCACGCGCGGTGCTACATTCTTGCCCGACGAGGTCGCCGGCGCGATGATCGTGTCGTAGGCGCCGGCCAGCGATACAACGAGTGCCGCTGTCGGTTCGGCGAGGCGCTCGGCAAGCTCGTCGGCTTCGGCGAGCAGCACCTTGCTGACGCCCTTCAGCTTGGCGGCGGCGTCGGCAGCGCCCTTGGCGCCCTTGCCGGCAACCAGCACATGCACGTCCGAGCCGATCTGCAGGGCCGCCGACAGCGCCTTGGCGGTCTGGTCGGAAAGGGTGGCGTTGTCGTGTTCAGCGATGAGGAGAATTGCCATTTTGTCTGTTCCTTCCGATCTCAGAGCACGCCGGCTTCGTTCTTGAGCTTGTCGATCAGTTCGGCGACGCTCTTCACCTTGACGCCCGCCTTGCGACCGCTTGGCTCCTCGGTCTTGATTACCTTGAGGCGCGGCTTCACGTCGGCGCCGTAGTCTGCCGGGCTCTTCTCGTCGAGCTTCTTCTTCTTGGCCTTCATGATGTTGGGGAGAGAGGCGTAGCGCGGCTGGTTGAGGCGCAGGTCGGCGGTGATGATCGCCGGCATCTTCAGCTCCACCGTCTGCAGGCCGCCGTCGACCTCGCGGGTCACCCTGGCCTTGTCGCCGTCGAGCACGATCTTGGAGGCGAAGGTGCCCTGTGCCCAGCCAAGCAGAGCCGCCAGCATCTGGCCAGTCTGGTTCGAGTCGTCGTCGATCGCCTGCTTGCCCAGGATGACAAGGCCGGGCTGCTCGGCGTCGACGACGCCCTTAAGCACCTTGGCGACGCCCAGCGGCTCGGTCTGCTCGTCGGTCTTGACCAGGATGGCACGATCGGCGCCCATGGCTAGCGCGGTGCGCAGTGTTTCCTGCGCCTGCTGCGGGCCGATCGACACGACGATGATCTCTTCGGCCTTGCCAGCTTCCTTCAGCCGGATCGCCTCTTCGACCGCGATCTCGTCGAACGGGTTCATCGCCATCTTGACGTTGGCGAGTTCCACCGCCGAACCATCTGCCTTCACACGAACCTTGACGTTCGCATCCACAACCCGCTTCACGGGCACAAGCACTTTCATCGATTTTTCCTTTATTCACCCAGACGCCGCGGCGGCTGTACGAACGTACTGCATGAGGTTGAAGTCGGGTTTTAGAAACAGTTCACGCCGGAGCTCGACACGAGCTCCGAAGAGCCGGCGCGCGGCCATATGCGTTCTTGCGTCATTCATCGTGTCGACGGCCACGGCCAAGCCGTCGCGAAAGTACCAAAACGCCGAAGAGCCCGGCTCTACGGACACCGCCAGGATGTCATCGTAGTCAACCGCCAGACCGGCCGTTTGCAACTTGGTTTCGTATTGGTCGCTCCAAAACCAAGGGACAGGCTCATATGCCACCGGCCTGCCCAAAATGGCATTGGCGACCGCGGCGCCCTGCTCGATGGCGTTTTGTACCGATTCGAGGCGGATTAGCCGGCCGCCAAAAGGAAAAGCGGCACAATCGCCAGCCGCATAGATGTCGGGGGCCGATGTCTCCCCGAATCTGTCGACAACGATGCCATTTTCGACTATCAGGCCGGCTTGCGCGGCGAGCTCAACATTCGCCATGCCACCAATCGCAACCAGCACCAAATCGGCAGGAAGCATCCTCCCGCTTTGCAAAGATACGCTCGAGACTTTGCCCCTGTCGCCGGAAAATCCTGACAGCTGCTCATTGGTTAGGATGGTCGCGCCGTGGCGCACATGGAGTTCTTCTATCGCTTGAGCTGTTGGAGCGCCTGCGACGCGCTTGAGGACCCGGTCAGCCATTTCGACAATGGTGACCGCATTACCCATTCGAACAGCAACCGAAGCAACTTCCAGCCCCACATAACCGCCCCCAACGACGACGATGCGTTTTGCGCTTGCTAACGCGCTCCGAAGGCGATTGGCATCCGCGATGGTCCTCAGGGTCAGGATCCCGTCCAGGCCGTCCGTCATCGCTTCCGGAAGTGTCCGTGCCCGAGAGCCTGTGGTCAAAACGAGCTTGCTATAAGAATAACTTCTGCCGTCAGATGTCCCAACACTTCGGCTGTTGCGATCGACGGTGCTAACGGAACTCCCCCTCTCGACCATAATTCCGGCTTTAGCGTAGAACTCTTGAGGACGAAATTCCAATCGCTCCGCTGTTGTCTCGCCCTTCAGGTAGGCCTTGGACAGCGGAGGCCTTTGGTAAGGCAGCCATGGCTCATCACCAAGCATGGTAACGGCGCCGTCGTAGCCGGAGTCGCGTAACTTTACGGCACACGAGAGCGCAGCCTGCCCCGTGCCGACAATGACAACATTGTCCTGCATATGTTCCCCAGGGGGTGCTTTTGCTCTATGCTGCCACTAGTCTAGTCGCAGCGTGATCGATTGCTTCTTTCGTCCAGGCCAGATCACTGTCGGTCAGGGCAAGGGATGGGTAGATCTTACCCGGAGACTTGAAGATCCCCTTCTCACGCAGGGCGGTATTAAATGTACCGGCCGCCGCGGAATTGCCTTTTGCGACGTCTTGATAAGATTTCACGGTTTGCTCGGTGAAGACCACGTCAAACAGCACTGGATCGCCGACGATCTGGTACGCGATACCGGTTTGGTCGAGCGCGTTGCTAAGCATTCCCATGACCGTTACGCCATATCCGCGAAGTCGGTCGTAGTTACTGGGTCGACGCAGGATCTCCAAGGTTTTGAGTCCGGCCACAGCGGCAAGAGGATTACCGCTTAGCGTCCCGATCTGAAGGGTGAACCCGTCCTTCCCAACAGCTGCTTTGTCGAAGTGGGCCATGATCTCCCTCTTCCCCGCAACCGCTGCAAGCGGAAGGCCGCCTCCGATGATCTTGCCCAAGGTACATAAATCGGGCACCACGCCGTATCGCTCCTGAGCGCCGCCGTAGGCCAGGCGGAATCCGGTGACAACTTCGTCGAAGATTAGAACAATGCCTCGCTTCGACGATTCCTCGCGCAATGTCTCCAGAAAACCTGGCGCCGGTGGGATCAAGCGCTGGAGCGGCTCTACGATGATTCCGGCGATCTTCGAGCCATGCTCAGCCAGGAATTGACGCACGAATTCTACGTCATTGAATGGCGCGACGAAGACGCCGTCACGGACTTGCTCGGGAATCCCGGCCGAGTCTGGAACGCCGTTGGGATAATTCTCAATTCGGTCCGGAAAAACACTGATCAGCGCTTCAGACGACATCCCGTGATAGCCGCCCTCAAACTTCAGTATTTTATCGCGACCAGTATGCGCTCGTGCGAGACGCATAGCGTACATGTCCGCCTCGCCGCCTGTCGAAACATATCGAAGCTGTTCTGCACACGGCACCGCCTCGCAGATGACTTCCGCAAGTTCGATCGCATGCCTGTTACTGGCGAAAAAGGTGAGACCCCGTGTCGTTTGCTCGCGAATGGCCTCAATGACCTCGGCATTGTCATGACCTAGGATCATAGGTCCCGAGCCTATCAAAAAGTCGATATACTCCTTGCCATTCTCGTCCCAGGCATGAGCGCCATGGCCTTCTCGTATGACGATGGAAGGATCAAAATTTCCAAATCCGCCGCCGGGTAAGACCGCCTTCGCCCGGCTCACCCAATCGCTTTGTTTGGCGCTAGCATTCACGACGGTGTCAAGCATGTGCCGCAACCTTCTTGGTCGGGCTTGAGCTTTCAGCATCAACCCGTGGATGTTCATTGTTGGGATCGAAGACGGCGTCGCCGAGAACTGTCGCCGCTCGAGGCTCGCCGAGCACCATGACCTGCAAATTCGTTCCGACCTGCGCAGCTTCGGGAGCGACATAGGCGAACGCCAGGATTTTCCTGGCAGTCGGGGAATAGGCAATGGAGCTGACGGACCCGACCTGCCGATCACCCAGCAAGACAGCTTCGCCGCCATTTCCGTCGGACACGCCGTCGGCTTCGATCGCAAGATAAGCGCAAATCCAACTCGGTCCTCTCTCCATTGCTTCCAACGTGGCCTGCTTTCCGGCAAATTGTGGCTTGTCCAACTTAACGAAACGCATGACGTCGGCCTCTGGAAGCGTCACTTCATTGGTCAATTCCCCTGCTCCCTTGAACATCTTTTCCAAGCGCATGACGTTCATTGCGAATGAGCCGTAGTCGACTAAGCCGAAGGCGCTGCCGGTAGCGTGCAGGGCATCGTAGATAGCCGGCAGGCTTTCTCTAGAGGCATGGAATTCCCAGCCCAGCTCGCCCGCATAGGACATGCGTAACGCCCAAACCTTCTGCCCGGCGACTTCGATTTCTTGAGCGGTCAGCCAGGGAAAAGCCGCGTTTGTAAGAGCAGCCTCGGTATTCGGTCCCAGAATGTCGCGTGACCGTGGCCCGTTAAGCGCAAGCGCGCCCCACCTGTCCGAAAGATTGGTGATGGTCACGGATTCGTTCGCCGTACGCGCAAACGTCAGGTGGTCCAGGAGTCGCTGTTCGAAGAAGGCAGCGCAGGTGAAGTAGAAGCTGTCATCCGCCAAGCGAACGATGGTCGTTTCCAGCTCGATGCGCCCTCTATCGTTGAGCAAATGCGTAAGAGCAATTCGGCCGGTTTTCGATGGGAGGCGGTTCGGTATCAGTCGATCAACGAACCCGGCAGCATCCGGGCCCGACACCTGAACCTTCGAGAAGGCCGAGATATCCATCAGGCCGGCACACTCGCGCACCGCGCTGATTTCCTTCTGAACGAGCGGAAACCAGGCGGGTCGCCGAAACGAGTAATAGTCCTTCTGCTCAAGACCGTCCTTCGCGAACCAGCGGGGGCGTTCCCAACCATAGACCTCTTCGAACACAGCGCCGCGCTTCTGCAGGCGGTCGTAAAGTGCGCTTGGCTTGACCGGCCGCCCATCATGACGGTTGAGGTGCGGGAAGGGTATTTCATGGCGCAGAAGGTAATCTTCTTTTGCCTTGATGACCTGATAGTCTTGATCGGCAAACTTGCCAAAACGCCGGGGGTCGTAGTCGCGCATGTTGATGTCGGCGGCGCCGTGAACCATCCAACGGGCCAGTTCGCGCGTCAGCCCAGGCCCCCAACCGATACCAATCTGACAGCCGCAATTGAGCCAAAAGTTCTTAAGCCCAGGCGCTGGGCCGATGAGTGGGTTCCCGTCCGGGGGGTGTGAAATGGCGCCATGCACAGCCCGCTTGATGCCGAGCTGAGAAAGCACGGGCATCCGACCCATCGCATTTTCGAGCCAGGGCATAATGCGATCGTAATTGGGCTCGAACAACTCATGCTCGGCTTCCCACGGACAACCTTCGATCCAAACGGCATTGGGATTCGCCTTCTCGTAGATGCCGATCAAACCGGACTTCTGCTCCATCCGGACGTAGCCGGATACCAAACGATCATCCCGAACGACGGGAAGCTCCTTTTCTAGCGTCATGAATTCCGGAACAGTGTCCGTTATCAGGTAATGGTGGGTCATGGAGGTGGTGGGGACATCGAGCCCAACCCATTTTCCAACCTGGCGCGCGTAAGTGCCGCCCGCGTTAACGACATGCTCGCAAACGATCTCGCCCTGCTCCGTAAAGACGCGCCATTCGCCATTGGGCTCTGGCTTTACGTCCAAGACCCGACATTGGCGAACGATCTTAGCCCCGAGCTGCCGTGCACCTTGCGCAAGTGCGAATGTTGCACCAGAAGGGTCAACATGGCCGTCATCGGGCGTGTACAGCGCCGCCTGCACGCCTTCGAGATTATAAAAGGGATGAAGCTGTCTGATGCGCTCCAGGTCTACCAATTCCATGGTGAAGCCCAGCGCCTTTCCGACGCTCAGGGTCTGACGGAGCCAGTCGAGTTCGTCATCCGTGTAGGCCAGCCGCAAAGACCCACACCCGTGCCAGGTTACGGATTGTCCGGTCTCCTTTTCGAGCACCTTGGAATAGAGATCGATATTGTAGCCGACGCATTTACCGAGGGAAAAACTCGACGTCGAATGTGTGATCTGCCCAGCGGCATGCCACGTCGATCCCGACGTTAACTCGGCCTTCTCCAACAACACGATGTCGGTCCAGCCTTCATGCGCGAGGTGGTAGGCAAGGCCGCACCCCATGATGCCCCCGCCTATGATTACTACCCGCGCGTGAGATATGCTCATTGTCGTCTCCCGAGAAAACTGCCTGTAGACAGGGCTATCGAACAAGTGTACGATTGTCAAGGATGAAACACATGACTGTACCAAAGGTAAAAACAGCCACAATGGTTCTCGACGCTCTGACGAGCCGACTATCTACATTCACTCCCGAGTTGCAGAAGGCAGCTGCCCACGTGCTCGAGAATTCGAACATGATCAGCATCACTTCGATTAGAAGCATGGCACAAGGCGCGGACGTAAAGCCCAATACGCTGGTGCGAATGGCGCGCGCGCTTGGTTTTGAGGGCTACGAGGATTTTCGAAAACCCTTTCGCGAGCAAGTGATGCGCGGACGCGAGGACTTTCCGGACCGGGCCCGCTGGCTGCAGTCGCTATCCAAAGGTGGAAAACTGGCCAGCCTCTACAGCCAGATGGCATCGACGTCGATCGAGAATATCGAAGGTCTATTTTCGGGAACCAGCGCCACCGAGATCAAGCAACTCGCGGATGCCATTGTAAAGGCGCGCACCACCTACGTCTTGGGCTTGGGCTTTGCGAGTTCGGTCGCGCGAAATTTCGCCTATCTGGCAAGCATGGCAGTGGACAGCGTCGTTGCGATTCCACGCGAGGGATCCCTTCCTGTGGACGGGTTGGTCCGCGCCGAGAAGGGCGATCTCCTGATAGCGATGACGTTCAAGCCGTACCGGCGCGAGGTTGTCGAGGCCGTTGAGTTGGCCCGCGCCTATGGCATCAAGGTCGTTGGCATCTCCGACAGTCCCGCGTCCCCTATCCTGGCCCGCGCCGACCAACGTTTCGTCCTCCCGACCGACACACCACAGTTTTTCCCGTCGACCGTTGCCTTGACGGCGCTTTTTGAAACGATCGTTGCTTTCGTGGTGGCTGAAGCGGCGGCCGATGCAGTCAATAATATCGAGCGGTTTCATAAGCGCCGCTACGAGCTTGGTGTCTATTGGAAAGAGGAACCACGATGAACGTTTCGTCGGCGCCGCCGAAACCCCTGCGATCGCTGGAAGCGCGCTACTATACCGATCCTACCATCTTCGCCAAGGAAGAAGACGGACTCCTGAGCCGGACGTGGCAATTCGCAGGCCACTCCTCTTTGGTGGAGAAACCTGGCGACTACTTCACCTTTGAACTCGCAGGGCAGAGCCTGTTTTGCATTCGCGACAGAGATAGCCAGGTCCGCGCTTTTTACAATGTATGCCAGCATCGCGCGCACGAATTGGTAAGGGGAAGCGGGAACGCTCGGCTGCTGGTATGCCCCTACCACGCTTGGACCTATGAACTCACGGGCAAGCTGCGAGGCGGTCCCAACGTCAACGCCGTCCCGGGGTTCGATCGCAACGACATCTGTCTGACGAGCGTGAAAGTCGAACTGTTTTGCGGATTTGTTTTTGTCAATCTCGACCCGGACGCCAAACCGATGGACGAATGGTTCCCAAAGGTTCGGCAGGAGCTGACGGAATTTGTCCCTCACATCGACCAGCTGAAGCCTCTGGAATGGGTTGAGATTCCTGAAAGCTGCAACTGGAAGGTATCGATCGAGAACTACTCCGAATGCTACCACTGTGCTCTGAACCACAAGACCTTTGCTACCGGGGTTATAAAGCCCGAAACATATGACATCCAGCCTCAGGGCTATTGTCTGCGTCATACTACCGAATGCCAGAATCTCGACCGAATGAGTTATCCCATTGACCTCAAGGCCAATGCGCGCGCTGGAGAATATTCGTCCTGGTTTCTTTGGCCGACATTTTCCTTTCAGGTTTATCCCGGCAACATTCTCAACACCTATCACTGGCGCATCAAGAATGTCGACGAAGTCGTCGTCTGGCGTGGTTGGTATACGATCGACGGAGCCGAGTCCGACATCATCCGAAAATTGGCGATCCAGGACAGGGCAACAACCGTCGAAGAGGATATCCATATCGTCGAGGCCGTCCAGCGTGGCTTGCACAGTCGCGGATACAGGCCGGGTCCGCTCGTTATCGATCCGAACTGCGGTGTGAACTCCGAGCACTCGGTACGAATGTTGCAGCAGTGGATGCGTGAAGGTGTCGATGTCTGAGATCAAGGCCTATTGGCAGAACTATATAGATGGCGAGTGGGTCGACGGCGGTGCGGGCAATCTCACCGTGGATGATCCTGCAACTGGAGATGCGCTTGCGCAGCAGGCCCTGGCGAGCGCGCAGGACGTTGATCGCGCCGTGAAGGCCGCCAAGGCCTGTCATAAGTCCGGCGCGTTGACAGAAATGCGCCCCGTCAAGCGGGGGCGAATGGTGCGGGCGATGGGTACCTATCTGCTCGATCATATCGATGAGATTGCCTATGTCCTATGCCGCGAAGCGGGCAAACCGCTTTGGGAGGCCCGCATCGAGGTCGAAGGGGCGGCTCGATATTTCGAGTACTACGGCAATCAGTGCGAAACGATCGAAGGTCGTTCCATACCTCTCGGAGACGGCTACTACGATTTCACGGTCTATGAACCGTTCGGCGTATCCGCGCATGTCGTCCCCTGGAACTATCCACTCGAGATGACCGCACGCTCGTTGTCGGCGGCTCTGACAGCAGGCAACGCGTGCGTTGTAAAGACACCTGAGCTCGATCCTTTGACCAATTCGTTCATCGCAAGCGCCGCCGAGTACGCGGGGCTGCCGCGGGGGGCGGTGAACATTCTCTGCGGCTTGGGCCGCGAAGCGGGCGGGTCTCTCGTCAGCCACCCCGACGTAAATCAGATCGTCTTCACCGGCTCGGTTCCGACAGGGGTCAGTATCGCATCGGCCGCTGCAAAAAATGTCGTTCCATGTGTGCTTGAATTGGGCGGTAAGTCCGCCGCGATCGCTTGGCCGGACGCGAACCTGGACAACCTCGTGTCGAATGTTCGTTGGGGGATTTTCTTCAACGCAGGCCAGGTGTGTTCGGCTATGTCTCGGCTGATCGTGCATGAGGACGTGCACGACGAAGTTGTTGAGCGGGTTGCGGATATGGCGCGCTCCATTTCAGCAGGTCCTGGCGTGGATAGGCCCGAATTCGGTCCCAACATGGGCGCCATGATTTCGGACGCGCAGCGCAATCGAGCTGAATCCATGTGCCAGCAAGCCGAGCGGCAGGGAGGGCGTGCGGTTGTCGGTGGCAGGCGCCTCAACCGTCCAGGATTTTTCTTGGAGCCGACTGTCTTCGACAACGTAACACCGGATATGGCAATCGCACGGGAGGAAGTCTTTGGGCCTGTTCTCTCGGTTTTGAAGTTCGGCAGTGACGATGAGGCTTTGCGCCTGGCGAACGGTACCGATTATGGCTTGGTCTCCGGCATCTTCACGGCAGATGTCGATCGCGCAATGAAGGCCGCGCGGCGCTTAAGAGCCGGACAGGTGTTCGTCAATGAGTGGTACGCCGGCGGCGTCGAGACACCTTTTGGCGGCTTCGGCAAATCAGGCTACGGCCGTGAAAAAGGCCGAGAGGCGCTTTGGAACTACTTGCAAACCAAAAACATCGCGATTGCCATCCGGTAAAGGAGAACTCCATTGCAACAGGATTTGTTTGACGTCGGCCTTGCCAAGCGCAAGGCCACGTTAGGAGCGAAGTACGTCGAAGCCAATCTCGCTGCGGCTGATGATTTCACCCGACCCTTTCAAGAGGCGATGACAGCATGGTGTTGGGGTTTTGGTTGGGGAGATGAGACGATCGACGCGAAAACGCGTTCGCTGATGAACCTCGCCATGATCGGCGCTTTGGGCAAAATGCATGAATGGGAAACCCATTGCCGCGGCGCCGTTACCAATGGCGTCTCAACAAACGAAATCCGCGCTGTTATCCACGTTATCGGCATCTATTGCGGCGTTCCCCAAGCGCTCGAGTGCTTTCGGATCGCCCGCAAAGTGCTGCAGGAGCAAGGGATGCTATGAAGATCACCAGTATAACCGTTTGGCAGGTAGACCTGCCTCTTTCGAAACCATATTGGCTATCGGGAGGACGACTTCGGTTCGATAAGCTCGATAGCACGTTCGTCCGGATCGACACCGATGAAGGCATATCGGGTTGGGGTGAAGGGTGCCCCTGGGGCAACACCTATCTACCCGCCCATGGGCCCGGTATTCGCGCTGGAATTGGAACGTTGGCACCCTCTCTATTGGGCCAAGACCCTTGCGCTCTCGACGCCATCAATCGCACGATGGACATCGCCTTACCTGGTCACCTCTACGTCAAATCAGCACTCGATATGGCGTGCTGGGACATACTGGGGCGCGTTTCTGGAATGCCTCTTTGGCGGTTGCTTGGAGGCGACAAAGCCGATCCGGTTGCCGTCAACTCGTCTATTTCTACCGGATCGAACGACGAGATGATCGCGCTGATCCGTCAGGCCTACGAGCATGGATATCGGACGCATTCGGCGAAGGTTGGTGGCAGTGACCCTGTCGTCGACATTTCGAGGATCGAGGCAATCGAAGCGGCTTTGCATCCAGACGAAACTGTCACCTATGACGTAAATCGCGCCTGGGTTCCTGCCGTCGCCGTTCAAGTCTTGAACAATGTCGCCTTGCGTGGATGGGTCGAGCAGCCTTGCGAAACCCTTGCGCAATGCGCGCAAGTGGCAAGCCGGGTGAACCAGCCTATTATGCTCGATGAGTGCCTGCATACCTTCCAGGATCATCTTGATGCGTGGAAGCTCGGCGCGTGCGAGGGCGTCAAGGTGAAGCCTAATCGGGTTGGCGGGCTGACGAAAGCAAGGCAAATTCGCGACTTCGGCGTGTCTGTCGGCTGGCAGATGCATTTGGAGGATCTCGGGGGATCCGCCCTGGCCGACACCGCAGCAATACACCTTGCCTCCTCAACCCCGCGCGAAAACAGGCTGGCCAGCTGGCTTTGCCATCACCACCTGGCCGTCGATCCTGTTCCAGGTCAAGGGGCGCGGAACGTCAAAGGCTATGCCACGCCCCCCTCGACGCCAGGATTGGGAGTGAGTCCCGACGCCAACCGGCTTGGGACACCAGTATCGACGTTTCATTGATCCGGGAGATCTGCGTGAACTCCCAAGCCGTAATGCGTGCCGTTGTGCTTACTGGCCATGGCGGCCTGGATAAACTCCACTATCGTGAAGATTGGCCCATTCCGGCGCCGGCCGATGGGCAGGTTCTGATCCGAGTCGGTGCCTGTGGGTTGAACAACACGGACATCAACACTCGCACGGCTTGGTACTCCAAATCGGTGACAGACGGAATTACGCCATCGACCGGCAGTGATGGCTTTGCCAATGCTCGATCAGAGGAAGGAAGCTGGGGTGGTGCGCCGGTTCGGTTCCCATTGATCCAGGGCGCTGATGTCGCTGGCACCATCGTCGGTGTCGGTGAGGGGGTGAACCCCGCGCGAATTGGTGAGCGGGTTATAGTGGATCCCTGGTTGCTTGGCGCGGGTGATTGGATGGACCTTGCCAATGCGATCTATTTCGGATCGGAGTGCGATGGTGGTTTTGCCGAATATACGGTCGTACGCTCCGGCAATGCGCTGCGTATCAACACAGACCTTTCCGATGCCGAGCTTGCAACATTTCCCTGCGCATACACGACGGCGGAGAACCTGGTGGCGCGAACGGACCTTCGTCCCGGTGAGACAGTGGTGATCGCGGGAGCTTCGGGGGGGGTCGGGTCGGCCGCGGTGCAGCTGTGTCGGCTGCGCGGAGCGCGTGTCGTTGCTATAGCGAGCCCGTCGAAGGTGGCCAGCCTTAGGGAACTCGGCGCACATGCGGTACTCGATCGAAACACACCTGCCCTGTCTGACGCAATCCGGTCAGCGGTAGGCGGCCAGGTCGATGTCGCGATTGACGTCGTAGGAGGCAAGATTTTCAGTCATCTCATTGACGCTTTACGCCAGGGAGGACGGTATTCCAGCTCCGGCGCCATTTCAGGGCCTACAGTCGAGTTCGATTTGCGGCAGCTCATCTACAAGGATCTGCAGCTCACTGGCGCAACAATTGTACCACCTGGCACGGCCAAGCGACTTGTAGGCCTCATTGAGCAGGGACTGCTGAAGCCACTTCTGGCAGCGCAGTACCCTCTGCGAGAGCTCCGCCAGGCGCAGCAGGCGTTTATGGATAAACAGCACGTCGGGAACATCGTAGTCACCACAAACTAAGGCTTGTTGAGGTTCAGTGTGAATTTATGACGGCGGCTGAGGTGGCGCCATTTGTAGAGTTCCTTGTCGAGCGGCAGCGGAAAAGTACGACGTGAGTGCTGTGAAATAAGGATCTTGGCGCCGCGCTCATTCAGATCGGCAATGATGGTGTTGCTGTCGAAGCCTTTGTCGGCGATCAAGCCGCCGAACCAGACACTATCGATAAGTGGTGCAACGCCGACCGTATCGAACCGCTGGCCGGGCAAGAGGACAAAGCGCACAAGATTGCCAAGTGCATCGGTGAGTGCCAGGATTTTGGTTGTCATGCCGCCTTTGGAGCGGCCTATGGCCTGGCTTTGAGTCCCCCTTTTGCGCCCTGTCCGTGGCGGTGGCTCTTGACGATGGTGGCATCAACCATGGCGTATTCCATGTCCGGTTCATCCGAACAGGCTTCGAAAAGCCGAACGAAAACATCGGCTTTGACCCAATCGCGGTAGCGCTTGAAAACGGTGTTCCAGCTCCCGAAGAAGGCTGGAAGGTCACGCCACGGACTTCCTGTCCGCACGATCCAAAGCAAGGCTTCGATGAAGCGGCGATTGTCACCGCCACTTCGTCCGGGATCGCTTGGTTTACCCAGGCAATGCGGTTCCATCTTCGCCCATTGGGCGTCCGTCAGCACAAATCGTTCCATCCAAAGGTTGAATCACAATCCAGGCTCAGGGGAATCTGGAGGCTTCTGTGAGGTCCGTGGGCACGAGATCGTTCTGCTCGACGGCGTGACGGTAACCGTGAAGGTGGCGCACATGCGGCTTTGCCACAGCCGTATGTTCTTCGTGCGGGCCTATCCGCGCGAAACGCAGGAGATGGTGTTCGACGCCCATGACCGGGCGTTCAGCTTCTTCCGCGGCGCCTGCACGCGCGGCATCTACGACAACATGAAGACGGCGGTGGACGCGATCTTCATTCCGCCTGGTTGGCGCGATCTTGCTCGAACAGAACGATGGAACTGTCAGGAATTCTGCGCGCGAGGCCGGTTTCGTCATTGGCCGACGAACCTTTCGCCGAAGACGACGGCGAACTGGGTCTTGGCCTCGAACCATTCGCGCGGCGGTCGTTTCCATTCCTCGGCCGCGTGGTTCAGCACCAAATATAGCAGCTTCATGGCCGCATCGTCACTGGGGAAGTGTCCCCGGGTGCGGACGGCGCGGCGCAGCTTGGAGTTCAGCGCCTCTATGGCGTTCGTGGTGTAGATGATCCGCCGCACGCTTTCGGGATAGGCAAAGAATGGGACGATGTGCTGCCAATTGCGCCGCCAGCTTTGGGTGATCGCCGGATACCGCTGCCCCCAGTAGCTGGCTTCGAAGTCCTCAAGAGCCTTCATGCTGCGTATTCCAATGAAACCGGACAGCGATTCCGAAACGAAACCGGACGCTTATGGAGTGCACCCCCAGACTGAGACAAGGAAAATCGCGGACAGTTTCCCTGCAAGAGAGGAAACTGGGGCATGGCCGGACGGCAAAGCGCCGGCACGACGGACTTGCGGTCCTTCCAGGACACGAACTCCAGGGAATGACGGATCAGGTGCACGATGCAGGTCTGGACGACAGTCTGGGGAAAGACGGCGTTGATCGCCTCGGGGAAGCCCTTGAGGCCGTCGACGACGGCGATCAGGACGTCGGCGACGCCACGGCTCTTCAACTCGTTCATGACGCGCAGCCAGAACTTGGCGCCCTCGGTCTGCTCGATCCAGATGCCGAGGATCTCCTTCGTGCCATCCGGCAGGATGCCGAGCGCGATGTAGACGGCCTTGTTCCTGACGAAGCCCTCGTCCCTGATCTTGACCCGGATGGCATCGAAGAAGACGAGCGGAGACCACATCCAGCGGGCGATTCTGCCACTCTGCCACTTCCTCCAGGCCAGCGTCGGTGACGGCCGAGATCAGGTCCGGCGATACGTTGATGCCGTAGAGCTCCTCCAGGTGGCCGCGGATCTCGCGCACCGTCATGCCGCGCGCATACATGGAGATGATCTTCTCGTCGAAGTCTGGGAAGCGGCGCTGATATTTGGCGATCAGCTTCGGATCGAAGGTTCCGGGACGGTCGCGCGGGATCGTCAGCGTCATCTTCGATGTGCCGTCAGCACCGATTTCCGCGAATGGCCATTGCGGCGATTGGCGTTGCCGTCGGCCTGCTCCTCATCGAGGTGCTCGTCCAGTTCGCCGTTCAGAATCCGTTCCGAAAGCGCCTTCTTCAGGTCGTCGAGCAATCCGTCCTTGGCAAACACCTCATTCGGATCGCGGCCGGCAAGCAGTTGGTCCAGAAGTTCCTTCTCAATAGCCATGTGATGATTCTCTCCTTTCCATCATCATGGCCTCGCGCACAGAATTCCCGACAGTCCCCGAACGACGAATGGGCCGTGCAGCGCGCCAGATACATGACGCTGGAACCATCAGCCAAATGAGCGATGATCCTCTCATCAGCCTGCCAGCCGTGGCACGCTGATCAGCCCGGCCCCATGCCGGAGAGCGCGGCGACCAAGCCGTCAGCTACACCACTCCCTGGGAGTACGTCATGCCAAGCTGATGATTGCTTGTGGGTGCAAGTCCCATCCGGCCAAAGCCGTAGCAGGCAAGCCGGGACCGAGTCTTGCGGGCGTCGCGGCAACGCGGGGTCTGAAGTGTAGACAGGAGCCATGCGGGGTGCGGGAATGAGCCTCGAAAGGTGGATGTTCGCGGAGGCCGAGTGTGTTCCCTATTCACGAAGGCAATATGAGCATCGTCGCTACGCGAGACGATGCCGCTCCGCCGGGGTCGATGGCCGGATCACGCATGGAAGGTAATCATCGGAACATGAGAGGCCCGACCGGGTCCGCTGGATTGGTCTCCAGCGGGGGACAGCAGCAAGGTACTGCCAGAGCTGCCGTCCGAGCTGAGGTCGGGAGTCGGACTGGTTCATAGTACCCGTGAAGCCGTCGAAGGAAACGAGGCGAGTGGAGGGAAGGGACCAGCCTGAGGGGAGCCTGCGCGAGGAGGCCAAGGGCCGGACACAGAGCCGGGTTGCCTTGCCGCTGAACCTCGAGCGGGTGAACGCGGCGGCCAAGCAGGCTGCCCAAACCCGGTTCACGGCCCTGCTGCATCACGTCGACGAAGAAGCCCTTTACCGGGCGTTTCGGCGACAGAAGCGACAGGTGAGTGCTGGGGTCGATGGGATGACCGTGGCGAAATACGAAGAGGGTGTGACGGACAACATCCGTGATCTCTGCGAAGGGTCCACACCGATCGCTACCGGCCACAGCCGGTGCGGCGGGTTTACATTCCCAAAGCCGATGGCGGTAAACGGCCTCTCGGGGTGCCGGCGCTGGAAGACAAGATCGTCCAAAGCGCGGTGGCCGAGGTGCTGAGTGCTGTCTACGAGGTCGACTTCCTGGGATTCTCCTACGGCTTCCGGCCGGGGCGGAGCCCCCACATGGCGCTTGATGCCCTGCATACAGCGATCATGAGCCAGCGTGTGAACTGGGTGCTCGATGCCGACATTCGCAGCTTCTTCGACTCGGTCGACCACGAGTGGCTGCTGCGGATGGTGGCGCATAGGATCGCTGATCCTCGTATCCTACGGCTCATTGGGCTGTGGTTGCGGGCTGGCGTCCTTGAGAGCGGCGAGAAGCAAGAGACGGACAGGGGTACCCCGCAAGGGGCGGGCATCAGCCCGCTCCTCGCCAATATCTTCCTGCACTACATCCTCGATCTTTGGGCCCACCAATGGCGACGTCGACATGCATACGGTCGCGTTGTGATCGTGCGTTACGCTGACGACTTCGTCATGGGCTTTGAGAAGAAGGCCGATGCAGAGGAGATGCTGTTGGCCCTCAAGGCGCGGCTGGCCGGCTTTGGCCTGACTCTCCACGAGGACAAGACGCGGTTGATCGAGTTTGGGCGGTTCGCGGCCCTTTCACGACAGCGGCGTGGCGAGCGGCGACCCGAGACCTTCGCCTTTCTGGGCTTCACCCACTACTGCGGGCGGACCCGGGATGGCCGGTTCATCGTGAAGCACAAGACGGAAGGGAAACGCCTGACGCGCAAGCTGACGGCGCTGCGCCAGGATGCCTGGCGGCTCATGCATGCGCCAATGGCTGCGCAGCACAGGTGGTTCGCCGCCGTTCTGCGTGGACACTACGGCTACTACGGCAGGCGGCACAACTACCCAGCGCTCAACGGATTCCATCGGCAAATGCGCCGGATATGGCTACGGTGTCTGAGACGGCGCAGCCAGAAAAGCCGGCGCATGGGCTGGTCGGAGTTCGAGACCCTGACGGCGCGCTTCCCCCTGCCAACTCCGCGCATCACTCGAACTTGGGCGCAGGCACGGATATGACGCGGGTTACCCTCGGGAAGAGCCGGGTGCGGGAAATCCGCCCGCCCGGATCTGTGAGGGCGAAAGCCGAATGGCTGAGCTACTCGACCACGATCTTTACGAGAGATCTTCACCTCTAAGACCATGATCTTTGGGGCCTGAATGCAGGACTGTCGCGACCACTTCTACGTCTTCTCGCTTACATCAAGCGGACGAAGGAAATTAACTTTCAAGTCAATGGTGGTGCAAACCGTCCCTTCCGAGCAAAGAAGATGGCAACTCCACGCCGCTGCGGTATCCAACGCGGTTGCGATTATGCCTCCGGCAACGCTCCCCCGCGGATTAGTGTGCGCCTGCGCCGGCGTCAGCGACATCGAGACTCTGCCAGGAGCGAACTCGTTGACTGGTAGACCAATGAGAGACGCCTCGCTCTACTGAGCCCCGTCATGCGGCGGCCCTGCGCCGACCGCGAAGAGAAGCGAGTGACCCACGGAGCGACATCGTCCGGAAAGAAAGCAGGAGAAACTTGACCTCAAACCCCAATCAGAGAAGCCTGGTAATTACCGGCCAATTGTTTAAGAAAGGTAAAAAACAGTAACAAATCTTTTACTTTCAATTCGTTCAGTCAAATGGAATATTGCAGCGCGAAATGATAGAAATATACAGGTGGACGATATAGGTCGTTCTGGCGGTGTATCCACAGTCTATTTCCAGAGAGGAGACTTGTATAAACCAAATTGAACAAGCGTTGAATATGGAGAAACACGTGCGCTGCGACACTGCGTCCATTTGTACATCACTTGAAACATGCTTCAGAGTTACTTGTATTTTGCCGATTTGGTCAATCCGCCTGAGAGAAGTGACCGGGAAGTAGAGCGATTTCAAGCTTCTCTCACTTGGATACGGCAACTCAGTTCTTGAACTCGGATGCGGTCATGGGCGGATTACCAACCGGTTGGCGGAAAAAGGAGCGCGGGTAACCGGATCGGATATCTCGCCGACTTGCTGAAAAAAGCCGAAACGGATGCGGCCGAACGCCCGGTAGATGTTGAGTACATTCGTGGGATATGCGCTCACTCCCCTGGCGAGATCGGTTTGACGCGGCCCTTCTGTGGTACACGACTTTTGGCTATTTCGATGGAGCTGATAATGAGAGACTCCGTCGAAGCCGCTGCTTCACTTCGAAAGGGCGGGCGTCTGCTAATCGATCAGATCAATCGCTTCTCTTTGCTGCGCGAGCGTCGCCTACCTACGAGATCGTGCAGCGCGACAGTGATCTAAGAATGGATGTAATCAACAAAGACGCGCTGACCGATCGTCGCAACTGCGGAAGGATAGTCGTCCGCAGTGGTTGCGTGAAACGCATGCATCTTTCTATCAATCCGCGCATTAACCCTGTAATCGTTATGCGATCCGAGAACGTATTTATAGGTAGCCGGAGAGCGCGCTTTCTCGGGAGACGCGCGAGACCCAGCTACTTACCGCGATGCCAAGCGTCGCCACGCCCGGTGGCGGTGTCTCTCGGGCGACCAACCCCGACGATTTTCGCAAAGAAACGAGAACAGCATTAACACGTGGATGTCCAGAGGTGCCTACATCAACCAGGAGGCTGCTGAAGACGCAACACACACACGGTGCTCGGCCATGAATCCCACAAACCAATCCCATCTTGGAGGACCCGCCACATGACGCTCGCCTCGATCCCCAACCCCGACCTCGCCATAGCTGCCGACAACAAGCCGCGCTGGGAACTGCCTGACTACCGCCGCTATGGCTTCCACGACCTCTACAGGACGGCCCGCTACAGCCTCTCCTTCCGTGCACCCTCGGTCCTCCCCCTGGTGAAGCAGATCGACTGGAGGATCGGCGAACGGCCTGAGGTCGCTCGCTTCCTCGCCATGCCGCATTTCTCCGCCTTCGTCGTAGTGAAGGGCGGACGCATCCTATACGAGGCGTATGCGCCGGACTTCGGTCCTAACAGGCCTCACAGCATCCAGTCGATCACCAAGACGACGCTCAACCTGTTGCTCGGCCGATGCGTCGCCGACGGCCTCGTCGACCTTGGCCGCAGAGTTAGCGACTATCTGCCGGAGATCGGCGCGGGCTATGCGGATGCAACCCTGCGCGATGTCGCCGACATGAACGTTGCCAACGACTTCTCCGAGGATCTCAACGACCCCTACGCGACGTGGTTTGCCATGGAGCGTGACGCAGGATGGCGCTTGCCACCTGAGGGCGAGAAGGAGGGGACAATTCGAGCCTTCCTCTGTGGAGTCGCTAGCGATGATCTCGTGAATCGTACCGGCCACGCGCTCTACAAGTCGACTAACAGCGAGGTCATCGGGTGGATCGTCGAGCGCACCAGTGGCCGGCCACTGCGCGACTGGCTGATCGAGATCGTCGAGGCCGCGGGCATCGAAGGATGCTTCCACATCACCTGCGACCGCGAGGGCGTGCCGCTGGTCAACGGTGGCGCCTGCCTCTCCGCCCGGGACCTCGCGCGCTACGGCCTGCTCTTCGCGCGCAAGGGCGAGGGGCTCGAGGGCCGCCGTGTGGGCGATGCCGCCTTCATCGAAGACACCCGCCGCAACCCCGGGCCCTTCCTCCAGAAGTCGCGCCGGTATAGCCGCCAAACGATGACCGACGGCACTTGGCTCGGCCACGGCGGCTGGGGCGGTCAGTACATGCTTGCAAACCCTGACACCGGCACTGTCGTCGTCTACTTCAGCGTGCTAGAGAACAAGAGTGCCTCCGACGGCAACTTCAGCAATCAGCTCGTGGAGATGATGGCTAATCTTGCTGCAGAATTATGAGGTGGTCCTTTCTGCGCAGAGGAACCGCTTTATTCGCATTTGGACAGTTCGAAATACCTCCCCTTTGGAACCGGATTTGATTCACTCGACGCGTTGATTTGCGCGGAGGCAGTGGATGCCGGGATAGGCTGGTTTCTGGGACATTGACGAGCGATATGTCTGGCTGAGCGAGGCCGACGATCCGCTGGAGAAGCTGAATGCGGTGGTGCCGTGCGAGGTTTTCCACAAGCCGCTCGGCAAAGGCGCTGAAGCGCTCGATGGCGCGAACGGTGGCCGGCCGCCTCACGATCCGGTGATGATGTTCAAGATCATGGTTCTGCAGGCGCTCTACGGCCTGTCTGACCACCAGGCCGAGTTCCAGATCCAGGACCGACTATCCTTCATGCGCTTCCTCGGCTGGGTCTCGGAGACAGGGTGCCGGCCGCCAAGACGATCTGGCCGTTCCGGGAGCATCTCACATAGGCCGGCGCGGTAGAGAACCTGTTCGCCCGTTTAGAAAAGTGCGATGGGCGGGCAGATCATCGATGCCACCATCGTGGCGGCGCCCAAGCAGATCCCATGGGCAGGTGGATAGCGACCTGCTCTATGACAGAGTGGTCTCTCCACCACCCATATCTGGAACGGCCCTTAGGCAAGTCCATTTTTCAGACGGCTGAGCACGCGTGAACGGTGCGGTCATATGTTCGGCCTTTGAGCGCGGTCATGTAACCGCTTGCTCGATGAAGTCCCCGATGCGAGTGGCTGATCACTACGGCGAACGACAGGCCTTGCAGCACTCGGGTATGTTAAACCTGTTTGCCGGATCACGGATGGGACCATCCTTTTCGCCGGCGAAAATTTGAGCGAGGGATCTCTTCAGCGTCTCGGTCACGTCCTCGCCGATTGTGTTGAAGAAGTCGACTGATGACAGCGTGTTCGTTGGTCGCCATTTGAGGATGTTCGAAGGCCAGGCCCTCTCACGCCGGTTTCGGCACCGGCACTGGGATCAGCTTGGCCAGTTTCCGGAGGTTCTGGGCGGCGGCTGCCAGGTGGAACTCGTCTCGGGCGCCATTCGGTCCCCGTAATCGCAGGCGATCGAGTTTCAGGATACGTTTGATGTGCGCAAACAGCATCTCGACCTTCTTTCGCTCGCGGCGCGAGGTCACATAGGCGTCGGTGGCGGCGATATCACGGGCCATGTCGCGCGCGCCCTCGTGGATGGAGCGCAGGATCTTGCGGGCTGGAGCGTTCGGACAGCATCGAGGCTTGAGAGCGCAGGCGTCACAGTCGAGCTTGCTGGCGCGATAGCGCATGAAGCCCTCGTCGTCGACACACACGACTTCGACCACGACAACGCCTACAATGAGGTAGGCGAGATCGATCACCACGACGTCGATAATCGGTGCCAGGGCATTGGGCAGCGCATGCCACACATTGACCCGCCGCTGGCCGAACACCGACCCGCGCTAAAGCGCAGTGAGTGGCCCCAGCAGCAAGAACGGGGGTACAGAAAAGAAGGCCGCAACGCCTGCCAGAAACAAGGTACTGCCCAGCCGCTCACTATCAACTGTGAGACGGCACGCCCGTTTGCGAGAGAATGTCCGAGATCCCCTGTAAGCGATCCGCCGAGCCAGTGCACATACCTGATGAAGGGGCAGATCGAGCCCCAGTTCGTATCGCAAGGCCGCGACCGTTTCAGGGAGGGCGGACAGGCCCAGGATTTCGGCCGCCACGTCTCCGGCCTTGGCCAGGGGTTTTTGTCCTCGGGGTATCCCGCTTGTGGTTAGCCTTGGAAGATTTCCCAATTTTTTCCTCCGCCAATGATCATGGCACAAATGTTTTTGTATAGACAGACTAATAAAACAATCGTACCTTCGTCAGCTAGCGGACGGTCGTACAAACGAACAACTCGGGAAGGACCTTCGCTGGCATGCTCATCAAAGCGCTGCTGTTCTTCGCCCATAACAGCGGTGAGACACGGTGGGGTACAGGGAGATTTCAATGCAGCGAGCGGCAGCTGCGTTTCGCTCTATCGGCCTGTCGAAAGGCGGCTCACGATTTACGTGATCGGATCAACCAACAGCGACCCTGAGAAGTCGCTTATGAACGGGAGGAATTAACCATGAAGGATATCGTAGGCAATGTGAGCCGGCGGGCTTTCCTTAAGACAGGCGCCGCGCTCGGCGGGGGTCTCGTCGCCGGGATGCCCTTATCGCAAGCCATCTGGGCAGCGGAAGGCAAGGTGCTCAAGGCGCGCAGCTATGTGGACCTCGCCACGCTCGATCCCGGCTTCTACTCCGCTAGCGCCGAAATTGACGTTATGTACTGCTTATATTCCAAGCTCACGCACTACAAGGCAGGCTCCGAATGGGGCTGGGAATTGGAGGCGGCAGAAAGGATGGAACAGGTCGATCCTACTCATATCCGCTTCCATCTTAAGAAGGGCATCAGATTTACTGGCGGCCATGGCGAGATAACCGCCAAGGACGTCAAATTCTCCTTTGAGCGCGTGATCAAGCATAATTCGCCGATAAAGCCCGATTGGGGGCCGTTCGATCATGTCGAGATCGAGGATGACTATACTGGCGTGATCGTATTCAAGGCGCCGTTCGTGCCCGTCTGGAACGTCGCATTCCCCTATGGCGTTGGCCACATCGTTTCCGAGGATGCGGTGATGAAGGCAACCGGTGATGGCAGCACTTTCGGCCTGAAGCCGCCGGCTTTTTCCGGCCCCTACGTACTCGCCGACTGGAAGGCGAAGCAGTACACGCTTCTGACCCGTAACCCGGACTGGTCCGGCCCCAAGCCTGGGTTTGACGAAATCCGCATCATCCCCATTAGCGACGAGAAGACGGCGGAACGCGCGTATCAGGCAGGCGACGTTGATTTCACTCTTATTAGTCTGGATTCGCTTTCGACGTTCAAGAGCAATCCGCCAGCCGACACAAAGGTCGAGGAACATCCCTCGCTCTATTACTACTGGATCGGCATGAATATCGATCATCCGAAGCTGAAAGACATCAATGTCCGCAAGGCGATCCAGTGGGCGATCGATGTGCCGCAGATCCTCGATGCCGCGTTTGCGGGACAGGCGGAGGTTGCGACAGGCACCATTCCTCCAGGTATTGTGGGGCACCGCGACAAAGCGCTCGTTCCGCCCGAAGGTGATCTCGCGAAGGCGAAGGAGTTCCTGGAAGAGGCCGGTGTGAACGATCTGACCTTGACAATCGATTGCCTAAACGAAAGCCTTTTTTCGAGCATAGCCCAGACTGTGCAGGCGCAATTGTCGCAGATCGGCATCACGGTCCAGGTCAATGTCCAGGATTCCGGCTCATTTTGGACGCTCGGCATGGAATCGGAAGGCGATCGCTGGAAAGAGATGCAGCTCAGTCTCATGAGTTTCTCCAGTCTGCCCGATCCACATTACGCGACGTCCTTCTTCGTGCAGAATCAGGTGGGCGTGTGGAACTGGGAACGCTTCCGCAGCGAGCGTTTCGACGAGCTCAGCGCCAAGGGGGTCACCATCAACGACCCGAATGAGCGGGGCAACGTCTACCAAGAGATGCAGGACCTCATGGAGGAATCGGGCGCCTACCGGTTCCTGACCCATGGCGGAAATCCAGTCATGTATCGCACCACCCGCACGCAGGCCCCAACTCGTCCGGACGGGTACCCGCTGTTCCTCGAATTCAGGCCGGTTTAGGCTGGACGCAGGCCGACATGTGGCTCTACCTTGTGAAACGGGTCGTCCTCGCGGTCGCAATTATTGCGATCGCGGTGACGCTACTGTTCCTGATGATCAGGGCAGTGCCCGGCGATCCTGCCGCGGTTCTGCTCGGCCCGCGGGCGACGCTCGAAATGACGGCTCAGCTTCATCAGCAGATGGGGCTGGACAAGCCGCTCGTCGTGCAGATCGTCACGTTCTTTGGTGGGCTGCTTCATGGCAATCTCGGCTTTGACGTATTCAGCCAGCGACCTGTTGCCGACATTGTCTTCGAGCAATTGCCTTTTACATTAGAGCTGATTTTGATCTCGATCTCATGGGCGGTCGTGGCAGCCGTGCCGCTCGGCTGTTACTCGGCCATGCGGCGAAGCTCCGTGATCGACCAGGTGGCCGGCGTCGCCACGGTCGCCACGATCGCAATTCCTTCTTTTGTCGTGGCGATCTACGCGCTGCTGATCTTTGCCGTGACGCTGCGCTGGTTGCCAGCGATCGGAGCCGGCAATGGCGTCTGGGATGGACTTATCCATCTCATCCTCCCAGCTTTCGCCATGGGGATCGGCTGGGTGGGTTACATTTCTCGACTGGTACGGGCATCCATGCTTGAGGTTCTGGGCGAAAACCATATCCGCATGGCCCGCTCCTTCGGGATATCGGAATGGCGCATCGTTGCGCGCTACGCGCTGCCGCTCGCGATCCTGCCGACCGTGACCATACTCGGCGTAGGCATAGCCTGGCTTCTTTCGTCCGCGGTCTTTATCGAAGTGGTCTTTGCGAGACCTGGCATCGGCGCGTTGATCGTGAATGCCGTCAATACGCGCAACTATCCGATTGTGATGGGCGTCGTCCTCGTCACCACGTTCCTTATCGTTGCCGCCACCACGCTCTCTGATGTGGTCAACGCATTACTCGATCCGCGAACCCGGGAAAAGCTCTGACATGGTGAGCGTTGAAGCCATCCGTCCGGAAGCCAACCATGCCACGGCTGTCGGCGCCTTTCGCACCTTTTGGGGGCAATTTCGCAAAAACCGCCTGGGCATGTTCGGAGCAGTGCTTGTCATAATTATTGCAGTAACTGCGATCTTCGCTCCGCTAATTGTCACGCACGATCCGATCCGGATCATGGTTGGGCCACGTCTGGCCGCACCTTCACTGGACTTTCTGCTGGGGACGGACCAACTGGGCCGCGACACGTTTTCTCGCACCATCATGGGCGGCCGCATCCCGCTGCTCGTTGCTTTCGCCTCACTCGGCAGTTCACTGGCAGTTGGGCTGGTCCTTGGTTTGATCGCGGGCTTCGGTCCGCGCTGGCTCGACAATTTGCTTTTGCTTTTCTTCGATACGATTCGCTCCTTCCCAAGTATCATTTTCGCGCTGGCCATGATCGCGCTTCTGGGACCAAGCTTGGCGAGTGTCATTCTCGTCATCTCAATAACGTCCATGCCCATTTACGCGCGTGTCGTGCGTACCCAGACAGAAGCGCTTCGCAACAGTGAATATATTGCTGCGGAGCGCAGCATGGGCGCCGGCACAACGCGCATCCTTGCCGTGCATGTGCTCCCCAATGTCCTCGGCCCCCTTCTCATTCTCGTGAGCATGGACGTGCCCGCCGTCATCGCCGTAGAGGCGGGTCTCAGCTTTCTCGGCATGGGCGTGCGACCCCCGACACCCGATTGGGGAACTATCCTCAACGATGGCTATAGCTACATCGGTCAGACGCCCTGGCTTGTCATCGCCGGCGGCATTCCCATCGTCCTGGCGACGCTTGGCTTCACGTTCCTGGGCGAGGCGCTGCGCGACATATTCGATCCCAAGCTGCGGAAAGACCTATGAGACGCCACGATCTCACACAACATACGTCCCCCCGGCCACTTCTTGAGATCCGTGGCCTAAATCTCGATTTTGGCACGCCGCGCGGGCGCGTCCATGCGCTGCGTAATGTTTCTCTCGACGTCCCAGCCGCCCAGGTGATTGGCATAGTCGGCGAAAGCGGATCCGGAAAGTCGACGCTCGCGTATACAGTGATGGGCCTGCTTCCAGAAAACGCGGATGTCACAGCCGGCAGCATGCTGTTCGGAGGTCGAGACCTGCTCAAAATGCCCGCTCCAGCGCGTCGCAGCCTGCTCGGCGATCGTCTCTCGATGATCTTTCAGGACCCGATGACCGCACTCAATCCTGTGCGGACCATCGAGAGCCAGATGATCGACATCCAGCACCACGAACAGGGAAGTCGCAGCGAAAAGCGCGCTCGCGCCCTAGCAATGCTTCACCGGGTCGGAATCCCGGATCCGGAAAGCCGTATCCGCGCCTATCCGCATCACTTCTCCGGCGGCATGCGTCAGCGCGTTTGCATTGCCATGGCGCTTCTTGTGAAGCCAACGCTACTCGTCGCCGACGAGCCAACCACCGCGCTCGATGCAACACTGGAAGTGCAGATCATTCATTTGCTCAAGGATCTGCAAAAAGAAATTGGTTGCTCGATCCTCTTCGTCTCCCACCACCTCGGCGCGGTAGCTGAGTTGTGCGACCGGATCGTCGTCATGTATGCGGGCGAAGTAGTGGAGCAGGGCGCGGTTCGGGACATCTTCCACAATCCTGCTCACCCCTACACGCGCGCGCTGCTTGAGTGCGACCCGGGGCGAATCAAAAAAAGCACACGCACTTTGCCGACCATTCCCGGCGAGGTGCCCAGTCTCCTCGGCAGCAAGGTAGGATGTGTCTTCCGCACACGTTGCCGACATGCGTCCAATCGCTGTGTGCAAGAGAACCCGGTCGAGTACCGCATCGGCGTGGACCAAGTCGCCCGATGCCATCTCCTCGACAAAGAACGGCTGGTTTCGACATGACTGCGCTGCTTCGGGTTGAGGATCTGCGGGTCCGCTTCCGCACCATGGGTCCGCTGAAGGCGTTCGCAACCGGGACGAAAGCCCCTTTCATCGACGCAGTATGCGGTGTGTCCTTTGAAATCCGTAAGGGCGAGACACTTGCCCTTGTTGGTGAAAGCGGCTCCGGCAAATCGACTATCGCGCGCACGATCATCGGCTTGCAGCGGGCTGTGAGCGGCAGCATCAGCTTCGACGGACAGGAAATTGAGGAGCTAAGCGGGACGGAACGCAAGCCCTACCTGCGCCGCATGGCAATGATGTTCCAGGATCCGGTCGGCTCGCTTTCGCCAAGGCTGACCGTGCGATCATTGCTGACGGAGCCTTTCCGGATCCATGGGCTGAAGGAGCGCGATGCCGGAGGCGAAGCCGAGCGCCTGCTGCGCATGGTCGGCTTACCAACGGATTTTGCTCGCCGCTACCCCCATCAGCTTTCCGGAGGTCAGGCCAGGCGCGTTGGTATCGCGCGTGCTCTTGCGCTGAATCCGGACTTGATCATTGCCGATGAGCCGACCGCAGGCCTCGATGTCTCGGTGCAGGGCGAGGTGCTCAATCTTCTCGCGCGGCTTCAAGACGAGCTCGGCATGGCGATCCTGATCATCACGCACAATCTTAACGTTGTGCGCCACATGACCGATCGCATGGCGATCATGTATCTCGGCCGCTTTATAGAGGTCGGCTCGACCGAACGTATCTTTGAGCAACCACGCCATCCCTACACCGAGGCGCTGCTTGCAGCCAATCCCGAGCCTGACCCGGATGCGGTGCTCAATAGGATCGAGCTGAAAGGTGAAGTGCCGAGCTTGATGAACCGGCCAATCGGCTGCGAGTTCCACACCCGTTGTCGTTACGCGCAGGATATCTGCAGCGGCGTCTTCCCCGAACCTTCAACAAGCCCGGATGATACGGAGCACAGCTTCAGATGCCATTTCCCGCTAGAGCCCGAAATAGCGCCGTTGGCGCGGCCGCCGCTGTCTTCCGTGGAACGAACTCCATGATAACGGGTCGGCCGCCAGGAGCAACATTTTCCGAGTTTGCGATGTCCAGATTTTGCGAAGGCCTTGTCGGCATGAAACCCTTCCCTGAAGCGACAGAAATTTGCGCATACCTATAAAAAGGAGAGCGACATGAACTATGTGGAATCTGATGTTATTTGCGACGTAGCTTATGTGCCAATGAGAGATGGCACACGTGTCGCTTATGCTTCATACCGCCCTAAGGTCGGCCGACATCCGACCATCTTCACCTACAATTGCTACAACGCCGGTGCGCTACCATTCGAACAAGCGAAGCCACTTCTAGATGCTGGTTATGCTGTCCTCGGCGCAAACTGGCCCGCTACAGGGTGTTCGGAAGGTGTCGTCGACCACTGGTTTCCGAACCGCGTGGTGGGGGCTTATGGTGCGGAAGTCATCGAATGGATCGCTGAGCAGCCTTGGAGCGACGGCGGCGTGGGGATGGTGGGAAATTCCTATTCGGGATCGAGCCAACTCTGGGTCGCTGCAGAGAGGCCTCCTCACTTGAAAGCCATTGTGCCCACTGCGATCGTCGATGGTTTCGAAACTATGGGTTATATGGGTGGCATGCTGCAGCCATATTTGGCGACTTGGGAAGCCTATACCCAGAACATGCACCCGACCGGGAAGGAATGGCGGATCAGCCACGGCGATAGCGAATGCGCCAAGGTTCGCGGAAGTGCCCGGCAGATAGTCAAGAACCAATATTTCGACGTGATGCAAGTGCACAAGTTCAAAGATGCATGGTGGGACAGCGTCGATGTAACTCGTGCTGAGCTCGTCGGCCAAATCAGCGTACCAACAATGATCATAGGCGCGTGGCAGGACGAAGATGGCGGCGCCGCGAGAGAAGGCGCACGCATCTTCAGTCGATTGGTGCCTAACTTGCAACAAAAACGACTGCTTCTGACCAATGGTGACCACAGGACCGGATGTTTTTGGAGAGGCTACCCCTTCATCGTCGATGAACAGATTAAGTTTCTAGATCGCTGGGTCAAAGGTATCAGAAATGGTATCGAGAATGAACCAGCCGTAAAGGTATTTTGGGAAGTCAGCGCAGCCGATGGCGATCCGAAGAAGGCGGCTGCAGGTTGGACAACCTCCCACGCTACCTGGCCAGAACCTGCGGTGCGACGACGGCCCTATTTCCTGACGGCAGATGGGGGCCTTTCAATCGAACAAGCCTCCTCGAGCCCCAAGGAAGGCGTTCGTTCCTATCTCTATCCAACTGGAGTCGAGCTTACCGGCAGCGATAAACAATTTGCGCTTGTTCCTTATACGTACGGGGTACTAAACTATCGAACCGAGCCGTTAGCTGAGGACATGAATCTGCTCGGCAATCCCGAAATAACTCTGTTTCTTAGCATCGATAATGGAGATGATGTCGATGTAGCTATCACCCTGAAGGATGTCAGTCCTGATGGTGTTGTCCTTTTTCTGCAGTCTGGCCTGCATCGTGTATCCTTTCAGGAAATTGATGAAGCGCAGACTAACTCCGAAGAAGTTTTGCATACGTTTTCTAGGAGCGAAAAACTTAGGCCGGAAGAGATATATGAAGTGCGGATGTCTTTGCTCAGTCCATTTGCCCATGTTTTACGAAAGGGTCATAGTCTTGAGCTAACAATTGGGGCGCCCAACCCTATCCCGCACCACTTAATGGCGAGCATTCCAGCTGGCTCGCCCTGCATCAATCGGATTCAACATTCTGAAACGCATTCTTCCAGAATAACCCTGCCGATCCTCCCAGGTGCGATTGCGCAAGCGCCAGCGCCGGCAATCGGCACGCTTCTGAATCAACCAAGTCGCAAGGAAAGCAAATTCATTGCTGGAGGCCTCCAATCCATCAATCCGCATGAATTTTGATCCTGCCTAACACGCGAGTCCGATTTGGGATTCCGGTTGACCGGTGCGAATGCGAGTCTACCGCATGCGCACAAGGATTTTCTCCTACCTTTTCGCCAAGCGATCGCTGGCCTTCTCGTTAAATTAGGCACGCGCTACGCTGGCGTCTCGGATTCAGACGATTGCACCAATGTTCGGCCACGATCAGCTCTCCCTTACGCCACCTGCGCTGTGCGGTACCAGCAGCAGATTGTTCCTATTCGCCAAGTTTCGGAAATGGTGTGATGGACCAATCGATCAAGTCGACGGCACGCTGAAGTATCGCCTTGGTCTGCGCATGGGTAGGTGAAGCAGCGATAACATGTCCGATCGTGTCTCGGTGGTCGCCTTTCCTGACGATCGGCGTTTTGGGTTGGACGTAGAATTTGGCCTCGGCGACACCTGATACGGCAGCCGCTTGGCTGTCTCCACCGGTCCAATCGAGGACGCCGTCGCGGTCAGCAACCAGGAACCGCGCGGCCGCAGTGTGCGAAAGCCTTTTATGCAAATCGCATTCGTCACCGATGGCTAGCTTGATGTGTTCGGTGATTAGATCAACACCATAAGCCAGCTGAACCAATTGGGGATCGGGCGTGCCAGCCATACGCGGATTGACTTCAATGACGACTGGGCCACCCCTCGTCCACCGGAATTCAATGTTCGTTGGCCCCCAGCCGAGGTCAAGAGCTCGCAAACAGCTCAACGAGACATCAGCGATACGGTTATATTCCCCATCAGTCAAAAGGGCCGGATAAGTGAACTCGCGATAAACAAAATGTGGTGGAGGGCCGAAGTCACCGGCGCCAATCCCAATGACCTCACTTCCCATTATGTCAGCGGTATAGTAGGGGCCTTGTGCGAATTCCTCAACCAGTACCCTCGGCGAAGACCGCCATATGTACTTCCCGCCCAACAGATAGGCCGTATGTTCGGCGACCTCGTCGAAATTCCAGCACAATCGAACTCCAGTACTACCCCCGTCTACACTTGGCTTAAGAACCACGGGCAGGCCGATCTCCGCGGCAGATCTTTCAATGTCCCTCGCATCTGCTGCCAAGCGATAGGCAGGCATTGGAACACCGGCCTCCGCAAGGAGCTGACGTTGAGTAAATTTGTCTTGGCATCGCTCAATCGATGCGGCGTTCGGTCCCGGTAGATCGAAATGCCGGCAGAGCTTGCCGACTGTCGCATAGAACAGCGATCTGCCCATAATGCCAGCAATATCATAGGTCGCACGTATCCGGGAACATTCGCGGATCAGCGCATCGAGATCACTTGTATCGACGCGAATTGCCTCAGTCCCTTCTGTCACAAGGTAGTCGTCGCAAGTTGGATTAGCCGACAGGGTAATTGGATGAAGACCAAGACGCTGGGCCGCTTGGACGTATAGCTGACAACAACCCCATGGACCGCCTTCAACCAGGATGACTGCTCTTCTTCCCATTGCTGTTGACCTTCTGTTGCGAGCTGTGCGGCGGTCAGAGTTCAGATGGGCATCAGCTTTTTGGCCGTGCCCCCTGAGACTTGCGATGAAGGTACCCTTTTCGGCGCCCTGCGGTTGCAAAGATTCTGTGAATTTAGTTGAAAGGATTTGTTGCAACGTTTTGGTTGCCGGCGGTGTGGCATGCAGCCAAGAATGGCGGAGCCTTCACGCCGTTGAAGGAGAAATGCTTGGATCGGGCCACACCCGCATCTATGGAACTGCCGGCACGGCTGGGACGCATGATTGCCGCCGGCGGCTCCCGAAAGTGCTTACCCGAATTCCATCCATTGAACCCACTGAGCCGCTGTTAGATACCGTATGTCCGCCTCTGTCGGTGAGGTGGCTCGCCCTACACTGCGCGTCCGAGGGTTGCTCGGGCGGGCCGAGCCGATCCTCATCACAGGAGGACGAGCCGTGGCAGATTATAGGGAAGCATTTGTCGGAATCGATGTCGCAAAGCTGAGGAACGCCATCGCGATTTCGGACGCTGGCCGGGAAGGAGAGGTTCGCGTCTTCGGCGAGGTCGACGCAATTGAATGAGAGCATGCGCCGAGTTATCCGGCGGATCGCCACCAACTTCGATCGGGTGCATTTCTGCTACTAGGCCGGCCCAACCGGCTACGGTCTCTATCGGCTGATCCGATCGCTCGGCCATGAATGCATGGTGGTCGCCCCATCGCTGATCCCAAGGAAGCCCGGCGATCGGGTGAAGACGAACCGCCGGGATGCTCTTGCGTTGGCTCGACTGCCTGCGCGCCAGCGAACTGACGGCAGTGTGGGTCCCTGATGAAGGTCACGAAGCCATGCGTGATCTCGTCCGCGCCCGGGCGGCCGCAGTCGAGACGCTTCGCGTCCACCGGCAGCATGTGAGCGCCTTCATGCTCAAGCACGGGCGTATCTATCCTCGCAGGAAGGGCTGGTCAATGCGCTATCTGAGCTGGCTGCAGGAGCAATCGTTCGAACACCCGGCGCATCAGATCGCGCTTCAGGAAATGGTCGAAGCAGTCCGCGTCTCGAAAGAGCGAGTGGAGCGAATTGGGGGTGTGATCGAGGAGTTCGTTGCGACCTGGTCCCTGGCGCCGATCGTGCGGGCGCTGCAGACCCTGAGGGGAGTAGACTGATCGTTGCCGTGACATTCGCCATCGAGGTTGGCGACGTACAGCGGTTCGAGAGCCCGCGCCAGCTCATGGGTTATCTTGGCCTCGTTCCCGGCGAACGATCGACGGGCGAGACAGTCAGACGGAGCGGCATCACCAAGGCGGGGAACGGCCGCGTTCGCCATATGCTGGTCGAGAGTGCATGGACCTACCGGCATCCGCCCAAAGTCGGCAAGACGAAGCTGTACCGGCTGGAACAAGCACCACCGAAGGTGCACGAGATCGCATGGAAGGCTCAAACACGGCTGACCGCCCGCCATCGAATGTCGAGCGGACGAGGCAAGAGGACAACGGTGGTGTGCACAGCGATCGCCCCTGAACTGGCCGGCTTCATGTGGGCCGTTGCAAGGGAGGCCCAGGCGATCAGGTCGTAGACCTGCGACGGCTTTCATCTCGCGCATAGGCGGAGGCGGGACCCGGCAGGGGAAATGCCCGTCAAACGCTTTGTGGCCGGCAATATGGCCGACGCCCGCAGTAAGATAGGAACAGCCCCGGACGCACAATCGGGAATGCGGTAGCCAACCCGCGCATCAGAGCTGGATCACCGACGTCCTTCAGTTCCGCCTCCACCCATGCGCGATCATCAGAATGAGCAGCCGTTCCTCGGAACGGGCGACCTCCTGCGTTCCAAACCTTGACAGCGGACATCAGAGCGGTTTTTCCGGACCACCTTTCGGGAGTGGTCGCGATCTGTGAGGTTGCCGATCCTGTATTGGGATTGGAGATCGGCTTGTGTCTGGACTTGACCTTACGCTTGACCCGGATCGGCAACCTCGCCGGCTTGATGAATCTATTGAAAAGACGCTCTGCCACATCAGCGACGACGCGCTCACCCGCTGTCAACGTTTCGTACCATTGTTTCTTCGCCGCAGCTCGCTGTTTTGCCTGCCTCATTGCCTCAAAGAACTCCCCATCCTCTATACCGTCACTGCCCGTCATTTCGCGGAAACCAAGCTCGCTCACGAGATCGAGGCGCCCCGCGTCACCTTAGCTGCTTTCGCAATCATTACAGTCGAAACGATCGGACGCGAGAACAAGCTCCGGAATATCGGGAAAGCTGCTCGACGACCGGCGATTCCTCAGGCGGCGCTCCATTTGATCCTTTGCCTGGTCGAGACGGCCGAGTTCTAGATTCCGGCTTCTGCGGCTGTCGGCGAATCGAAACCATCTCCACCGGCTCAAACCGCAGCCGATATACATCCATGCCACACTGCAGCTCGATGTCTGCCATATGCGGCGCGCCGTAGCCCAGCCAGGAGGCGGAGCGACCTGAAGCCTTCCAGGAGATGTTGCTCGCTTTCCCAGATGTAGATGCCGGTCTGGCCCCGACGCTTGATTCCAGCCGGGGGAATTGCTCATGCGAACCTGAGACGGCATATTCCGTCAGCTTATTATCGGTTTGTCGGTTGACCTACGGCACAAGATAGAACTGCGGAATATCGTGGTGCTTCACGAACGCCTACCAGCCCACTTTCCCCTTATTCTGGATGAGGTTCTGTGCTTTTGCCGCCAGCATCGCTGTCTTCTCATCAATTAGCTCGGCCAGTGCGTCCTCCAGCAGCTCAAAGCAATCCAGCAGCGCCTGCGTGTCCGATTGCCCTTCATGGCTGCCGTAGTTCCCCACGTGCCGTAGGGCATTGAGCGCGTCCTTGTGGCCGGGCTTCATTTTGTCGAACTCCTCGATGCGTTCTGAAAGATCAAGGGTGTGATTCTTCGTCTTGTTGCCCTTGCCCTTTAGCGGCACCTGAAAGTGGTCCATCAGCCGCTCCACGAAGATACGCAGGCGGTTGGCAGCAGCAGCCTTATCCAGCCAGTACAGCTCAAAGGCCTTCTTCAACTGCGATGCACCCTCAGGCGGCAGCTTCTTGGAAACGGGTATGATGTGGGGAGCCGGACGCACGAAAGCGCAAACCAGCGTGCTTTCCCAATACTGACGGTGATGCTCGCAATCCTCTTGCAGCCATGCAGCGCGGTTGCCGCCAACGGCCACAACCTCACCGCATGACGGGGTTTCGCACTTCATCAGGGCCACGAACTGCTCCACCGTCCAGTCCGGCTCGGAATCAGGATGGTTCTGTTCTTCCTTGGAATACTCGGTCTCTTCGACGCGAGGAAAACCCGGCATCGTATGCAACGAGCCCTTCTGGCAGTGCGGACACGTCCACTTTGGCAGTGAGGAAAAACCCGTCTCCCACAAATCCCGGTTCATTCCGCCTTTTCCCTGAAACCCGGAGACGACAGTTACCGCGAGTCGGGTTTACTAACCAGCGGTTATCGTCCTGGAAGCGAGCGAGCCTAGCGTCGACTTGCGCAAGCCTGGTGCCAAGACGACCCTTGATGTCCTCTTGGACGAGTGCGACTTGTCCGACGCTCTCGAGATTTTCTCGCTGAATGCGCCGTAGTCCGGGTCGAACTGCTTCGGGCGACGGCGTCTTCACTGATCCGCTCCTTAGTGCGTTCCAGCCCCAAACATAGATCAAGATTGATCGGCCGTTCGCCTTCTGCTCAACGGCGAGCTGCCTCGCCAGCTCCTGAAGGGCAACACGTCAGGGGCAGTGGTGACGATGAAATACTCTTTGAGCTCCGGCCTGAATGTCAGAGCCTTGCGAACTTCGTCGCGTATGTCATCCTCCGTCAGACTTTGTCCATCGCCCTTCAGCTTGCACTGAATGCCGACATGACGTGCCGGATCTTGCGTACGCCAAACAGATCGACACCATTTTGACGCTGGCCACGCCGCGCCTGCCGTTCCTCTGATCGCAGAGCAAACCTCGACATAGCGCGACAGAGGCACGCTCGAACGCCTGTTCGTCAGCGGGCTTCGGAATTTGGGTGGCGGCCAGGAGCGACATGATGCTCAATCGCGAGTGCGATGTTGCCTGCCAACAACTTTTCCTTGCTGAGCAGCACGGCATCCTCCAACGCCTCAAAGTCGGGCAGGTCGCGCAGCGTGTCGAGACCGAAAAACAGCCGGCGCAGACCGCGGTCGCTCATGCCGGCGATCTTTCGGATGCGACGGTCGCGTCGTCGGACAGCAGTTTTTCGACGACAATGTCCGCCGCCTTGGCCCTGAGTTTTGGCGCAATGGCAAGCAGCCGATCGGCGCGGCCCTCGAGCTCGGCGAAAAGATCGATGACGCGCGCCTGCGCGGCAAGCAGACTTTTGGCACGCTCAGGATTTGTCTCAATGTCTGTCGCCGCAGAGCCGGCTGCCGATCGGCGCGGGCGGGCGCTTGCGCCCAAGGCCGCTTCAGCGCCCAGCAGCGGCACCGCGTGTGCCCAGCCCAGCCGCTGCGCCAGCAGGGCGTCGGCGAGCCAGCAACCGAAGGCTCGTGCGAAACCATATCTTTCGGCCGCCGTGAACGCGCCGGTCAGCATGCCGACCATTCCGATACCTGCGGAAAGCTGTCGAAGATCGTCCGCCAGGTCGCTGACCACCTCGTCGTCGCGGCGGAGACCGAGGTCATCCAGCACCGCGCCGATGCTCGCCTCGGTCAGCAGTTTCTCGGCAGGCGTGCCGGCCAGCCGGCGCCTGGCAATCAGCAAAAGACCGGCGGGCCCGACATTGTCGCCGGGCCTTGTGAGCAGCACGGCATTGCGCAGCGCGCCTTCATTCTCGACGCGGCCGGCTTGCCGTGCCGTCACCGCAGCCGCCGCAAGCGCGAGGCGTTGCCGCCAGGCTCCAGCCCACCGCTCCTGCCGGCGGACCACCGCATCGAGCGCGCCGATGGTGGCGCCTGCGGTGAGCGCGACGTCCTCAACATCTTTTGCCGTAAGGCTTTGCGCATCCGCGATGGCCCGGCGCAGCCAGGCCGGCACCGTTGCCATCGGCGCCGTCGAAGGAGCACCGGCAAGGGTGCCATGGTGGCGTGGAGAGGGTTTGGGACGCAGAATCATTGAAAACGCGATGAATCATGGCGGCGCTTTTGGCAAGCATATCTGCCACAGACGCTTTCAACCCTGCGGGCGCAAGTCTGTCACCGGCCGGTAGAAGATCACACGCACCGACGGAGCAAGCTGGTTGAGGTAGTCGAAATCCCGAACATTGCCGGTCAGGACCGTCGCGCCCAGCAGACCGGCCTGGTGAAAGATCAGCGCATCGTTGAGGAAGCGGCGTTCATGCCCTTCCCCTTTCGGCAGGCGGCTTAGCCGGAACAGCAGGCCGGCAAGCATGCCGGCGCGTCCCCAGACGGTGGCGTCGGGTGCATGCAGCCGGTGCGCTGGAATATCTTCGATCGTGTCCGCACCCACTTTAAGGACCGACTTCGTCGTGGGATGGCCCGGATCGAGCCGGCCGAACAAATGGCTGAGCTCGGCAAGGCAGACCGCCGAGTGCTGACAGAGCCGATAGGTCAAAAGGTCATCGACCATTTCAGGCGTGCGCCCCTGCAGGACATCCAGATAGACGCTCGTGTCGAGAAGCAATGCACCGCCGACAGGCGGCTGATCACCTGCCCAGGACAGAGCGGAATCCGGCCGCCGTTCCAGCCCCCCGGCACGCCGCTGTGGTTTGAGGGAACGCAGTGCGCTCCTGAGATCAAACGCCAAGATCAATGTCCGCGGAGATGCTGCCCTTGCGGCGGACGAGCCGGGCGCCAAAATCGTCCTCGAGGGCTAGTCGCGACAAGGCGAGCTCCAGCAGTTCGGTGTCGGAACTCACATGAGCGCGCTTCTTTGCCGCCTCGATCAATTCCGACGGCACCCTCCCGGAAAGGCGTGTGTTCTTGGCCGCGCCGAGAAGGCCGACCGCCCTCGCCTGCTCAAGCACCAGACGGTTCCGGGTGTGGGCGATCCGCTCCTCGCTTTCGGCTGCCGTTGCGCCACGTACGCTCATCTTGGGTTCTCCTGTTGAACGAAACATAAGGGATGTTGAACATGAAGGCAAGGATCGGCACTGAGAAAGAGGGCCCTAGGAGGGTCAACACTGGATCGGAGATGGTCCGTCGCCCAGTCATGCTATAGCACGACCCAGCGTGTGGTCGTACGCGACCGGCGCAAATCTCGGGAGCTATTGGTCAAGCACCTCGCGGTGGACAATTGGGCGCTTTGGTCGCACGTTGGGGCTCTAAGAATCGCACCGCTGTGACATTCAAATGATCGAGAGTTTCGATGGGCAGTCCCAGTAATTTCATGACGCCCATGGACGCGGTCGACACCAGCGACCTGCCTGACATTGTCGACGTCGTCATGGAAATGGGGCACCCGGATGAGGCTCCCTCCCCTCCCACGCAGGTCCTCGACTCGCGACAAGCATCACTGCCTGCCCATCTCGAAAAGCTGGCCGACCGCGCGCGATTTTTTGCGCCTGGTGCCGGCGCCAAGCGTTTGATCCGCTGCCGCCAGATCCACAAGTCGTCGGCCTCTACATCACGGCCCAGGCCTCAGGATCGGAACGGGACAAAAAGTCTGTGTCGACCATTGAGCGCCGCCTGTCGTCGCTGACCTGGAACTATACGCAACGCGGTCAACCGCTCGACCGGAAGGACCGGCATATCGCCACCGTGCTCGCCGGTATCCGCAATAAACACGCCTCCCCTCCCCGTCAAAAGGAAGCCATCCTGCGCGACGATCTTGTCGCCATGCTGGAAACGCTCGATCGAGGCACGCTGCGCGGTCTGCGCGGCCGCGCCATTTTGCTTTTGGGCTTCGCCGGCGGCTTGCGCCGCTCCGAAATCGTGGGCCTCGATGTTGCGCGCGATCAAACCGAGGACGGGTGCGGCTGGATTGAATTTTTCCCGGACAAGGGCGTGCTGGTTACGCTGCGAGGCAAGACCGGCTGGCGCGAGGTCGAGATTGGCCGCGGCTCGTCCGATGCCACCTGACCGGTCGTCGCCCTGCAGACCTGGCTGAAGCTGGCCCGCATCGCGCATGGCCCCCTCTTCCGCCGCGTCACGGGGCAGGGCAAAGCTGTGGGCGCCGAGCGGCTCAACGATCAGGAGGTGGCGCGGCTGGTCAAACGCGCGGCCTTGGCCGCCGGCGTGCGCGGTGATCTTTCCGAGGGCGAGCGCGGCCAAAGTTTTCGGGCCACTCGCTGCGTGCCGGCCTCGCCGTACTCTGCCGAGGTTGACGAGCGCCCCCCAGCCGCAGGTGACTCTGGATGCGCCAATCCACCCCGGCGCCACAGATCCAACCATCATGTTGATGGGTTTCCAAGGTTTATTGGTGCGGTCGCAAGCCTCCAACTTGAAGAGCTGTTCCCAGCTGGGAACTCAAAGTACGGGTTGTGGGAGAAGTTTGCTTCTCGATGAGTTCTCCAGGATCCTTCGCCGACACGTGGACTGGCCCCCGAGGGAAGTTGCCTGGCGACTGCAGGAGCCTCTTGCCCGACGCTGGAGGAAAGTGCGCGTGGACAGGACGCCTACGTGCCAAACGGTGCTGATTGCTGTCAAATCGCGTGGCACGCCTGGCGACAGGTCCGAGCCGCTGAGTTGCCATTCGCGAGGGTCGCTCGGCCCGGAAGGAATGCCTCGTTGCAGGGTAGGGGCAGTGGGCGTCTAACTTGTCAGCCTGGGGCGATCACCGAAGTGACATCGGAAGCGGCGCGGCATGGCTGCATCACAAACACAACCCATCGTCTCCGACGCAAAGCGTACCGCACTCTACAATCCTGACGCCTTATTTAGATTGACGCGGAAGCGATCGCGCCGGCGGTGGTATTTGCGACTCCCATAGGACTGCGCGAACTCAGTGCCTCCGTCACAACGGGAATTTCGCCGCCGCGCCAAAGCGGGGGGAGGGGGGATCTCTCCATGCGCCGAAACCTACCTGCGCTTCTGTAGGTCGCTCGCCGCCGTACGCGGAAGCCAAAGGCCAACCGGGTACACCAACGTCGACTATCTACGAGAACAAAACGGGCAACGGGGCTCTCCCGTGCCCCCATGCTGCGTAACCAACTTCATAGCGGTCTTTTTCAATGCCTGATGCGCAACTTTGACGGCACAGAGAAGCCAGCGATAAAGAAAAGTTCCCAGCTGGGAACTGCCCTGTGTCCATTTGCTCGAATTCTCCGAATCGGGCATACCTCCAGTAACGGAAAAACCGCGTAATTCGAAAAGTTGGCGTAGTTGGCGTGGCGTTAACAGCTTGTTAACCACAGTCGCTATCAATAGGCGCTGGGTGCAAGAGGAGAATCTGGGTGACGCGGCATCTAAGTAGCCTTCAGTTCATGAATACCTTTTCGACGAAACTCGAGAAGGCACTGAACAATCTTTCGCTGGCTCAGTATCCTCCTGATGCGATTCGTACGATGCGCAAATTCACTTCGACGGAAGTGGCAGCATTGCTAGGAGTGACCGAAGCTTACATACGGCAGGTCTCCTTAAAAGGGCAGGGACCTGAGCCAGAGACAACGACCGCCGGAAAGCGCCTATATTCTGTGGAGCAGGTGCTGGACCTTCGGATGCACCTGGCGGAAAAGGCACGGAAGAAATGGATCAATCCTCGTCGTGTTAAAGGCGAGGATTGCCAGATCATCGCGATCACGAACTTCAAAGGTGGATCGTCCAAGACAGCGACCACTATTCACTTGGGTCATTGGTTGGCACTACGTGGATATCGCGTTCTCGCAGTCGACATGGATCCCCAGGCGTCGTTAACAAGTCTGCAAGGAGCGTTACCCGGATTTGACTACCGAGAAGGTGACACCCTTTACTCAGCGATTCGGTTTGATGACCCGGTGCCAACGGAAAAGATTATTCATCAGACGCATATCATCGGATTCGACGTCATCTGCGCCGGTCTTGAGCTGACAGAATTCGAAACGGCCGTTACCCTTGAGATGCGCAAGAGCGGTGGAACCAGTTTTCTGCTTCGAGTGTCACAGGCCCTCGAACAGATCGTCGATAGCTACGACATCGTTCTTCTCGACTGTGCGCCGTCACTCAATTTCCTGACACTTTCGTCGCTCACTGCCGCTACCGGGGTCCTAATCCCAGTTCCAGCGCACATGCTCGATGTCGACTCCACAGGGAAGTTTTTGGAGCTGGCCGCATCTTATATGCAAATCCTGGATGAGGCTGGTGCAGGCGCACGTTGGGATTTCGCCAAATTCCTCATCACAAAGTTTGAGGCCAACGACCACCCGCAAGCCAACATGCAGGCCCTAATGCGCCAAGTGTTTGGCGAGGATTTACTCCTGAATTCAGTCTCCAAATCCACTGCGGTTGCGGACGCTCTCACTTGGAAGCAGAGCCTCTATGAAGTGCAACGATCGAGGTTTTCGTCACCTAAAACTTATGATCGTGCAATCGAATCGATCAATGCCGCGAACGCGGAAATAGAAAGCCTCATCACAATGGCATGGAGGCGTGAACAGTGAGCCGTAAAGATTCTAAGGGCATGTTTGCTGCTGTTTTGGAGCAACTCGGGGAGGACAATTCGGAGGAGGGCGTCAGCCGCCGCACGTCATCCCCGCACCTGATGAAGGTCGCGGCTGGTGTTCGCCAAATGCAAGAGCGTAGCGATATCGCCGACAAGTTACTGAAGTCAGGCGAACAGATCATTGAACTCGATCCCGACAAAATACGGCCGTCGTCTATCACCGATCGATATGATGACTCCTACGAGATTTCCGCCATTGCTGAGATCACTGAATCCATGCGGGAGCGCGGTCAAATTGTGCCTGGATTGGTTCGGCCAGTACAAGGCAAGGATGGCGAGTTTCAAATCGTCTATGGTCGCAGAAGATTAGCGGCAGCTAAGCAGCTTGGGATCGGATTCAAAGCGGCCGTCCGCGAGTTAACTGATGAACAAGCAGTCATTTTCCAAGGCGAAGAAAACACCGCTCGAGAGGATCTTTCATACATTGAGAAGTGCGCTTTTGCACTTGCGCAGCAGGAAGCGGGATACAAACGGGACACCATCTGCGCTTCGCTGTCGACAGGAAAATCGCATGTCTCCGAGATGATCAAAATCGCCTCATCGGTCGACAAGGAGATACTGCAATCGATCGGTAAAGCTCCCGGGATTGGTCGAGGACGATGGCAGGAATTCTCGAACCGCTATTCCATAGACGGCTCACTCGCAAAAGCTTTCGATCTTATTCGCAAAAACAAATTCCGCGAGGCGACGTCCGACGACAGATTCATTATTCTGCTTGAGACGCTTCCATCGGATCATAATGCGATCAAAGAACCTGCGGGTCCGGCCAAGCCATCAAAGCCCAAGATTGCTATGAAATCCTGGGCTGCTCCAGACAAAACAGTCAGCGTCAGCCTCAAAGACAACGGAAAAACTACCATGATTGCCGTGGGAGAGGCTGACGGATCGCGTTTCGCAGCGTTTATCGCCGGACAACTGGACGACCTGTTTGAGGCCTTTCGGAAGTCCGTCACGAAACAAGGAGTCTGAAACCGCAAAAGAAAAAGGCCCCCGAACGGCAAGCCGTGGAAGCCTCTCTCTGAACTAAGCACTCTCAGAATCGCATCTCCACGAATCACTGTCAAGAGTCATTGGCGTCGTTTTGGCGAGCAGGTTTCTTTTGCCTAATCGAGGGTGAAAGAAAATGGAGACGAATATTGCGACGACGCCCTTTGGGCGGCGGCCGATGACGCTTGGCATGATTTCAAGCCAAGTCACCGCAAGGGCCGTGCCGAAGGACGCGATCGTCCACAAATGGCATGTCTTCCAAGATATCAAGGACGCCAGGATCGCTCTGGGCGCCACCGATCGCGCTTTGGCTATTCTCGACGCGCTGTTGTCGTTCCATCCGGAGACAGCGCTTTATGGCGACAGCGAACTGGTTGTATGGCCATCCAACGAGCAGCTGATCCGCCGCGCCAATGGCATGCCCCCAACGACCTTACGGCGACACCTGGCCGTTCTGGTCGAGTGTGGATTGATCATCCGTCGGGACAGCCCAAACGGCAAGCGCTTCGCCCGGAAAGGGCAGGCGGGCGAGATCGAGCAAGCCTATGGCTTTGACATCTCGCCGATCGTCGCGCGCGCTGAGGAGTTCAAGGATCTTGCGGATGCGGTCAGATCTGAGAAGAAGGCATTTCGTCTCGTTAAGGAGCGGCTTACCATATGCCGGCGTGACATCGTCAAGATGATCGACACCGGCATTGAGGAAGGCGTGCCGGCGAACTGGGGCAGGGTTCAGCAGGCCTACCAGGCGATTGTTGGTCAGATACCACGCACTGCACCTAGGCAGACTCTCGAGGTGATTGCCGAAGAACTTGAAGGCCTTTGGGCTGAGGTGCGTGAAGCATTGGAATCATTTGTAAAAACACAGAAAGTGGACGCCAATGAGTCCCAAAATGGGCGCCACATACAGAATTCAAAACCAGACTCTAAATTTGAATCTGAAAGCGGCTTAGGAAATAAAGATGAAGCGGGTGCCAACGTTGCGGACACCGACAACGAACGGAGCCTACCGAAACGCGAACTGCCGCTAGGGATCGTGCTGGATGCCTGCCCGAACATGCTTTGGCTGGTGAAGGGCGGCGGCGGAATCCGCAACTGGCGTGAATTTCTGGCCGCGGCCGAGGTTGCCCGACCGTCCATGGGCGTCAGCCCGAGCGCCTGGGAGGAGGCGCGAACGGCAATGGGTGAGCAGCAGGCGGCGATTACCATTGCCGCGATCTACCAGCGGCAGGACCAGATCAACAGCGCCGGCGGCTATTTGCGCAGCCTGACAGATCGAGCAAAGGTCGGAAAGTTCTCGGTCTGGCCGATGGTGATGGCCTTGTTGCGGGCCAAGCTTGACGCGTCGAAGACGACCGGAACCGGAGCTGAAGCCGCTGCCGCCGATCTTGATACGGCAGGCAAGGTTGTGCGTACCGAATCCCGGCTGGAAATCAGCGATGCGTTGCGCCGCAGCCTCGACAAGCCAGGGCGCGGATCTGATCAGCCGGGCGGCTTCGATCGACGGTGGCTGCAGCGCTTGTCGGGACGACCGTCTTATGAGAGCATCGAAGGCATGAAAAACCAACAGGACCAGGAACCGACGCCCGACGAAACCGCCGGAATGGTGTGGTGGAACTCACTCGCCGAAACCGATCGAGCGGCTTGGCTGGCGCGGGCCGGCAGCGCTGTTCCAGCTGATGCCTGGGCCGCGTACAAGCGGCTCGGGAATGTTGAGCGTCAGCCACGGACCGTAAACTGAGGACTGTTCTGCAGCGGGATGACGGTCAGCTCGCGGGTAGTTCGGCGGCGAGTCCAAGCCGGCGGGCTCGATCGAGCAGGTTCTTGACTGATGAGGCAGACCATTTTGCGCTTCCTCGTGGGGTTCGCTCATGCAGACGCTCGAGCTGGCCAGCGATGTCGCGGAGCGACAGATCTGGGTTAGACTGCGAAATCCCTGCCACAAGAGTCATCAGGCGATCTTCGGGAGGCAGAGGAGACGCCCGCTTTAGCAGTGTGGATTCGGCCAGGTGCTCGGTGACGAGCCACCTCACTGCCCGCCGCAGTCGTTCAGGCGTCCAGTCGAAGCCGCGCTCGTTCAGGACCCGAGCGATATCGTCCCAGTTGTGGTCTGGTCGCATCCGGCGGACCGTCGGAAGCCATTGGTTCATAGTTGACCGTAGCCGTCGGCCATAAGCCGCCTTTTGTAACGCGGTCATTTTCGCCAGGGCTTCGGGCCTGCGCTCCCGGATACCAGGATTGCCTGGCAGTCGCCCCTTGGATCGTGCAGCGATGATGCCGGCCTTGGTTCGCTCCGAAATCAGGGCACGCTCGAGCTGCGCAACGGCGCCGAGTACCTGTAGCGAAAACATGCCCTGTGGCGTCGACGTGTCGATTGGATCTCGCAGAGATCGGAAATGCGCGCGCCCTTCTCAGTCAGATCCTCGATCACCTGAAGAAGGTGGCTGACCGAGCGCGCAAGGCGCTCGAGACGCACGACGACCAAGACATCGCCGGCGCCGATGTCGCTCATCAACCGCAGTAGGGCCGGGCGAGCTCTCGACGCGCCCGATCTATGTTCCTGAACGACGATGTCACAACCGGCCGATCGCAGCTCAATCTCCTGCGCTTCCGTCGCTTGTTCGTCCGTGGACACGCGCGCGTAGCCGATTTGCCGGCCTCTTGGTCGTCCGGAGCGTCGATCTTGCGCTTCACCGGCCATTTGCGGCGTCTTTCAGCAGGGGAAAGAGGCGTTTGTACAAACACCGAAGATATCAATAAACGATCAGTTGGAGGCGTCTGCGGTAGCAAGTCTCGCAAAACTCCTTGACTTTTCCTTTGCTCAAGCCATTTACTAACCCAATGGGTTATAAGGAGCAGCATGCAGACTGTCGCCGAGACGCCGCTCTTCATCAAGCAGGCTGCTGAACTTTTCACCGAAGAGGAGCGCAGGGAACTGATCGATTTCCTGGCGGCAAACCCCCAGGCGGGGGATGAAATTCCCGGTGCGGGTGGTGTTCGCAAATTGCGGTTCGCCGCCAAGGGAAAAGGCAAACGCGGTGGAGCCCGCGTGATTTACTACTGGTACAGCGATGAGGCGCCAATCTATGCGCTTCTTGCATATGGAAAGAACGAGAAGACCGACTTGAAGCCGGAAGAGGCCAAGGCCGTAGCCGCGTTCGCGAAAGCGATCAAAGCAGCAAACAGGAGCAAGATATGAGCGAGATGACGAAGTTCGGAGCGGACCTGATCCAGGCGATGTCCGAGGCGCTGGCTCACGCTCAGGGCAAGGACGTTCCGGGAATGCAGGCCCATGCGGTTGATGTCGGCACAGTTGATGCGAAGGCGATCCGCAAGAGGCTGGACCTTACACAGGACCAGATGGCGACCGTCCTCGGGACCAGTCCGTCGGGCTACAGGAAATGGGAGCAGGGGAAGAGGCAGCCCAGTGGCGCTGCGCGCACGCTGCTTCGGATCATGGAGCGGGAGCCGGAAGCTGTTCTGCGAGCCCTGACTGGGGAAAGTGGTGAGATCGACCAAACGCGCGGTTCACCTGCGGCGTCTCACTGACAAGCAACTTCAATCAGCTACGACTATGTGATCACCCGCGCCGCCTGCCCGAGCGTGCGTTCGGCGTCATTGTAGTAGTTCGACGCCTGCTGGACGGAGCGGTGTTGCGACTGCTGCATGGCTTCGGGCAGCGGAATGCCGCGACGCGCGGTTTCGGTGAGATAGCCGGAGCGCAGCCCGTGGGCTGAGAAGGCCTGCGGGTCGAGCCCGGCCTCGGCGACGCGGCGTTTGAGGATCAGGTTGACGGCCTGCGGTGTCAAAGCGCGTTTTTCGAGATTGCCCCAGCGGTCGATGCCGCGAAACACGGCGCCCTCCGTAATAGCGGCCCGCTCAAGCCAGTCTTTCAAGGCCAGCACCGGCCGGCCGACCAGCAGCACGAAGGCGTCGCTGTCGGCCTGCGTCGTCTTGGTTCGGCCGAGCCGGATCCTAAGGCACGGCAGTGTGTCGCCGCCAGAAGCCTTCGGATCGGCCGGCACGGGGTCTTCCTCGACCAGCTGTTCTACCCGCAGAGCAGAAATTTCGCTGCGGCGGCGGCCGCCGGAGGCGAACGCGGTGATGAGAAGGGCGCGGTCGCGCAGATCGACGAGTTTTTCCCCGGCGCAGGCCTTCAGCAGGGCGGCGAGAATATCGGCGGTCACCGCCTTTTTGCTTTTGCGGCCGCGCGGACGGGCGCTGGCGCGCACCGCCAGCTTGATCGCGCTTTGCAACCCCGGCGCGTTGAATTTTCCCCTAAGACCGCGCCATTTGGTCAGGGTCGACCAGCTCGACAGCCGCCGGCGCACCGTGGAGGGCGCATGCGGGCCATCAACCCGCAACAAACCCTCCTCCTTCAGCGCCGCAGTCACGTCCTCCGGCATGCCGTGCGTGGACAGGAGATCGCGCCGAGAAGGATCCCAGAGGTGGTGGGCGACGAATTTGATCAGCAGCGCCTCCGGCGCCGGCCACGGCAGCGGCTGTCCTGTCGCGGCAAGCGACCAGGCTTCGAGATAGCCGAGGTCGGAGGCCAGCGCCCGCAGGGAATTGTCGCCGATGCCTTCTTTTGCCAGATGGCGCAGCGTCTCGACGTCGTCGTCGGTCAACAGCCCGGCGAGAAAATCGCGACGGTCGAAGGGCAGCACGGAATCGAGCGGGTCGAGGGCTTCGGCGCGCCGCGCCACCAGTTCTGTGTTCTTTTGCCGAACGCCGGCGCGGGGGGAGGTTTTTGGCATCAATGGGGGCCCTCCAGGCGGATTCCACGGCCTTCGTGGCCGTGCTTTGCGCCGAATCTAGCGCCTTTTGGCTGCCAAAGCCATCACTATCGATAAGAGGTGATTATCGATAGTGTTATTTCTCTCTGAAGAAATACGACGTAAGTCCAGGTAGACGCCCACTAGCTTGACCAACGCGAATCAGCCATCATGAAAACAATGGCTTACACGCTCGACAAACTGCCCCTGGAAACCCTGATCGGGCCGGTTGCCCGCGCGACCGCGGTTTTGGTCCGCCTCGACGAGCGGGTCGCCCGTTCGCCGGTCCGCGACGGCTTTGTCGAGCGCCAGCATTTTGCCGACGCGGCTTCCGCGCTCTGGCTCGAGGGCGAACTCGTCCACATCGACGACCTCGTGCTGCACGATGCCCACATGGACATCCGCACCCCGACCCACGAACTCACCCGGGCGCACGCGGTGCTGCGAACCCGCCGGCGGATTTTTGCGCAAAAGCCGGACTGGGCGCTCAGCCGCGACGGTTTTTTGGCGCTGACCGGTCGCGGCGGCGCCATGCCGGCGGCGAGCCAAAAAAGCCGGGACGGGGAGGGGGCTGGAACTGCCTCTGTGGAAGCCGACGATCGCGATGACGCTGAGGCCGATCTGCTGGCCGAAGAATTTGCCGAGATCGATGCCGTCCTGGCGCGCTCGTCGAAGATTCTCAGCGGCGCCGACGTGCCGGCGAAAGCGGCGCGCCCCGACGACCGGCCGGACCTGATTTACGATCTCGACTGGAATGAAGAAGAGCGGCTGGCTGAATGGCAGGCTGTGATCGCCAGGACGCGCGATCTGCCAGTCGTCCTACAAGCGGCGATCCTGCTCGAAGCCTGGTCGGACATCGAGGTGCTGCAGCATGCCACGTGGCTCGGGCCACTGCTGGTTGCCGCGCTGCTGCGCCAGGAAGGGCTCGCCGCCCACCATCTCGCCAGCCTGCATCTCGGGGCGAAAAACATTCCGCGCGAGCGGCGGCGGGCGCGCAATCGCGGCGATCGGCTGCTCGCCTTGCTCGATGCCATTCACGACGCAGCAGTGGCTGGCCTGAAGGAACACGATCGGCTGGTGCTGGCCAAAAGCCAGATGGAACGGCGGCTCAAACAACGACGCGCCAGCTCGAAACTGCCCGGCCTGGTCGAGCTCGTCATATCGCGGCCGCTCGTCTCGACGGGCATGATCCAGGAGCGGCTAAAGGTGACAAAGCAGGGGGCGCTCAACCTGATCGGCGAGCTTGGCCTGCGCGAGATGACGGGCAGGGGAAGGTTTCGGGCATGGGGAATTGTTTAGTCCGCAGCCATTTGCTACCAACTTTACGAAATTATCGAACTTAACGAACTTGCGATCTGCAACCATATTGGGTGATAGCAGGAGGTTCTCATCATGGCCGCTCCAAAACGCAGCAATCATAACGGGACCGCATCGCATGCGGCAGTCGCCGCCCTGAGTTTCACCACGAAGCTGCCGGCACAGGCAGTCTTCAAGAAGGTAGTGCTCGAACGCTATCAGGAAGCGATCGCTCGCAGCCGCAAGATCGGCCATCGCGTATCGTTTCGGGTAGAGGTCGATGCGGCGGCTGATGCGCAGACGATCACGCCGGTCGAAGAGCAACCGATCGCCTCAGACGACATCTTTCCCGTCGAGGACACGGGCATGGATGCCGATCTCGAGGCGGCTCTTGCCGGAGCGCGCGCGCGTGGCCGCAAGCGTGTCGCCGAAATTGTCGCCGGCGAGGACATGCTGAGCGCGGATGCCTTTGCCAAGCTGCTCGGCACGTCGCGGGTGACGGTCAACGCCAGGCGGCAAAGCGGACAGGTGCTCGGGATCGATGGCGCCAAGCGCGGTTTCCGCTTTCCTGTCTGGCAACTCGACAAGGACGGTCGTCCCTTCGGCGCATTGCCGGCGCTGCATGCCATGTTGGGCAATAGTGCCTGGGCCGTCTATCGGTTTCTGGTGTCGCGCCATGGCGCCCTCGATGGCCGGACCGGCCTTCGAGCCCTTCAACAAGGCGATGACGCCTCGGTTTTGGCCGCGGCGGAAGGCATGGCCAGGGGCGATTTCTACTGAATGCCGGGCGTTCCACCTCCACCCGATTTCGGGCGTGCAAAGCTCGAAATCGAGACCATACCGCAGGGTCGGACATTCGGTCGAATCTACTGGAGCACCTATCCCGATCCGTTGGGATACGGGAAGTCGCCGAGCCGATTCAGCGATCCTCGACGCCGCGTTGACGCTAACCGGTTTGGCGTTCTTTACCTCGGTGACTCCCTGAAGGTGTGCTTCCTCGAGACCGTGCTCCGCGATCGCCGCGAAGGAATCCTTGACGATCTTCCAATAGAGGAGGTGGAACTGACCCAGCGGCGCTATGCGGAGATCGCGACCACGACAGACCTACGCCTGGTCGATCTCAGAGGCGACAATGCCGTTCGGATGGGTGTGCCAACCGATGTCGTTCGGGCACAGCGCCAGAACCTGGCACGCCGGTGGTCACTGGCGTTTCACGAACACCCATCTGAGCCCGACGGGATCATTTATCCCTCGCGCCTCAACGAGGCGACCAATCTTGCCATTTACGATCGCGCGGTACCGAAGCTGCAGGCGAAGCATGTTGTGAGCCTTCTCGGCGCGCGCCTGGAGGCCCTAGACTTTAGCATCGACGAACAGGTGCCTGCGTAGAATTGGCGGGTACCTGGGACTGCCCCATTCTCCGCGTACCGGCCACCTCCGTGGCACGGCTGAAGAAGGAGATGAAAATGAGAAATGATGCACCAAACAAGGGTTGGAATGGACCAACCTATTCTCGGCGCAGGCTTGGCCTTCGCCGCGATCATGTTCGTGGGGCTACCTGCTGCGGCTTGGGACGCTGGGGTCGTGGGCGCGCTGATTGTGTGCAGCTCTGCCGTGGCCCTCTACCGCTACGGCGACTGGACGGAATGGTCCAACCTCACCTTGGGGTGCTGGGCGGTGGTCGCTCCATTTCTGCTCGGCTTCGGATCGGCGCAGGGGCCGATGTGGACGCATGTCCTGGTCGGGGGTTGCGTAGCGACAATAGCTGCGGCGCAACTCGTGGCGAGTCGCAGGGCGCAAGCTCATTCGAGTTCCAACTAACTCTGTTGCCCGGAGGGCGCCGCGGCGCGGCAATGGGAGTTTCGGCTTGCCTCCTACGCCTCGGCGCCTCCAACGCTGCTGCACGGCTGCAGCGCTCAAACCAGATGGAGCCCTATACTCAGGCTAAGTCTGTCAAAAAAACCTCCATGCCTAATTATCCTTTGTCGTGTTGCATGGCCTCAATGCTTCCGTCACGTCAGATAGGAGAAGTTGTCGTTTTCCTCAGCCCTGGATTCGTGGTCTCCGGCGCGATAAAAGGAGATTGCGGTCGATCTTGGTTTTAGCGAAGTGACTGTGAACGTCCATCGGACCAATATGATGAAGAAGAAAAAGGCGCGGTCCGTCTCACATCCATTCAACGATTGTCAGCCGCTTCCAACCTATTTCAGTGCCAGTTGAAGATGGCTTCGGCTGCCGGGAAAGCAGTCGCAGAATCGGTAAAAAACGGGGCGCTTTGCGAACTGAGTAGACGCGGCCACGATGACAGGTCGGCCGGGGAAGCGGATCCAGAAGGCATCAGATGGAACTAACTTCATCGCGGCAGCGCCGCGCCATGGCTGCCGCGATTAGCGTTGGATGCGTTTTTGTTACGCTTTTAACCCATGAGCCATCCGACCTGTTGGTCGTGGTCGCAATTGCCTGCGTCCGCATGGGCTGGAAAGGCGGGATTGGGTGCCGTAGTAGCCGCCAGCTTGGTGTCAGCGGCTATCCTGCTGTCGCCGGAATACGTCACAGAGAACGGTCTTGCTCGGTTCGCGGCGTTTGTTTCGGGCGTTTGCACTTTGGCTGGTGGTAAGAATCCTCGGGACCATCAGCTTCTATGACCCGCTTTACCAGGGCGCCGGGTCGGGCATTGCCGATATTCCGGGCATCGCCTGGTCCGCCTGTCCGGACGGACGCCTTCGGTTTCTCACTCCCGCAGCCCTTGGGTACATTGGCGTCACGGTTGAGGAAATGCGCGCGATCATGGATGCCGACGACTTTTCTTGGTGGCGGAGATTTGTCCATCCCGACGATGTCGAGGCGAGCATGGCGCAATGGCGCCACAGCCTAGACCTATGATCGAAGAAAGGCATTTGCGCCGGCTCGATGGGCACCTATCAGCGGTTTCGCGATACCGGTGTTGCCTCGCCCAATGACCAGGGGCGAATCGTCGGCTGGCATGGCCATACGGAGAACATAGACGACTGGCGCAAAGCGGAGACCGCTACGCAGGAGCGAGAGGGAGCTCAGGCTGCTGATCCGCGAGGCACGCGGCAGTTCGCCTCGCATGTTGAGTTGTTCCATCCGGATGACCAGGCGGGCGTCAAGGCCGTGCTTCAGAAGTCATTTGCCTGGGGAGAGCCACTCCAGCACAGAGGTCGGCTGTGCCGGAAGGATTGCGAATATCGCTGGATCGATTCGCGCTTCGAACCGTTGCGCGACGAAGACGCAACAATCCTTCGCTGGTACGGCGTTAACTTCGACATCGACGACGAGGTCCGCGCGCAGAATCACTGCGTCTGGGGACGAGCGGCTCGCGGCGCCCTGCGCGCCGCCAGCGAAGATCATCTCCCGAGCCTCTCTAGAAATTTCAAAATCCTGGCGTCGGCAAGCCGGCTGAACCTGTGCGTTTCCAGCGAGAAATCTAATCGTCACATCTTCCAATAGTGGGGTCCTTGGAACAGATACTCATCCCATAAAATTTGATGTACAGTCCTTTGGGGAAGTAGATGGGAGGTAGCTCTTGGGCGGGGGTAGTACATGGCATCACTCCACAGCCGTCGTTGCACGGAATCGAAAATATTCCGTCGCACGTCGGATTTAAAGACGCCGACAGCGCTAATCAAGGCACTTGGGTTCACGCCGAAGCGCTATCCAGCGGAGACGGTCATCGTCAATCAGGGCGAGGCCTGCGATCGCATGTTCATTGTCGAGTCGGGCTGGGGGTGCATTTCTCATGAGCTCGCGGGCGGGCAGCGACAGATCCTGGATTTTGCGCTGACAGGCGACATCGTCCTACCTCAGTTCTATACGGGCAGGGCTCTTGAAACGTTTGTGGCTCAAGCCGAACTTTCGGTTCTGGTGGCTTCGACCAAGACATTTACCGTAGCTGCTATGCAGTCGCCCCGTCTGTTCTCCCTTGTTGTCGAAACCCTCGTGCACAATGCAGCGGTCATCGCTCAACATCTCACCAACGTGGGACGGCGCAGCGCCTTGGCGCGGACAGCGCATCTGTTCCTCGAACTGGAGGCGCGTCTGGAAAGAATCGGCTCCGTCACCCGCCACAGTTATGAATGCCCTCTCACCCAGTACGATCTCGCGGACGCCCTCGGCCTCACTCCCATTCATGTCAACCGAATGCTGCGGGAACTGCGCGAGCGCAAGGTTCTCGAATTCCGCAAAAGCCATGTTCGCGTGCTCGATCAGCAGGGCCTGACGAAGCTTGCTGGATTCGAGAGCGATTACGTCGATTGTAGAAGCATGTCGGTTTACGGCGCCTGATGTTTTAGCGATCCGGAAGGCGACCGAAAGGTTACGACATCGACGTCGCTTCCGACCGGGCGCCGAAGCGAGCGCCTCCCGGAAGCGTTCGATCGCGGAAAATACAGTCGGCAGGTATTGCGTCAGCATGCGGTGCTGGATCTCAGTCTTGGCCCTGGCGATCGCTTCATGTGTCTTCGGCCGTTCCTGCACATCGTTGATGCCGGCCCGTGGCGAGTTGCGTCGCCTGGATCCAGCATGTGCAGGATCAGCTGTGTATCCTTTGGATCGTTCAGCTATTGTGCGACGCTTCTCAAGCGTTGTCGCGATTTAAGGGATTCAGGATTCCCCTTGATTTGAGTTCGTGATTCATTGCGGTTGAAAGGAGACCGCGATGGGCAAGCCGCTACCGCTTGAGTTGCGTCGGCGTGTTGTTGCGTATGTTGATGAGGGCCATGGTCACCGCGAGGCTGCGCGCCATTTCCGCGTTTCGCCTCGCTTTGTGAATAATCTGATCAAGCTGCGCAGGCAGACCGGTTCACTTGAAGCGCGCCGGCAGGGCCATGTGGGCGGCGGGAAGCTTGAGCGGCATGCCGAGTTTGTCCGCTTGCGGTTGGCCGAGACCGGCGAATTGACTGGATGAGCTTTGCGTCGAACTGGAGGGGCGCGGTGTGAGCGTGCACCGCTCCAATGTCGGTCGCTTGCTCAATCGCCTTGGGCTCAGTCATAAAAAAACTCTACTGGCCAGCGAGCAGCAGCGGGCCGACGTGCGCCAGGCGCGCGAACTGTGGATCGGGCGGCGAAAGCGCTTCTTCAACAAGGCCTTGGCGCGGCTGATCTTCATCGATGAGACGTCGACCAACACCAAACTGACCAAACGCACCGGCTAGGCGCCGAAGGGCGAGCGCTTCAGGACGCATGCGCCATTCGGCAAATGGCAGACGCAGACCTTCATCGCTGGGCTACGATGCCACGGTCTTGTCGCGCCGTGGATCGTCAACGCGCCGATGAATGGCACCATCTTCGAACACTACGTCGAAACGCAGCTCGCTCCCGAACTGTCGCCCGGCGATGTCGTCATTCTCGACAATGTCGCCTTCCACAAGAACGAGCGCGCCGCCCAACTGGTCCGCCAAAGGGGCGCCTGGCTCCTGTATCGTGAAGCTTGATCCCAAGACAGTCGCGGACCTCGCTCTCGGATTTCAGCCGCGTTCATACCTCCGCGTGATGCGCGCCGCGCATATGGCGACGCCGCTGGTGATGGGTTTTGGACACACACGCTTCTCAAGTCCGGATAGGACGTTTCAACTCGTCTACATCGCCCGCGACCTTGCAACGGCAATTGCCGAGACCATCGTCCGGGATAGGTTCGAGGGCAGGATGAAGCGTGTCCTTGATCAAAGCGAGATCGACGAGTGGGCCGTAGCGGAGATTACGGCGACTTCTCCGCTCACGGTACTCGATCTGCGGACCACGGGCCTCCTCAGGTTGGGAGTCAGCACTGACGCCGCTCGAGCCAAAAAACATTGGCGAGGGCGACAACTCAGCGCGGCGATTCATGGCGCCTTCGCGATTGACGGCCTGCTTTATGCATCCCGTCTCACATCCGCCGATGTGTGGCCGTTTACGATAGAGCCATTGAGGGAAAGCTGGGCGCGTCACCAGCAACAAATCTAGTGCGGCACCCAGACCTGATAGCTGCTCTGCAGTCTATTGGTGTCTCCCTTCGAGGAGCTGCCTGACGATGGCCGGGGACATTACGTCGGTGAATTTCTCGGGACGTTTCAAGAAGCTGAACTCGCACTGACCGCAACGCGCGCGCACATTATCCGGTCACTACTGACCCGTGGGGTATCCGAGCCGAAGGGCGGCCGTGCGCGTCGTGGGTAGGTGAGGGAACGAATGCTGGTCGCCTGGCGACTGGCTATCTCGACAATACGCTAAACACGACGCTTTACTTCCGCAATCTCGAGCAGTCGGAGAAGGTCGGTGTTTCGTTCCTGCTCGGCGAGGCATTCACCCATTGGTACGCGCAAGACAGGATGAAGATTGAATATCTCGTCCATGTGGGTGGGCTATCGAGTTGCACATGGACTTCACCGACTACTCCGCTTACGAAGACGGGCGCGTCCCTGCCAGCCGCAAAGAGCCGTCCCGATTTCATCGGCATACGCCGCACGGAGAGTCATGTCTTCGAAAGCAAGGGCCGGATTCGGCGGCCGGCGGCAAGTGCTGTTGTTCAAGGCGGCATCGGAGACGATGCTGACAATTGCGGCCGATCCGAAACATCTCGGCGCGCGCATCGGCATCACCGCCGTCCTCCACAGCTGGGGCTCGGCGATGACCCATCATCCGCACGTCCACATGATCGTGCCGGGCGGCGGCATCGCGCCGGACGGGAGCCGATGGATATCGTCGCGGCCGGCCTTCCTTCTCCCAGTCAGAGTACTGGGCAAGCTGTTCCGCCGTCTGTTCCTGACCCGGCTGGTCGCGCTCCACGACGACAGTCGGCTCGCCTTCTTCGGATCGGCGACGCACCTGGCCGACCGTCGGGCCTTCCTACGTCATCTGAAGCGTGTTCGCAGCAAACGCATATAGGCGTCAGATGCTGCCGGCCCGTTCGATGACGAGCACGCGCGCATTGCCTATCGGGTGCGCCACATGCTCGTCTCCGTCCTGCGCGTGGAAGATGTCTCCAACACCCAGCCGATGGATGCTTTCGACGCCCTTCTCACGTGTGTGCATGTCTACTTTCCCGTCAAGCACGACGAAGACTTCCGGCCCGTCATTGACGTGCCATATGTAGGGCTGATCGGTCCAATGGAGACGTATGGTGACGTCCTCGATCCTTTCGACATCCAACGCCTCCCATGCTTTGGAGCCGGTGAAAGTCCTTGGAACAATGGTTCGCATTCGCTGATCTCCCTTCTATCCGTCGGTGAAAGCCTATACTCATGCGTGGCGGCAGCCATCGGCCGTGAGATCGGCCTGTCGCGAACCGCGGTTCAGGACCACATCACACGAATGGAAGCGGGCGGCGTCATAGAAGGCTACCGCGTGGTGGCGTCGGACCAAGCCACGCTTGTCGTCAAGGCACTGATCTTCGTCAAAATCGCGCAGCGCCCTTGCGACAAAGCATTGCGCTGGCTGACCTTGCTCGAAGGCGTTACGGAGGTACACTCGCTCGCCGGGGAACTCGACGCCGTCGTCACAGCAGTCGTTCCGTCTGCGTCCGAATTGAGCGAGCTCAACGACCGGATCCGCCAGAGCGAACTGTTCTCCAGCGCCCATCCCCAATGATATTGCGGACGCTGTAGCGCTTCCGAGACCGATCTTCTGATGGAGACTGTGCACAAGATGGCAACGACGGCAGAGTCGTCAGGGCGATCGCGAAGGATTTTCAGAAGGTTCACGGCAAGGAGCGAATCCTGGCGCGGATCGCCGAAGCAGCCATTGCGACACCGGACGGGGCGGTGCGCGAAGTCATCTTTCCCGTCGCTAACCAGGTTGTACTCGCCGCGGTTGTCCGCGAATCCAAAGCTGGAGGCTGCGTTCCGCCGCGGCCGGAGCCTACATTCCGTTGAGCTTTGCGCCGGGCGAGGCCTACCAGTTCGACTGGAGCCACGAGATCGTTCTGCTCGTCGTCGTGACGGTAACGGTGAAGGTGGCGCACATGCGGCTTTGCCACAGCCGTATGTTCTTCGTGCGGGCCTATCCGCGCGAAACGCAGGAGATGGTGCGTCGGCTGGTGACAGTTTCGGAAACCCCAGTCCAATTGCCATACCTCCTTTGGTGGATGCACGCTGCCTTTAAACCGGCTCGGATAAGGACTAAACTTACCGACCGCGAGGCGTCAATCCCGAAGGCGAGGTACGAGGTAAATGACAATAAAAGCCAAGGCGGACATCGCAAGTCTTCTCGAAGATACCACGGTCGCAGGTAACTTGCTTGCCAACGACACGGAAACCTTCGCGTTAAAGTGGATCAAGTATGGCAACACCTCCAAGCTGGTGGGCTCGACGACTACCATTCAGGGCCTCCACGGGACCCTTACGGTCTATGCCGATGGAAGCTACAGCTACACAGCCGACTTGGCGGTGGCTGAGGCCTTGGCCGCGGGAGCGGTCGTAACCGAGAAATTCGGCTATACGGCGAACGATCAACTCGGAAATACCAGCAGCAGCACGCTTACCTTTACCATCACTGGCGTTAACGATAATCCGGTGATCTCGATCGGCAGCGGCGACAGTGCAGGCGCCAATCTGACCGAAACCAATGCCACGCTGACGGCTGCCGGCAACCTTACGGTGACCGATGTCGATACCTCCGACACCGTCAGTTCAACTGTGACCAAGGCGGTTCTGACTGGCGCGACCGGCGGCCTCGTCGAAGCCGATGTCAAAGGACTGTTGAAGCTCACTCCGGCCACGGGGCTTGCTGCCGACGCCGGCGACTCGCATAACCTCGGCTGGCAATTCGACTCCGGATCGCAAACCTTTGACTTCCTGGGACAGGGCCAGGTCTTGACCATCGCCTACACGATATCGGTGTCGGACGGTCATGGCGGGTCGGCCACCCAGCAAATCAATATCACCATCACCGGTACCAACGACGCGCCGGTTGCAAGCGCAGACGCCTATGCAGCCAAAGCCGGCGTGCAACTCAATCTGTCGGCGGCGCAAGGCGTCCTAGCCAATGATCACGACGCAGAGGGCAGCGCCCTCCATGCCGTATTGATTTCGGGCCCGTCGCACGGGACGCTCCATCTGCTGGACGACGGGTCCTTCGACTACACTGCCGCCGCCGGTTACACTGGCCCGGACAGCTTTATTTACGAGGCTTTCGATGGGGCCGCGTACAGCGCCGCTACCGCCGTCACGCTCTCGCTTACCTCCGGCAACACGCCACCTGTTGCCGCCAATGACAGCTACAATGTCACGGCCGGGACGGATTTTAGCGTCGTCAGGGCGGGGGGCGTCCTCGCCAATGATAGCGACGCCGATAGCAACCCGCTCGAGGCCGTCCTGCAGACGGGGCCTGCCAATGGCAGCCTGACCCTCGATAGCGATGGTTCGTTCATCTATACGGCAGTTGCCGGCTTCACCGGAACCGACAGCTTTACTTACAAGGCCTTGGACGGGACAGCCTATAGCAACACGGCAACTGTCAGTCTGGTGGTCAGTTCGCCCAACGCCATTCCAGTAGCCACTGACGATGTCTACAGCTTGAATGCCGGCTCGACCCTGACGAAGAGCGCTGCCAATGGCGTCCTCGCCAATGACAGTGATGCCGATAATAACGTGCTGCAGGCGGTGCTACTCATCGGCCCCAGCAAGGGCACGTTGGCGCTCAACGCGGACGGCTCATTCACCTACACGCCCATTGCCGGCTTCATCGGGACCGACAGCTTTACCTACCGGGCATTCGATGGCCACGACTACAGCGCAGCGGCATCGGCCGAACTGACGGTGAACGCCATTCCCGCCCCCACGACTGTAGTATTCCAGGATGGATTGAACGGCTATGCGGCCAGCCTGGACACCGCCTTGGATCAGGCAAAGCCCACTACGTCGTTCGGCTCCGACGTCGCAGTGAGCGTCGACAAAGCCGATGCCGGCGTCGCCAATGCCAAGCAAGCGCTGCTCGGTTTCGACAACTTGTTTGGTTCGGGCCCGGGGCAGATCCCAGTGGGTGCCACCATCACCTCGGCAATCCTCACCTTACAGACGAACAACGAATCTGCGTCGGCGACCAATGGTGCGTTCTATCGCATGCTGGTCGACTGGACCGAAAGCGCGACTTGGAACTCAATGGTTGGAGGCGTCCAGGCCAATGGCGTCGAGGCCCTGTCCGTGGCGGACGTGACTGTGGGGCAGACCGCTCTCGGACCAACCACGGTTGATGTCACCGCAAGCCTGCGCGCCTGGGCAACGGCGGGTACGACTGCTGCTGAACTCAATGCTGCAAACCAGGGCTGGCTGATCAGCACAGGTTCTACCGACGCCTGGAGGTTAGACTCCTCCGAGGGTTCAGTGCACCCGAAGCTCGCCGTAACCTACTTGATCGGCACCAGTTCCATGCCGGTCCTGGGCATTTCCGACGCTGCGCAAACCGAAGGCCCGGGCGCCAATATTACCTTCCACCTCAGTCTCGACCATGCTGCGTCTCAAGACATTCTGATCAGCTACTCGATCATTGACGGCACCGCCACCGCCGCCAATGACCTGCTCGGCCCGGCGACGGGTACAGTGACCATTTCTGCCGGCCAGAGTTCCTTGGACCTTGCGCTCACGCTCAAGGACGACACGTTCACCGAGAACACGGAATCCTTTAGCCTCAAGTTGAACTCCGCAAACGGTGCCTTGATCGCAGAGAATACGGCGACTGGTACGATTTACGACAACGATCCAAACCCCGTCATTCAAGCCAGTGTCGTCGCCGTGACCGACCTCGCCACGGCCCCTTTCCGCGATGTCGATGCGGCAGGGGTTGGTATCGGCGATCCCTCCGGCCTGGCCTATGATCCGGTCTCTCACAAGCTGTTCATTGCCGACTCGGAACATGATGAGAGACCGTGGTTCAGCCAGACCAACCTGTTCTCGATCGGTCCCACCGGTGCTATTCAGGGATACAGCGTGGAGTCATTCACTTTCGAGCCCACCGGCCTCGGGATCAATCCGTCCAACGGCCATATGTATATCTCCGATGACGATCAGCTAGAGGTGTTCTGGGTCGACCCGGCCAATCCATTGGTCAAGCTTGGATCATTCGACACGGCATCCCTGGGGCAGGACGACAGCGAGGACTTGCGGTTCGATCCGGCAACCGGCCACATCTTCGAGCTCGCTGGCCACCAGAAACTGATGTACGAACTGACCGGCGATGGGGCACTGGTGAGAACCATAAATCTCCCCTCGGTGATGCATGACGCGGAGGCGCTGGCCTACGATCCAACTCACGGCATCTTCTTCGTCGCCTCCGGATTGAGTCCGAATATCTGGGAGATGGATCACGACGGCAACATCATCTCGACAATCAGCGTCCTCAACTCGCCGGCCTACACAAACCCGATTACCGAGGTGGCGGTGAGGCCCAAGGGTTTGGAGCTGGCACCAAGTTCCGACCCGAACGACGGACAGCAAATGAGCCTCTACGTCGCCGACTACGGCGTCGACCAGGTCGCTGATGGCCGGTTGTTCGAAATCCATCTGGGCTCGGACTGGCTGCTGGCCTGACAGCTGGACTCAGGAAGCCGAGAATGGTGGGGGTGGGTCGTGTACAAATGCAGCGCTCGATAGAGGGCGGTATGTCCTGGAGTTGGCACGCCGAGTTAGGGATCGGCACCCGCATCCTCATGAAGGTTCCCGGCGTTATCCTCATTCGATCGTGTCTTGCACAACCGCAACTCCCGTTTTGGTGGATTCCTATTTTGTCTCGACGCCCGCCGGGCGCACGCCGACCATCGTCAAAGGCGGCTATGTCCTCAACGGCACGACGGGCGCGGACTACCTGTGGGGCCTTGGCGGCAACGACACGCTCATCGGCGGCAAAGGCAACGATCTTGCTCGTCGCCGGCAACCAGCACAATCTGTTCGTGTTCTACAAGGGAGATGGGCAGGATACCGTCATGAATTTCGTGGCGGATGCCGGCACCGGCGATGTCCCCGATCTCAGGGAGTTCGGCATCACCAACGCCAGCCAGTTCCAGCAGGTGGCCACGAACAAGGGCTCGAATTTCATAGCTACGCTGGGCGGCGGCGATCAAATCACCATGACGGGCTTCCATGTCGAGCAGTTCCAGAACTACAATTTCGTGAGCAGTCTGCTGCTTGCGTAGGGAGAATTCCAAGCACACCACGGCCGCATGTCATGGTGGTCGGCTCCGAGATGCTCGGGATGGTGGAAGGTCCGCGCATGCGGATGGGCCAGATCAGCGCCCAGCAAAAACGCCCGGGCTACTCGAGCGAGCGGCCCGGGCATTTCAAATGCTGTCGAACAAGGGCCTAAATTTCTCTAACCACAATTTCCGGTTTGGCCGGGAGGGCCGATGTGAATGTGGTTCTTGTCCCCCCAGCCGTTGCCCGGCCATCCGCCCGATTTGGCGATTGCCCTGGAGTTCAAGCTCGTGCCGAGCAGAAGTGTGATGGCTGGCGGCGTGACCGCCGCGAAGCGTCCCGCCTTTCTTGAGAAAGTCACGACGCGCCTGAGCTTCCGAAACGAGAATCTCCGGTTTCCCTCCGACGGTTCACTTTCGATAAGAACAACATTCAAAACTAAACACACCGTCTGGTGGTTATCGCTGCGCCGTTGGCATCCTTTTTACTTAGCATCGCATAGATAACTAGCGCATCTCATACACCACCGTGCGTCTAGATTGCAACTGCGCCTCCGGAAAGATTTACTGCAAATAATTTTACAAATTTGGATTAAAGAGTCTAGCGAAATTAACTCTCGCAACGCGACTGACGTTAGCCTGCCGATGCGAAAATGAGCCGGACGATATTGTAGTCGCGGCGCCGTTCTTCAAGTGCGGCGCGCCTGGGCAAGCGAGGTGAACAGGGTCTCGTTCAGGAACTCGTCGCACGGCTGGCCACTGAAGTTTTCCATCAAGGGTCGAAAAAAGAACTGTTCCCACCGACACCCTAAGACCGAACGGAGCACGAACTTGCGTGATTGATCTGTAGATGAAGCTGCCGGCCGGTTGAAAGCATTTGGCTGATGGCGACCAATTTCCCCTTGAAGTCCGTGTGTGCCAAGGGAGAACGCGAGTGGGTAGAAGAAGGCTCGTCAGATCGAAGGAAAGGAAGCTGCGATACTCCTGGGTAAGTGACGGACGAGGATAGCCTGATCCGTCACTTTACACTAGACCCCGCAGATCGTTTGGAAGCGAGCTCCGCCGCCGCTGGGCTTCGCGGTTCAACTTTGCACTATGCGCCAGATGGGGACGTTCGCCGGTAACGGACACGGATCTACGGAATTCCTTGCGCCCCGTACTCCTTTAGGATGAATCTAAGGCTGGCGCCGGAAGTGCTAAGGTAAATATTGTCGCTACAAAGTAAATCTCTCGGTTTTTGGGAGTTATCATCATGGCAACAGGAAACACAGTCCGAGGGCATTGTTTCCCAGCGCCGCATAAACAACCGCCTCGAAGGTGGGCGGGCGTTTTTTCACTGGTTAAAGCGCGTCGCGTGAACTTGTCAAACGCGACGCGCTTTAGGGAGCCTCGTACGATCTACCAGCACGCGCTGGCTTACGCGCGATCCCGAGATTCGATGAATTGGCTGGCGGGACGATAATCCGATGAAGCAAGACCAGGCAGTTGATGGAACCATGGCGGCAGGTCGTGTCGGCTGCAGCCCGGCCAGCTTGGTGATCGAGGGTCGGCTGGCGCGCGTCGGAGGGCAGAACATCCTGTTCGGCTCGTCCGGGCAGGCCATCTTCGCCGTCAACGATACCGCTGCCGACATCTGGTGCTCTGTGGAAGAAGGCATGCCGCCGGCGGCGATTGCGTTCGAGATTGGGCGCGGCGGTATCGATAGGCATGAGGCAAATAGGTATGTCGAGGCAGCCCTCGAGGACTGGGAACGACTGGGTCTGGTACGGCCCCGTGCACCTTTGTCTCCGCCGTCGGCAAACGAGCATGTGAGTCGGGTGGTCGCCATTGCTGGCCTTCATATACGCGTCGCCTATCCGGCGGCCTGGGCCTTTCCGGCCATCGCCGTATTTCGGCATCTCGAAGTTCAGACAGATGCTGCAGATATTCTGCTACATCTGGCCGAGCACCGCGGACGGATTCATCTGTTCCGGGATTCCGACTGGATCCAGTCCTGCTCGCCCGACGAACTTCCCGTCATGCTGAAAGGGCACTTGCTTACAGAGGTTCTCGAGCACGGCGCCTATGAACTTGCCGTCCATGCGGCTGCGCTTCTCGGAAGAGAACGCGTCGTGCTCCTCTGCGGAAATCCGGGCGCGGGCAAGACGACGTTGACCATGGCATTGGTCCATGCAGGCTTCGGCTTCGCCGCGGACGACGTGACGCTTTTGGACTCGAAAGGGCTGTGCGTGGGTCTTCCGTTTGCTCCCGCTGTCAAGGCGGGAGCATGGCCGCTTCTGGCCGAATACTGCGCCGATCTCCATGCCATTCCAATCTTTCGCCGTCCGGATCGCCGACGCGTGCGGTTTGCCGTGCCGCGGACGTTCGCACCGCATTCTCCTCAGTCCGTCGGCAGTGTGATCCTGCTCCGTCGAGGTCACGACGCGAAAGCCTCTCTGGTGCCGGTCGATCCGGCGAGCGCTTTGCGCGGCCTGCTCAACGGGGCTTTTGCCCCCGGCAGGGAAGTAACCGGAGCCGCGTTTGATGCGCTGACCAAAATCATCGGATCGGCGCAGGCCTACTGCCTGACCTATTCCAGACTCGACGATGCGGTGGAGCTGATCGCGAAGGCATGCCGATGATGCGCGCCGGCGCCACGCTCGATGCGTTGATCGCGGGACTTCGCGGCCGGCCACCCGCCGGCGCCGACTGGCAGGCGGTGATCGCGCTTGCGAACCATACTCTGCTCACACCCGCATTGTTCTCCTCCCTCGCGCATGCCGGCCAGATCCACGGCCTGCCGCACGACGTGCGCGAGTACCTCCGGTTCGTTCACGACTGCAACCGGGAACGGAACCTGCGCTTGCGCGCCCAGCTGGCTGAAGCCGTCGCAGCGCTGAACCGGCGCGAGATCGTTCCGCTCCTGCTCAAGGGGGCTATACCCTTGTTTCTTTCCGTCCCTGAGCGCGTCCCCAGTAGGATGACCAGCGACCTCGATTTGGCTGTGGAGCCGACCGAAGAGGCGACCGCCCAAGTCTGCCTGGAAGCGCTTGGCTACGCGCCGGTGGCGAGCGGTCGGGGCTTAGCCCGCCGGCAGGACGCTGGAATGCTGGAATTGCGGGCCAGTCAGGCAAGCGCATTCGGCCCGTCCAGTCCGGTCGAAAGAAATGGTCTGCGCGTGAAAATTCCTCCAGCACATTCTCGCGCCCTGCACTGGATGATGCATGACCTTCTCAAGGAGGGGGACTACTGGCGCGGACGGATCGATCTCAGGCACCTTCATGATCTGGCGCAGTTGGCCGAAAGCGACGACATGGATTGGACGGCTTTGCGGGCAGCCATGTCGGATCGAGGCGCCCGCAATGCGCTCGACACCCAACTCCTGGCCTTGCACCATTTCTTCGGGACGAGGATCCCGACGAGCTGCGCACCGCGTCCGGTGGTTCGCTTCCAGCACTGGAGACGGGTTTTCACGGCGAGACATCCCTTTCTCGGCGCCCCCTTGCGTTTGGCCGCCAATCTGGCGTGGGGCACATGGCGGTTCTCGCGTGCCGACGATTTGGCGCGACGAGGTCTGTCTGATCTCGGACGTCGTGTTATTCGCACTCTTCTTTTCTCTCGCGCGAAAGTCTAAGCCTTTGGGTGGCGTACTTTATTTTCTACAATCTATAAAGTAATTTTGCCAGAAATAGCGGGGGCTTGACATGGCGTTGCAATGAAGCCATGTCGTTTGTAGGGGTCGACATGAGTGTGTTAGAGCAATCTACTGATCAGGTTATTATCGATCTATCCCGCAGTTATCTTAACAGCCGGTTCAGACGCTCGCTGGATACGTTGGTAGCTGTACTCTTGTTGGTTGCCCTGATCCCGGTGATAGGGCTCATAACCGTCGGTATTTTGACAACATCTCCTGGACCAATCCTTTTCCGGCAACAGCGGAGCGGAATAGGCATGAAGCCATTCATGCTCCTCAAGTTCCGTACGATGTATTGGGCGGAGACGCGGGGGGGAACGGTCGAGCAAGCGATCCGGGGGGATGCACGAGTCACCCCATTGGGCCGGTTCCTCCGGGCGACGAGCCTCGATGAGCTTCCACAAGTCTTCAACGTGCTGCGTGGTGAGATGTCACTCATCGGCCCGCGGCCACATGCCGTTGAGCATGACCGATTCTACATGGCGCGCATCCCACATTATGTGCGGAGATTTGAAGTTCGCCCAGGCCTGACTGGGCTTGCGCAAATCAGCGGCGCGCGCGGGGGCACCCCGCGAATACAGGACATGCGGCGGCGTGTGGACATTGATTTGGAGTATATCGAGAACGCCAGTTTGCCAGTCGATTGCCTGATCTTCCTTCAGACCGTCCGTGAGGTGTTCGAATCAGATTCCGCCTACTGAGCCGGTCTGCGGCCCCTCCCCCGATCGTGCATGTGATTCGGAAGTTGTTTGGAGTCTGACCATGACGACCGAAGCAGTTCCGTTCTACCGCACGCACATTGTGTTATCGCCAGTGGACAATCCGCCGAACACGTGCGACGCGCTCGCCCGCTCGGAAATAGCCGCAAATCCCGGACGGAAATCCGTTACCGCGCTTATCTGAACGAGCCGGATGGCAACCGCATGATTTCCTCTCAATTTCCAGACTTACATCGATAATGGAAAACCGCAGGATGACGTCACCCGCCATTGCGAAGCGAGCCTGCGCCAGCCAGCGCCGGGCTCCATTGTTACGACGCTCTATTCGCCGGTGGTGGGAGAAGCCGGCGACCCTGACCCATTCGATCGTCCTGCGCGATGGTGATTTCCACAACGGGATTGCTGGCGTCACGATTGTAGAGGCTGCGGGAAGCTTTGGCCTAGCATGAGTTCCTGCGGGAGTGGGCGCTGCCTCTGGCGTACACCGGCTGATCGTCAAAAGCGATTGCAATGCGCGGCTCCACCAATTCCGGCTTGCTGGTGTTTCCCTTCACGATCAATTGAGGACGGCGCTTATGGGACGGCTACCAAGTGCTCAAGGTTTGATCGTTCGCCAGAAACATATGAAATAGGTGATGTTGGCAGCGATTAGGGTACCTGCGGTCGCAACGGCGGCGCCATCGGCACCGTAAAGTGCCGAAAGGATGAAGGTTGCTACGAAATTGAATGCCACGAAGCCCAGTGCCAGCTTGCCGTAGGTCCGCTCCTTGTCAACCATCATCAGTGCCGTGGCGCAAGGGCCTACGGCGGCAGAGATCAGATAGCCGAGACCAAGGAGACGGAGGATAGCGGCCGCTCTAATAAACTCGTTGCCGAACCAGCCGAGCACAAGACTTGGCGCCGCCCAGAACGCTACGGCAAGCGGCAGTGCACCAGCGAGCGACAACAGACAAAGGCGCAAATATGAGGTCCTCAATTCCTCGAGACGGCCATCGTTGAACATCACGCTAATCCACGGCGCCGCAACCGGCGTAATGATCCGCAGCATGAAGACGTTCATCAGCGCGAGCCGCGACGCGGCTTGATAAAGTCCCGCACCATGGTTGTCGCCGGTGAAGCCCAAGATCAGCACGGCGGTGCGTGATACGAGCTCGTCACTAAGACTGCCGACCAGCATGGCGGCGGCTGCAAAAGCCCATTCGCCCACACGCCATTCGGCTGCTGTCTTCCAGGTGGCGGGCGGCGTAAAATTCGCGACTGCAACCGCTGAAATCGCAAGGAGCGGAACGCAGCTGGCGCCGTAATAGACCACCGCACGGCCTGGATCGTGGAGCCCCAGTGCCAATACCAAGCCAATGACGCCCATTGGCAGCATCAGGGTAGGCAAAGCCTCACCGAGGTCGCCCGCGTGGAAGCCGCGCAATATGTAACGATGCAGTTCAAGCAGTGTCAGTGCTGTGGCAAGTAATGCCATATAGGCCGGAACTATGTTGCCCGCGATACCTGGCCACATGAAGCGTGCGAAGCCCAGCACGCCGAGGAATACGGCGAGCCCGGCGATAGTCGTCGCATAAGCCTGCAGCAGCACCCCCTTGATGAGACCGAAGTGTTGCGCGTTGGTGTAAGCGCTCAGCAGCCGCGTCGAAGCGTTGAGCCAGCCCATCGGAGCCAGCCGCGCTGCGACTGTGGCGATCGCCAAGGCGACATTGAACGCGCCGTAATCCGCTGCGCCAAGTGACCGGGCCAAGACGATTTCGAGCGCGAACAGGGCAGCAACGCCGGCGCTGCGCACGAAGAGTACCCGCAGGATGCGCCCACTCAACTTGCGGCGCAAAGCGGCGCCCGCATTGGCGGTCTCCAGCCACGTCGACGGGAGGAAGGTCATGATCGGAGACTCTGCCGAATCGGGGACTGCAGCGCCACCTTGCGGGGGGATTGCAAGCTGGCTGCGAGAAACTCGCTGTAGGCGATGAAGAGGAAAATCAGTATGGAGGCGATTGCGGGTGCGTCAATATCCTCGAACACGAGCCACGCCCACAAAGTGATCTGAAGCGTCAACAACAGCCGAAGCTGCGTTCTGGCGACGACTGGCAGCCTCTTGGCGGCCGCCACGAGACCGAGCCAGCGTATGGCCGGAAGAACCAGCAGGTAGGCCGCCACCAGCGACAGACCGAGAACGCCTCCCTTTGTAAAAGCGGAGATGAAAGTCGAGTGCGAACCCAACGCAATATGGCTGATTTCTTCGCGCGGCTTTATGCCGAGGCCGAAGACGGGGTTGTTGTCGAGCGTTTCGACGACGGCTCGGACGTAGTTGTCGGTGCGGCTGTCGGTGCTGTATTCCCGGTAAGTCGTGAGCGACGATAAGTCCGCGAGCAGCGGCAGGAGAAGGGCCGCGGCAACCGCCGCAATGCTTGCCAAGCGTCGAAATGGCGAACCGAAAGCTATTCCCGCCACCGCGAGCCCCGCTAACCAGCCTGCAAGAACTGAACGGCTTAACGAAATGGCGAGTGTTGCCGTGATGAGGCCCTCAAGCAATGGCGCGAGCAGGGCTCGCCAGCCTCCACGGTTATGCAGGTGCAGAAGCGCCAGGACACCGAGGATGGCGATGATGATGGCAGTGGCGTTTGGATAGGGGCCATAGATACCGATGCGTGGCATCGGAGTTCCGTGCAAGCCCCAGTCGGCAATAGTGAGGGTGATTGTTGTGGACTGGCGGATGAGAGCAGCCGAATCTGGAATCCTGTTACCGGCGATGGCGCCAAAGAGACTTGGGAATTGCAAGTCGAATCGCCTGACTGCATAGGCGAACACGAAGGCGCCCCAGGTCAGGGGGATGAGAACTACAAAGCTCCAGAAGGCAAGATGAAGAATGCGGCGGCGCCCATCGCCGGCATCTTGGAGGAGCGCGCGAAACTGCTGGACGATGATGAGGGCGCTCGCCCAGATTGCCGCATTGTAGATGGCCGCGGCGAATCTCAGTGATTCCTGCGCGATGATGAAGCCATTGACGAATGCGGATCCGGTGAGCGCAACGATGACGAAGGCGAGCAGACAGTCCCCCAAAGTGAAATGCAGGTTTGCCGAAGGGCGCATGATCAACAAGATGAGGGCGAGTAACATCGGCATCACGAAGCCGATGCCCAAGGCCCACCAAATGGGTAGCCCGAGCAGAAAAATCGAAAAAGCTGCTTCGGTAAGGTGAGCATAGCCCTTCTCCCGCCTGCGGCTGGCGGCAACAAGGCGCGATGGAGCAGCATTCACGGACATGTTCAGGAGTCGATCCTTCCGCAACTCCGCCAGTTGCCTGGGCTTCCGCGCATTACACAGACCCACGCCGCCGCGGCACCTGGAGTAGGTGCATCGTTGTCGATGCGGAGGCCCGCAGGGTGCCACCCCAGTGACGGCGGAGCGCTTGCAAACTGAAAACTGTTACCGGTGAAGCGGGGCCGGACCGCTGTTTCGTCCCAAGGCCGCAAGAAGGGAGTAACGGTTCCCGGGGCGGAGTTTCCAATGACTAGCGCTTCAAATTCGCCGGCCCCCGCCTTTCCGAAATCGAATGTGGAAAAGGCATAGGTGGCAGCGCGCCGCCTGACAATCGTGTTGCCGATCACGACGGCGCGCGCTGTGGGCATCGATCCGGCCCGGAGGCTGATTGCTACATAATCATTTCCGGCAGTGGTTGCAACAGAGCGGCAGGCGATACGATTGGATGAGATAATGAGCGAGCCATCAGCGCCGTCGCCGAGCGCGACGACGGAGTTGCACGATATGGCTGAGAGAACCCCTTCGCGCTCTCCCGCGCCGACGCCCCAACCATCAATGTAGCAACCGGAAATTTCCGTCTGGAAGGCATGCTCGAAGACCATGCCATTACGCCCCGCGCCGTTTAGGTGGCAACCGGTGGCCCGCCATCCTGCGGATCGGGTGATGTGAATGCCGTTGCCACGGCAACCCAGAAGTGCTTCGGGGCCGACGGCGACGGTGCAATAGTCCAAGATGCCGTCAGTCGCCAATGGCGGCTCAGCTGCGCCTCGGGGGTCTCGGGCTCCCGGCAAAGCGCCGACCAGGATGCCGCCGAAATTCATCTCGCCATGTGGTCCTGTGAAACTGGCTCCGCCTACCCCCGCGCCCTTGACCCACACGCGACGGAGTAGGTTGTCGACGAGCGCAGCCATAAAGGTACCGTCCGGGCGCTGGGTATTAATCCACAGGCCAAAGCCGGTGGCGCTCCGGATCCAAATGTTATGAATGTCGAGCTGTTGATTGGCGAGCATAAGCCCGTGGACTGGAACACCGCCGTGCGCTGTTATGGCATCGACGTCGAAGTACAAGTCGCGCATGTGAAGGCGTCTTGCAAAATCTTTCCCCTCCACCCATTCACGGCTGACCAGCAATGCGGCAAGCGGCAGTGGAGCCACACCTTCAACGCTTGAATAGTGCAGGACATATGGCGTCTCAAATCCCTTCAGGGCCCGAAAACCGCTCAGCGGAGAATTGCCGTCCCCCGGCACTTCGCCAGCAAGCTCGATCGACTGCGGAACGGCGATTGGGCGGGCGAGGCCGAACACGCGAGGCGGTACACGCAGCCGCGTGCCGGGCCTTTGCCCTGCCCAGTCAAGTGCTGTCTGCAGAGCCTCAGAGTCGTCGGTGACGCCATCGCCGCGCGCACCGAAATCGTCAAGCGACGGCAATTCCTGCAGTTTATCTTCAATGCGGCGCTTAACACTTCCCGGTGCCGCAAGACTGAATTCCGCGCCCGCGTCGGACGCATTGGCACTCACCCCCGCCGGCAGCGCAGCACCTGCTCCAGCCAGACCGGCAAGGAGGAAGCGCCGCCGGTTTGACGGCGCGGTACCTTGGCCTTCATCCCTCATAGAGTCTCCGGAAACGCTTTTGTGTGAGCAGGCCTGACGACTGGACTTGTTGGCCCCGGATTTCGACCCCGGTCATGACGGCAAAGACGAAACGGGTGGTGAGCCGCCGCAATACTCCGGCACCAGCCTCGGCGTCGGAGCGCTCGGTCCTGCCCCATTCTAGGGCGATGAGGACGCAATCGCCCTGGCTTGCGAGGGCGTGGCAGTCGCTTACCCCCAGCAGCGGCGGCGCATTGACGATGATATACTTGTAGCGCTTGCCTAGCATCTTGATCAGCGTCACGATGTTGTTGTGGGGGGCAGAAACATGGGCGTCACTTTGGGGCTCGCCGTCGAGGGACAAGATGTCGAGCCCCGTTGCCTGATCGAGGGTCAGCGCCGCGTCGATCGAGGTGTCGGAACTCAGATTTGAGCTCAACAGCTTGGTTACTTCGGCCGGCACTTGCAGGCCAAAATCTCGCATTAGTACCGGTTGGTACTTGTCGAAATTCACCAGTACCGTGCGCTTGCCGGCCTGGGCAGAATAGACTGCGAGATCGACAGCGAGCTGCGCCTTTTCGCGGCTCGGCAGGGGTGAGGTGATCACAATGGTCCTCGCCCGCGGTGAGGCAACGGCCAGTCGCGCCTCCAGAGCGCCAAGCGCGTGCGCATAGAGGGAGTTCGCCTTCCAGCCGAGGGCCGAGCGGTGGCGGATCTGACCGGCGATGCGATCAGGCTTGGGCAGCAGAGCCAGGCAGGGCACCCCTAGCGCTTCCTCGACTTCGCGTGAACCGACGAGCCGCTTGTCCAAGGATTCGCGCGCAAGTGCAATCGCGGCCCCGAGCAGAGTCGATAGCACCGCAGCAGCAGCGGCGATGATGAAGACACTAAGGCTCGATGGCTTGATAGGAATCTCGGCCGGCGACATGACCCAAGCGCCCGCATCCGCAGAACCGAGCATTGCATCGGCTTGTTGTTCGGAACGCAGCAGATCCTCATAGACTGAGCGCCTTGCTACGGCGTCGCGCTCAGCTACCTGCAATTGCACGGAGTAAAGCTCGGCGCGTCCGTTTTGGTCTGCGGCTCCCTTTAACTGCTCTTCGAACGTTGCCGACCGCGCTGTGACCGCGGCGAGTTCGTTGCGAACGCCGGTGATGATGCGGTCAATCTCTTGGGAAATGCGCTGCCTGACGTCGGCAAGGTGGCCGTTCAGGATTGCAGTACGCGGATTGTGGTCGTTGTAGATCGCTGAGTTCTCGGCAATCTGGCGCATCAGATCCAGTTCCAGCGTGCGCAATTGCGACACGGCTTGGGAGGCGAGAACCTCATTGATCGCGTTGGTAGAACCGCCGGACAACTTGATCTGATCGATGGCGGATAGTTTCGATCGGAGATTGGCTTCGTCTGCCTTCGACTCGATCAGCAGCTTGTTTAGTTCTTGCATATCGGAATTTGCAAGCGTGACATTGCTGCTTGTCAATATCTGGCCCTTCGCACGTAGGTCAGCGACCCTGCCTTCGGCTTCTATCACCTGGCCCTTCTGGGCATCGAGCGACTTCAGGGCGCGTGCGAGCCAAGCACTGATGTCCGCATTTCTGCGGTCGAGAAGATTGGCCACGTAGAAGTTGGCCAGCCGATTTGCAATTGCTGCCGCCTTGCCGGGATCAATGGAAGTGAACGAAATTTGAATTACGCGTGAGTCCGGGGGATTGGTGACGGCGAGGTTCCGCTGAAATACGTAAAGTGCATATCCGCGCAACTCTTCGGTGGCGCTCGCTTCCTGGCCTTTGCTTGAGAACCGCGCAAGGAACCGGCCACGTGCGCTGATCTGGAATTCTGGATCATTGAGGAGTTCCAGTGCATCGATCGTTTGGTTGGCAAGAGGATTACCCAGCACAGTGTTGACCTGGGTCTGCATGAGTGAGGGATCCGGGATGGGACTCTGTGTCTCAACAGGGGCGCCGGTGATGCTCTTGTTTGGGTCGACGACGACCAGCACCGTCGCCGTGTAGCTGGGGCCGCGCCATATGGCAAACGCGGCAGATGCCATGGTGATGACGAGCATCGTGGTGATGATGGTCCGAGTGCGCTTGCGCAAAATAGCCAAGAGGTCGCTGAACGAGGCTTCGCGACTTGTTTCGGCGATCGGGTTCTCATTGATCATGATACTTGATATCTCTCGGTCTACCCGTGGTGATCGTTATTCTCAAGATCCGTTTCGAAGGCGCCTCCGGCCGCCCCAAAATGAAGGCAGGCCGCGAGGGCGGTCGCGAATTTATTGCAGTTGCTCTCTTCACGGCCGGCAAGCCTGGATTCAACAAACCACAAAAGTGAGCGCAGCAGACTGATCGCCGCGAGCGGCTGCGCATTGTCCGGATTGAAGCCTTTGCTTTGCAAGGCATCGCGGCCCACGTGGATGATGCGCGGCATCAGCGGCAGCTTTGTCAAACGGCGCATTTCAATGAACATCACGAACTGCATGATATCGAGGCCGAGTGGAACTCCGATTTTGCCACGCTCCCAGTCCCACACGTTGAAACGGCCACCTCTAAGAACCTGGATATTCGGCGGGATCCAGTCACCATGGCTTACACCAAGCGGGAAGACGATCCCGCCCCAGCGCGCTTCCACTGTCTTCCAACCGTGTTCGACAGCGGCGGCGACACTGGCAGACAGCAGAGGACTTGATTGGCTGGCCAATGTGCTAATCTCCTGCCAGAAGCGGGTCTCAGCCAGGGCTTTGGGTGGTGACGGCGCGAGGCTGGCGATGGCAGCAGCGGCCGGCAACATCGTGTGCACAATGGGGGAGCGCCCCCGGCCGGGAAGGTGGTGGACGATCAGCGCCTCAAGACCGCGCCAGGGTCCGCTGCCGAGCACCGTCGGAATGGCCACGGCGCTCTGGCGGCAGAGCGGAGCCAGTTTTCTGAGAAATTGCGCTTCATGGCGCACCAGGCGGCGAGTCAACTCATCCCAGCCGAATTTCGCATAGGCCAAAACCTGGCCTCGCGGTGATACCGCTTGAATGACGGGCTTGCTATTGGGCCGGCCCGGGGCAAGCCTAAGACTCATCACGAAGTCCCCCGTTTCGAGCACATCCGCAAGAAAGCCGTGGACCGGAGTGTCTTTGGCTCCAAGCGAATCTGTGACGACGGAGACTCGATTGCCCCAGGACAACAGCGGCAGACCGAGACGGCTTTCGAATGACAACACCTGGGCCGCCAGGCGCGACACGCGCGAACCCGCTCCCGTCCCATACTGCGCAAGGACCGCAGTGCGGGCCTTAGCACCACCGGTGAGTGGGATAAGCACACGGGGATCTCCGAGCCCGGGGAATACCGCATAGCGCTCAAGGATTTTGTGGCCGTTCTCCTTGCCTGCGGGGCTCATCTGGAGCATGCCAAACTGGCCGCCAGAGAGCACCTGCAAGGCGGAATCGAGGTGCCGCGGACAGGGCATTGGGTCCTGTGTGTTGCCATACCGTAGATCGTGCACCAAGGATCCAACCCTCCTTTTTCACAAGACCGCCCAAACCGCATTGACCGCCTGTCTGGCCGTCTCTTCCAGAGGTCCGGTTGTGTCGATGGTGACGACAGGCGTCGATCCGAAATCCGTCTTACGTTCGAGTTCCCAATGCCGACGTACCGCGGCCTCGTCCGGTCCTCCTGCCTTGTCGCGTGTGGCATCGCGCGCGATGGCGATGGCGATCGGCGCTGTGAGTTTTATTACGAGATTGGGACGGGGTATCGCGGAGTAGCAGTAGCGTTCGTATTGCATCAACTTGCGCTTCAGCCATGAATCGCAACCGGCAAGGGCCAGACTGTCGAAGCTGCTGCTGTCGATGGTGCCGGGCTGCAACGAGGGATATCGGTCAGATATGACAATTGCGCCCGCTGCCGCTTTGCGCAAAGCGCGCTGCAGCAGACGGCGGCGGTCGTGTGCGAGCAATGCCATCCGTGCGACATGGAAGAGGGAGAAATCGCGACGCTCGCGGCGCGCGGCGTCTTCATAGACCGCCATCCTTTCATGCGGCAGGAGGCGACGCGCAAGGGGAACGAACCAGTTCGGAATCCAGGAAATCAACGTTGGCGGCGGTTTTCCAGCATGGATGCGGCAAACGTTTACGTGCCGGCCGAGGCAGCGGGCGAGTTCATTCGCGGTCGTTGATTTGCCAGTCGCCTTGGGGCCTACCAGTGCCACAATGCCGCCGCCGCTCACGAGGTGCAAACTCTTCGCACCACTCAGCCTGCCCCTGACGAAATCGCCAAAGCGCCAGAGTCGCGAGACAGCAGCGGCAAATGCTGAAAGCCGCCGCGTGCCGCGCAGCCGCCATGCGACCTTCCAGCCAAGCCGAATACGGAGGAAAATTGCTTCCTGTCTGGCGATAGCATTGACGAGATCGGAAAAGAGTCCAGCACCAATAACGGGAAACAGCCTGTCGCAAATGGCCGGGGGCGGCACGATGCTTCGACTGGCCGCCTGTTGCAGCCAGGCAAGTTCGTCGGCGTGTTTGCTGCGATGACGGTTTGATTTCAGTAATTCGATGGGACTCAGATGTTTCAGCGCGATCCTCAGCACAAAATAGACCAACTCGTAGGCCGCGTCCGGCACCTTCACCCCCAAGAGTTCACGGGTGTTGGCAAGGAGCTCGCCCTCGATCGGCATGCGGTAGTTCTTCACCAGGCTGTCGCCGCTATAGACTTCATGGCAGATGTGGAGGTCGACAAGCTCGCCTGTGTGACCGTCAAGGCCAATCGCGTGAAATGTGCTGGGGTGGCCGGCTCCAAGAGCGGATTGCGCCAGTTTGAACCCCGAGACGCTCAGCACCCCTTGGAGATTCGCGGCCTGTCGGCGGTCCACAAGAATGTCAATGTCTTCGTCGCCGGCAAGGGTCGCTTCAAGACGGCCGTTGCTCTTCCAATGGCAATAGGAAATCCTTGCCGCATCCAGTTCGCTGAAAAGCTTGCGGATTACGGTTTTCTCATTCTGACCTTTGCTGTCGAGGCTCAAGGCCCCTGGCACGATAACCTGATTCATAGCCATCCACACACCACAACTGAGACTAAGACATCAAACCGGCGATGGCGGTTCTGTAATCTACCACTGGCCTCAGTTGCTAGCATGGATCTGACAGCGGCGTTATTGGGCCTTGCGGGTTAGTCGTGCGTACCTCTTTTGAGTAAGACCGATCGACCTTTTGCGTATCCGCGGCACTCCCTGTGCGCTGGTACAATTCCGCCAACTGACACAGCGCACCAGCCGGCAAAGGGATTCGATGATGAGTGCGGACACCGTCAAGAAGTCGTCACGAGTGCAGCTGCGTGGGCGCACCGTCTCCCAGGCGCTACCCACGGAGATCATTGGTGGCGTGAGCATTGCCACTCTCAGCCGTGTTGAGACCGCAAGACTCGTGGTTGACATGGCCCTAAGGGCCAGAGGCAGCGGACTCGCCCCCTGTATCTGTTCGTCAGTCAACGGACAGGTGTTGGCCGACCTCTATGTTGGCCGGAACCGTCATCGCACACAGCAGCTCCTTGCATGCACGCATGTTCTGAGCGCCGATGGCCAGCCGCTTGTCTTCGCTTCCCGGTTGCTGGGAAACGGCGCGCTGCGAGATCGCTCCGCGACCACGGATCTGTTCCACGATGTGGCGAACCTCGCTGCAGCCGAAGGCGCGAGCTTCTACATGCTCGGCGCTTCGGAAGATGAGAATCGATCCGCTGTTGGCAATGTCCGCGCCCGCTATCCCGGCCTTCGAATTGTGGGACGGAGGAACGGCTACTTTGCGTCCACGGATGAAGAGCTGCTGGCAGTGCAGGAGATCAATGTCTTGCGGCCAGATATACTGTGGGTAGCGATGGGTTTTCCGCGCGAGCTCGAGTTCTGCCATCGCTGGCGACAAGAGCTGACCAATGTTGGCGTGATGAAGACCAGCGGCGGGTTGTTCAACTTTCTGTCCGGCGCCCACAGGCGGGCACCACAATGGATGCAGTCGGCCGGTCTCGAGTGGGCGCACCGGATGTATCTCGAACCAAGGCGCCTGTTGGTCCGCTACGCCACCACCAACCTAATCGCCACTTGGGCTCTGCTCAGCAAGACCAGGCACACCCCGCAGTAGGCGCTCTTCCCGTCTCCAGCCCCTCGGCGCGCGCTGCGACAACGGGACCTTTTGGCGGCTTCCGTCCAACGTAAGCGCTTAGCCGGTAGCGTCTGGCTTGAAGGTCCAAGGCTTGAGCGCGTCGATTTCGGATGCGGGCCAGCCTTGCGATGCAGGTCAAGGTCTGGGAGGGAATCCAGGCTTCGACGTGGTCGTCCTCATCCATTCCATCCCTTGGTCGGGCAGAACGTTGCCGTGGTCGGTGAGCATGATCATGACGGCATCCGCCACCTCTTTTTGCGGCAGCCGCACAGCGGGACCTTCCATCTTCCGGACTGGATGGCCGCCCCACAGGCCGGTTCGGCTGCGATCATTGCCGCGCCCCGACTTCCGCTCACACACCTCCTCGAACTTCGCGCACTTGTCGATCATCTCGTAGCCTCTCTTCCAAGGGACTCGATCTTTGGAGGAGGACATGCCGATGAAGAGTTCGCGCCCGCCGTACCGCCGGCCAAGATGTCGAGCGAGGAACGGGTAAAAGCAGTGATGCATACGCCGCAACTGGAAGGACTGGGGGAGGTTTTGATCCGCGGCCACCATGAGGCATATATTTCCTGGGAGGAGTTCGAGAGGAATCAGCACCTGATCGCCGACAACGCCAACGGCAAGAGCTACCTTGGGCGCGGGGTCCGCCACGGCGAAGCCTTGCTGCCCGAGTAGCCGTCGACCTAGAGGATGCCACTGAACCCGGCGAGATGGCGCGCCACGCAATGCGCACCCCTGTTGTCCTCAAAACGGTAGGCAACCATAGGGCGGACTGGTTCCACAGTATGGTCGATCATCGCGCGCATAGGCCATACCAGGCTTTCATGATCTTGCCGACTCCTGGGACAGGGTAGGCAAGGTCGTTTTCGTCAGCGAAGATCCTTCCGCACTCCTTGATGCGCTCAAGGATATAATCAGCCAGCATCTGCAATTCCAACCCTTAAAGCTCTATGCACTGCACCATTTAACGATCGGCTGATCGCGTCCGATGAGACCGGCATCCGGGTCGGCAAGGCGAATTGGTGGCTGTGGTCCTCCACCATGGCGACAGGCCGCCTTCGTTGCCGACAAGCACCGCTCCAGGGCGGTGGTTGAGGCCTTCCTCGGCAAGGACCACCCGGATTACTCGATCTCCGACCGCTACGGCGGCCAGATGGGCTGGCCCAAGGGAGACCATCAAGTCTGTCTGGCCCATCTGTTCCACGACGTGCAATACGCCATCGGGCTGGCGATGCCATCACGCGCTGGGCCTGAAGGGCCTGCTCAAACGCGCCTGCGCCATAGGGCGGCGACGCGAGTGTCTCTCGGACGCCGCGCTCAAGACCTACGTGGCCGACCTTGACCGCCGGCTCGACCGCCTCATGGCACTGATCCCGAGCCGCCCGGCCGGCACCAAGCTGCAGACGGTCATCAAGAAGAATCCGCCGCTACCTTTTCGTCTTCGTGACCAACGGGGACATCTCCGCGACGGATAACGGCTCGGAGCGAGCGCTGCGCCCCTGCCCGGTCTACCGCAAGATAACCAACGGCTTCTGCAGTGAATGGGGCGCTGCCCTCAACGCCGACATCAGGTCGGTCGTCGAAACCGCGCGCCGAAGATCGATCAACGCAATCGACGCCATCCGCCGGCGCCGTCCCCCTGCCACGGGCAACGGCATCCGCAAAGCAGGGGGGGTGGAGTCCGCCACGCCAATGTCCGATGCCGACAGGTGGGAAGATCGTCACCAGGACCAGTGTGCCGAAGAGCGGCGCCAGCATGAACATCATCACTCTGAGGATGACGTTGCGCGGCGTGAAGCCGCCGATGACGCTCGGCGACCTGCACGAGGCAATCGAGGCGGCGATGGGCTGGCACAATTGCCACCTCCATGCCTGCGACGTCGGGGGCGACCAATTTGGCGATCGGCACAGTGTAGATGACGTCGCCGACGAAAATCGAGTGAGCCTAAACGCCTGCTGAGATCTCCTGTCGTTCGCTTCGCCTATATTTATGACTTCGGAGACAACTGGCAGCGCATTCGAAAGAAGCGAGCCGGCGGTCGAGCGGGAAGCTTATCCGGTCTGTATCGCGGGTAAGCGCAAATTGTCCGCCGGAAGATTGCGGCGGCATCTGGGGTTATTAGGAATTGCTAGCCATCCTGGCGATCCTAGCCATCCCCAACGCGCCGAAGAGTTCGGCGACGAGTTCGATCCGGACGAATTTGTCCTTGACGTCACAAATGCCGCACTTGCCTTCGGTTCAGGATGAAAATAGCCGCAGCCCGATAAGCCACTATGCCGCCAAACCTTGGAAGGGGAGTAATTACTCCGGGCAGTGAACTCTTTGTAAAAGTCGTTTGGCTCATTACTCCGTTGTGAGTAAGTGGTATACTCCGTTGTGGGTAAGTGGTATGCTCCGTTGTGGGTAACTGGTATTAAAGTGCGTCGCGCTGAAACGGATCCAAGCGAGGCGCTTTAAGCCTTTGTTTTGATGCGTGTCGTTGTCCCAGAACGGCTGCACACTTCTGAGCGACAAGCACTAGTATTGTAAAACTTGCAGGGATACGAGAGTTAGAGATGAGTTCCTCACATGCATTCAAGGGGATAGCCATTGGGCTCTTGCTGTCGATCCCATTGTGGATGGCAATCGCTTGCGCCTATTTCAATATATTGAGCCGCGATAATACGGTTCAGGTAATACGCCCCCACAATCAGGCGACCGATCAAGTCGCAAAAAACGCGACTAAGCCGGACGACGGCAAAGACGTGAAGCCGTCTACAGCGGTGCAGCCCTAGAGCCGCGCGGCTCAACCTAATCCAATTGGCTGATTATGCGCCTCACAATACTCCGAAAGAGGTAGACCGGTTTAATCCGATGCGCACTACCTCACCCGCAGCTGGTGTTGATAAACTCACCCTCAAGTAATCGCCGTCGCAATCAGGCGTTGACGCTGTGGCCTGTCGTCCGTTCTGATTGTTTGGAGCTGCTCTGTTGGAAACGGGTGAGTTCATGCATCGCAATGTTCCGCTTTATGTTTCACTGACCGCTGCTGTGGCTTTGACGGTGGCGGCGGCGCGAGCCGACGATGGCCTCAACTTTACGATCAGCCCGCAGGATAAGCTGAGCGTTCGCGTCTATGACTGGCAGCAGGCGGAAGGGACATTGCGCGAGTGGCCTGCATTCCATGGAGAGTTCGTTGTCGGAAGCAATGGGCGGGTGGAGTTGCCGCTGATCGGGCTCGTCGATGCGGCGTCGCGCAGTGCGCCGGAAATCGCCGCCGATGTTGCGAACAGACTGCAGGCCCAAGTCGGCCTCATCGCCAAGCCCAGTGTCATCGTCGATATTGCAGAGTACCGGCCCTATTACGTGATGGGCGATGTCGATCACCCCGGTGAATTTGCGTTCAAACCGGGGCTCACAGCATTGAAGGCCTACAGTATCGCCGGCGGGTCCCGGTTGATACAGGGGGCAACGGCGTGGCAGCCGGCGCACGACCTCCTTTCGGCGGCGGGCGATACCCGTACGCTGTCGCAAAGAATCGAGGAACTCAAGGCAAAACGTGCGCGGCTTGGCGCTGAACTTGCGGGTGAGTCCGCAGTCTCCTTTTCACCCGAACTCGGTGCAAACTCGAAATCTCTCGTGGAAAGAGAGCGCCTGCTTTTTGAAGAGCGGCGCAACTCATTGCGCCAGGGTCTCAACTCACTTGCCAGCCAGAAGGCGCTGAACGAAGAGGAGGTAAAGGCACTTCAAGGGCGCATCGACGTGAACGCAGATCAGTCTCAAAGGATTGAGGCCCAAGTCGAACGCACGAAGGGCTTGGTCCAGAACGGCCTGATCACGGCGGCACAGATCTTGACTCTCCAGCAAGCACACACTGACTTGCAGTCGCAGCAGCTTGATATCAATGGCCGCATCTTCATTGTGCGCGAACAGATCTCCAAAATCGAGAAGGACATGTTCGACTTGCAATCCTCCCGGCAGCAGGAAGTACTCGCAGATATGCAGGCGACAGAGGCAAGCCTGCAGGAGGCCGTGAACCGCATCCAGACGCTCAGCGACATTATGGGCCAAGCGCAGGCAGCAATCGCTAACCCATTGCACACGACAAGCGCTATTCGATTCACGATCAGACGCAGGCAGAGGATCCTCACGTTTGATGACGGCCGCGACCCTCCAATCGAACCGGGCGACATTGTCACAGTCGAGCGGACCGGCAGCCAGGCGGCCGGCGGTCCGCAGTCGGCGGCACAGACAGCGATCGTGCGGGCGGATGGGAAAAGCCCAGCTGACGTGCAATGAGTGAGAAGACCAAGGTGACCGGACTGCGGGAACTGGAGCCATTCTGAGGATCAAAGCACGAGAGCCGAAGCTTGGCAGGCCTGTGTGGCTATCTGGTATCCTGCCCCTGCTGGTGGCAGGCGGGCTATTTCCGGCGGGGGCACAGGACTCGGCGCCCCCTTGCGTTTGGCCGCTAATCTGGCGTGGGGCACATGGCGGTTCTCGCGTGCCGGCGATTTGGCACGACGCGGTCCGTCCGAGTTCGGACGTCGCGTTGTTCGCACTCTTTTTTCTCTCGCGCGAAAGCCTAGGCCTTTTGACGTACTGGTTTATTTTTCTGCAATCTATAAAGTAATTTTGCCAGAAATAGAGGGGCTTGACATGGCGATCGAAAGTACACCTTCGGAAGAGAAACCGGAGATTCTCGTTTCGGAAGCTCAGGCGCGTCGTGACTTTCTCAAGAAGGCGGGACGCTTCGCGGCGGTCACGCCGCCAGCCATCACGCTTCTGCTCGGCACGAGCTTGAACTCCAGGGCAATCGCCAAATCGGGCGGATGGCCGGGCAACGGCTGGGGGGACAAGAACCACATTCACATCGGCCCTCCCGGCCAAACCGGAAAATAGTGGTTCGAGAAATTTAGGCCTTTGTTCGACAGCATTTGAAATGCCCGGGCCGCTCGCCGCGCATCTCGAGAACTGCGTCTTTATGGGCTCGCTCCAAGTTCGTTGCGCCAGCAACTTCCCCCGGCATCCCGTCCGATAACGGCTTAGCCCCTTCATTCAAGTCCAGTTCAGGCGACAGGTCTATCGAGTTCGTTCAAAATCGCAACTCGAGGAACATCGCCATGTTTGCCAAATTCTCCGAACGCCATCTGCTGAACGCCAACGACTCATTCGGCGTGGAGCAGGCGCGATGATTGAAATAGCGGCGTTTCGCCAGCATCTGTCGCTCGAGCAGCGGAGTCTGACCGAGATCGCTACCGGCCTGTCGGTCACTGCGATGGTCGGCGCGACGCTCTACAATCTCGGTTTCTTGCGCCAGTTGAATGGAGCCTCATCTCCGTGCTTACCGTGCAAGACCTCTTGATTGGAGCATCGATCGCACCGCTCCCGATGTCGGTCGCGGCGTGGCTAGCGCTGCTCATTGCCCGCTTCATTGCGGATGCGCCAAGGCGCCCAATGCGCACGATTGGGATCTCAATCGGGCTAATCGCGCTGGGGGTCATCTTGCCTTTGCCTATCTGCCGCTCGCTGGCCTTGCGGCCATTGCCAATCTGATATTCAGGATGCGAACAGTGGGTCTGGTTTGGCTCGCCTTCTCATTGATTTACGTCCCTTTTTCTTGCGGCGCCGCTGATAGTCTTCGTACCATCTCCAACATGTCGGCTGCGACAACGGAGGTCGAGACCGACAAGGGGGTGATCAGTGGTCGGATTCTGAGGATGACCTCGGGATTCGCCATCATCTTCGACGGGAAGGCCATCGTTGTGTTGCCTCTGAACAAGGTCCGAAACATGCGGCGACTGTACACCGCTACGCCTGAGATCGACTATCTGGAGGGCGGCACGCCGAACTAAGCCCGAACTCAAGCGTTTCGCGCATCCGACGGTACGGCTCTAGCATGACCGCTTGGCCCTTCTCGATCGCCTGCACCGTCGTGCTGGCGCTGGCTTGGTGGTCGATCTCGCCGGATTGATAGCGCGAGGGCGTCAGTCCGAAGTGGGCTGGAACGGAGCGCGATCGGCTGAACCGCGCCGGTTCGTCGACGCCGGCTCGAAAACTCAGGGCGACCATCGGTCCGACACCGGGGGCAGTCATGAGCAGTTTGCAGAGTGCGTCGCTCTCGGCCAGCCGTTCCATTGCCTTGTGTAGGCGCTGGAACTGCTCTCTCAAAACGCGGCGGACTTCCAGCAGGGGGTCGATCATCAAGTGCAGATGCGGGGATTGTTCGAGCAACTCGATAATGCGCCGCTCGAACTGCAGCCGGGTTACGGCTCCGACCTTGAGGCCAAAGTTGCGCAGCAGGCCTCGCAGGTTGTTCTCCGCATCGAGAATCTTCGTCTGCACGAACTTGCGCGCAGTGAGCAGCATCCGGATCTCCTGGCTCCGGACGGTCTTGACATGAACCGGCTTGTAGAGCCCGACGCGCATCATCTGCGCGATGCCGCGGGCATCGTTGCGATCGGTCTTGTTGACCTGAGCCGAGAGAGCGCGGCCTTCATGTGCCGCGTCTCGACGCAGATCACCGGATAGCCTGCGGCCGACAGGCTACTGTAGAGCCATTGCGAAAGCGGACCGGCCTCAAGGCCGACGCGCTCGTAGGGGCCGCCAATCGCGTGAAGCAGGGGCGCCGATCGCCTCCAGCTCGGTCTCCACCTTGCTCTCTCGAATGAGTTTACCACCCGTGTCCATTACGCAGACGGTGGTGGTGCGAACGGAAACATCAAGACCGACGAACAGTTCCATGGCAGACCTCCTGACCGGTTGAACCGTTGGAGCCTGCCCGGAAGACCGACCTCCCGCTACTCCCATGCAGGGAGGCCGCCGGAGCCCCAATCACCGATCTTTTTGCTGTTCAGTGGGTGGTCGCGACACGCCGAACAGCGCGATTGGCCTCGCAGTCTCCTTCAAATCAAGCAGAACTCAGGGAGAGATGGCATAACGAGTTCGGATGATATATAAACATCGCCTAATATGCGTGCTGTTCCCCGGGGGGGTAATTTTGGGGATATCCAGTTCTACAAACCGAAAGGTGCTATCAAGGAGCTTGGTCGAAATGGGCCTTTTCTCCGCGGTCGTGAACACCCTGACATTAATTCTGCCTCTCTACATGTTGCAGGTATATGATCGGGTTTTGCCTGCGGCCAATCTGGACACTCTCACCTACCTGACCTTACTTGCGCTTTCGTCGCTCTTGCTCTTCGGAGTGCTCGAAGTCGTGCGTGGTATATATGCGAGCCGGCTCGCTGCGCGGCTCGATGTCGCTTTGGGTGCATCGTCTTTTCTTGCAGCAATGAGCGGCCCACGCGCCGGGCTTGGCGACGTCCAGGCCCTGCGCGACTTGGCAACGCTGCGGGGATTCATCGCTTCGCGAACCATCTTCTTTCTATTCGACCTCCCTTTTGGGCCCATCTTCGCGGGCCTGCTTTATTTCATCCACCCGTTGCTCTTCCTGGTAACGGTCGTCGGAGCGGTTCTCATGGTTTCCATCGCCGTGCTGAACCAGGCCGCGAGTTCGCGGCCTGGCAAGGAGGCGGCGGAGAATCTTAACGCGGCAATGAACTCGGCGCAGGCCTTCGCGCGAAACTTCGAAACGGTTCGCGCGCTCGGCATGGTGTCCAACGCGATAGAGTTCTGGGGCGCCCGTTTTTCCGGCTCTTTGCACGCCTCGGATGGGCTTGCTCGCACCAATGCATTTTATGGCGGTGTGTCCCGCACAACACGCTCCGTCCTGCAAATCGCGATATTGGGTGTCGGCGCTTATCTGGTTCTGCACAATGAGATGACCGCCGGTATGATATTTGCGTCCTCGATGATTTCGGCGCGCGCCTTGCAACCTCTTGATCAGATCATTGGAAGTTGGCGCCAGATCATCGACGCCAATCTTGCATGGAAGCGGCTTTCAGCTGCCCAATCAAGGTCCGGACCAAAGGATAATGTGGCATTGCCGACGCCTCAAGGGGCGTTGAGTGTTAATCAAATAATCTATCATCTTCCAGGTTCTGCCGACGGTGCGCTGCCGCTGATAAAGCGCTTGACCTTTGAAGTCCCCGCCGGCGAAACAGTCGCGATCGTCGGGCCAAGCCAGGCCGGAAAATCGACGCTGGCGCGCCTCATCGTCGGTGCCATTGAGCCCCGGTCGGGGGCGATCCGCATCGATGGCGGCGATATGCGAAACTGGGATCCGGAGGAACTCGGTCGTCATATTGGCTATCTTCCGCAGGATGTGGAACTTTTCCCAGGGACCATCGGCCAGAACATTGCGCGTTTTGAGCCAGATGCCTCTGATGAGAAATTGGTTCAAGCAGCCCAGCAGGCGCAGGTGCATGAGCTTATCCTGGGTCAGAGGGATGGATATTCGACGGTGATCGGACCGACCGGCGTTCGCCTCTCGGGTGGCGAGCGTCAGCGCATTGGGCTTGCGCGCGCTTTTTACGGCGATCCCAAGGTTCTGGTTCTCGACGAGCCCAATGCGAATCTTGATTCCGACGGCGAAGCCGCACTCGAGCGGGCGATCATCGAGGCGCGTTCACGAAAAACGACCGTGCTCGTTATAACCCACCGGCCTTCGCTCGCTTCCAGATGCGATCGTATACTCATGCTGCTCAATGGCCAGGTCGAGATCTACGGTTTGACCAAGGACGTGCTCGACCAACTTGCCCAGCGACGGGGCCAAGCGGCGGCGGCGGCGGCCGCTCGGTCGCATGACAACGAAGGAGTGGTGCCTTTCCCGTCAGCGGCTCGCGTGGAGGTAAAGGTCGCTAATGACGGCTCCTAGCCAAACTGTCCAGACGGGCGCCAAGGTGTATCGCTGGCAGCGCAACATCGATACCCGCACAGATCGGATCACGCTGGCGGGATATGCAAGCGTGGCCGTTTTCGTGCTCGGCTTCGGGTTCTGGGCAGCCACTGCACCGATTGCCGGAGCAACGATCGCGCCAGGGGTGGTGGCAGCAGCAGGGCAGAACGTCATGATCCAGCACCTCGAAGGAGGTGTGGTCAGCAGCATCAAGGTCCGAGAGGGTGATAGGGTCTTGAGGGGCCAGCCCCTGATCGTGCTCGATCCGACGGTGGCGCAGTCTCAGCTCAACCGCGTTCTTAAGCAGTGGATCGCACTAAAGGCCGAAATTTCGCGGCTCGAAGCAGAGCGGGACGGCCTCGAGAAGATCGTCTTGTCCAACGACCTGGGAGCCTATTCAAGCGCTTCCGAGTACAGCGCTGTCTTCGGAGAGCAAAACAAGGAATTTCAGGCGCGGTTAGCGCGTTATGCCGCGGAGCAGGGAATTCTGAAGCAAAGGGTGGCAGCCCTTCAGGACGCCGTTGTCGGGCTAAAGGCACAGAAAGAGGCAGCGGAAAATCAGCTTGCGATCGTCAACGAGGAGACGGAAAGAAAAAAGGAGCTACTGAAAAAAGGGCTTACAAATCGTTCCGAATACACCGATCTTCTGCGCAGCACCGCAGAGCTGGTCGGCCAGGCAGGATCCTTGGAAGCGCAGATTGCCAGCTCGGCGACCCAGACCGTAGAAGCGCGTCAGCAGATTGAAAGGCTTACAACCAGCCGGGTCGAGGATGCCGTGACGGAACTGAACAAGGCACGGGCACAGGTCGCGGACCTCGAGGAACAAATCAACGCTGCTCGATCGGTTCTGGAGCGGACAACCATCCGGGCGCCGGTGGACGGCATCATCGTCCGCTCGCTCTACAATTCCGAAGGCAGCGTCATCCGAGCGGGGGAGGTGGTGATGGAGCTTCTGCCGACCACGAACGAGCTGATCATCGAGGCAAAGATCAAGCCTGAAGACATCGACTCAATCCGTGTGGGGCAGGATGCGAACATGATGTTCACGGCGCTCAACGCGCGCACGACGCCGAAAGTGCCAGGAAAGGTGTTCTACATTTCGGCGGATCGGCTAATCACACCCAGCACGGGACTGCCTTACTTCACCGTCCGGCTTAAAATGGCCGACAAGCTGCCACCGCAGGTCAAGCCCGAGCAGATCTATCCAGGCATGCCGGTCGAAACATTCATCGCAACCGGCGAACGAACGTTTCTGGCTTATCTGACCAAGCCCCTGGTGGATTCGTTCCAGCGCGCCTTTCGTGAGAGATAGACCGGCCACGGCCCGTTGGATACAAGGGGGCCCAGTTAGTCTCGATTTGCGGCTGTTTCGCACCCCGCCGCGTTCAAGGTCAGATGAAGTGGATGTCGTCCGCTGGGATGTACCAAACCTCGACGGGCCAATGCCCTCGTCGACTACCGTGGAGCTGCCGCATCGTGGGCGCTGACGGATCGTGCATCATGACGGTGTATCCCGTATCGACATCAACGCGTTGAACGATAAGCGCGTCCCTTTCGCTCAAAGGGACGTCCGGTGATGAGGTGACGGACCTCGTACACCACAAAAAATCCACGGCAAAAACCCGGCCACACGTAACGGGGCACCATCGCGCATAGCCCCTTTATGGATGAAACACAAAGTCTGAGTTCGAAAGGGGGACGATTCCGTTCAGATGGATTTCATCTGTTGCGCCGCTCAGCTCAGCGGTTCCGCTTAGATTGGCATGTACGACTGTTTGATTGTGGGCCGTGTCGAAAAACCAAGCCACCGAATGAGCCGCGACTTGGCTGGTTGCCGAGCCCAGTGGAGTACAATTGGCTGATGTGACGCCGGCGAGCGACACGAAATCGAGGCGATAACGTCATAGTTGGTTGCCCCAGCCGTGGAATCGGACGCTGCCGTGTAGATAAATGTATCGTTTCCGCCACCTCCTGCCGCCATACTCGCCCGATCTCAATCCGATCGAGATGGCCTACTCAAAACTCAAGGCGCGGTTGCGAAAGAAGGCGGCCAGAACCTTCGACGCACTCAGCGATGCCCTCGGCGATATCTGCCACCTGTTCGACCCAGCCGAATGCAGAAACTTCTTCAAAGCTGCCGGATATGAGGCCAATTAATCGCGACACGCTTTCGTGTTCGGGCCAGCGCCAGCAACGACACTAGCCGCAACTCAAAACCCGCTTCAGCCAGGCGACATGCTATCGGCCGGTGATAGGTCCCGGTCGCCACAAAGGCGCCGACCACAGGGCGGCCGTGCGCCTGCAGCACTTCGATCAGATGGTGGTGCTTAGCACAGGTATTGAGGACCAAAAGGCGACGCCGGCGCTTGTGCCCTGATGCTTCGATCAGAACTTCATTGCACCTTGGCAATGTCGATCGCTACCAGCACCGCGGCGGGCATCTGAATTGGTCATGGTCGGTCTCTCCGGAATAGGTTGTGAACTTTCACATTCTTGAGCAACTTTGGCACGGCCGTCTCGACCGGTGCGTGCCTGCAGCGAGAAGCTGCGCGCACCGCTGTCTCGGCTGACGCCACCTCCTTCATTCCTTAGGTGCTATGGCCCGGAACCCCCCTGTTCCGTGATCTCGCGTTCGCAGTCCGATGCTGAGGGCTACCGCCAGCGGCTGGCCGTCGCGGCCTCGATCGAACAGATGCGCAAGCAACTGGAAGCAAGACAGGTGGGGAGCCGCCTCAATACGCTCCTGGCCGAGGACAACTCGGCGGAAATGTCCCGGGCCCTCGGCAACGCCGAGCAAACATCAGAAGCCGCCAAGCGACAGCAGGCGACGGTGGCCGCCGACCGCGACGGCTATGTCCTGGCGCGCAGAAGTCTCGCAGGGCCTGGCGGAGGCACGTTCGCGTATGTCCGATGCCCGTGAGCTTTTCAACAAGGCAAAGCTGCGGAAACAGCTGGTCGAACTCAAGAGCGAGGCAGATGCTGTCGTTCAATCAGTGGCGAAGGTTTCCGTCGGCTCGATCCTGCAATCGGGCGACCGATTGATCACGCTGGTGCCGGACGACGCGCTGCTTGAGATCGAGACGAATATTGTCGGCCGCAGCAGTGGGTTCGTGCACGTCGGCGACCCCGTGGCCATCAAGTTCGATACTTTTCCGTATTCGCAATATGGCCTCGCTCATGGCACCGTGCGTGCGGTCAGTCCGGATTCCTTCTCGGCCCAGGAACAGGCGCGCGACCCGAACAGCTCGTTGGCCATGCTGCCGCCGGACGCTGACCTGTTCTATCGCACGCAGATTTCCATCGACGAGGTCGCCCTCCATGGCGTGCCGGCCGGTTTCACGATCGTGCCTGGCATGCCGGTAACCGCTGATGTCAAGGTCGGCCGCCGTACCGTGCTCAAGTATATTCTCGGTGCCATACTACCCGTGGGCCAAGAAGCGATGAGAGAGCCGTAGGCTCGGGCGCCGTGCGCGACAAATGGAGGTATGCGTTCTCGCATCGATGGCAATCCTTGACCGCCTGACTGCCTACGCCCCTACAGCGCTAGTATTGCGCCGGGCGATCCAGCTTGCTGACGGTGGCAAGCTTTCAGAAGCCTTTCCGCTGCTGGCAATTGCGGCACGCGCCGGGATCGCCGAGGCCGAATACCGCGTCGCCCGCTGCTATCTCGAGGGCTTGGGTGTGCCGCCAAGCAGGTCGGAAAGCGCGCGCTGGCTCCGGCGAGCGGCCGACCACGGCAGCCCCGACGCCCAGTCGCTTCTCGCCGCGCTATACGTGGCTGGACTGGCCGGGCAGGAACCCGACGGCAATCACATCGGGTCGCAAAGCTTGTTCGAACGGGATTCCTCGCGTGAGCCGGAATTCGCCGCAGCGCTCGGTCTGGCAAAAAAAGCAGCCGAATCTGGCTCCGCAACCGGGCAGGCAATCCTAGGCTTTATCCTTAGCAAAGGGCCCGCAGCAATGCGCGATCTGGATGCGGCGCATGGCTGGTATGAGAAGTCTGCAGCAGCCGGTTGCCCTGAGGGATGCCTGGGTCTTGCTCTTTCCCTCGCCCGGCGCCGGCAACCTGCGCACACGGTCAAGGTTGCCGCCGAAGTGCGACGTGCTGCCGAGGCCGGCCTGCCGACCGCAATCTACCTTCTTGGCGTCCTGACCGAACATGGGCAGGGCGTGCCGCTTGATCGGGCGGCAGCCGCGCGACTGTATCAGCTCGCCGCAGAGAAAGGCCTTCCCGCAGCCCAGTACCGGTTGGGACTGGGGTTCATCGATGGTGACCTTGCAGATCTAGATGTCGTGGCCGGAGAGACGTGGATGCGCCGCGCGGCATTGGCAGGGAATGTCGAGGCAGCCTATCGGCTCGGCGATCGGCGTGTGAAGAGTTCGTCGCCGGACTATGCGGACGCCGCCACATGGTACCGACGGGCGGCTGATGCCGGCCATCAGGCTGCCGCCCGTGCGTTGGCATCGCTTTATCTTTCCGGGAACGGAGTCGCCCGGGACGTCGAAGAGGGAGCGCGCTGGCTGCGCGTGTCGGCGAAAGGAGGAAATCAGGAAGCGCAGGTCGACTTTGCCAATCTGGTCATCGCAGGAGTGGGCGAGCCCGACGACGGCACCAGCATTGCTGGATGGTTCGAGGCGACCGCCTCATCAGGCGATCTGATTGCAGCGTTCAACCTCGGACTCTGCTTTGCTGAGGGCGTCGGCGTGCGAAAGGACGAGGAGCAGGCTGCGCAATGGGTGAGGCGGGCAGCCGAAGGGGTGGCCGACGCGCAATATGCCTACGCGCGAATGCTTCAGGATGGGCGCGGCGTGGCTGCCGATCAGAAACAAGCCCGTTTCTGGTTTGAGCGGGCGGCCAACGCTGGCATGGTCGACGCGCAGGTGGCGTTTGCCGAAATGCTCTTCAACGGGCGTGGCGGCGCCTGTTTACCCCAGGCTGCCGCGCAGTGGTTCAAGCGGGCAGCCGCGGCCGGGCACGCCGGGGCTATGTTTGCGATCGGCGCACAGTACGCGAACGGCGAGGGTCTATCGTTCAACCCGGCGGCAGCGCAGAAATGGTTCGCCGCCGCCGCCGAGCGGGGACATGGCCATGCCCAACTCATGCTCGGCCGTTATCTCTGCAATGGTCGCGCCGGCGAACACAACCCGGTAGCCGGTCGCGTTTGGCTCGAGCGAGCGGTTGCGCAGGGTGTTCGGGAAGCCGCCGATGAACTCTATAGTTCGCCGCCGACGGGCTGGACGCAGTAGCGGATGGGCACACCCAACGGGTGCCCGGGCCATCTTCGTTTTTCGTTTCTAGACGCGATCTCTTCGCGGTTCTCTAGGCGTGACTCGTCCTTAGCGCCAGGTGGGATCGAGCGCGGCGGAACAGATCCGCCGCCGGAGGTGGATGCTGCCCAGGAAAGCCTGTCCCCCATCTTGCCCCGATGCCCGGATGCCCGCTATCGCGGAACACATGATTGCTGGCTTGCCGTCGCATGCCGGGACGCCTTAACCTTCGACATATTCCTGCTCGAATCCAGCAAACTTCGTCAGGCCCTGCTGATCGAGCACGCAAACATGGCCCTGACGAAATTCGAGAAACTTGCGCTCGCGCAGTTCCCGCAGCATTCGGTTGACATGAATGGGAGTGAGGCCGAGGGCGTCCGCGAGATCGTACTGGGTGAGAGGGCATTCATAACTGTGGCGGGTGACGGAGCCGATTCTTTCCAGACGCGCCTCCAGTTCGAGGAACAGATGCGCTGTCCGCGCCAAGGCGCTGCGCCGTCCTACGTTGGTGAGATGTTGAGCGATGACCGCTGCATTGTGCACGAGGGTTTCGACAACAAGGGAGAACAGACGGGGCGACTGCATAGCAGCAACGGTAAATGTCTTGGTCGAAGCCACCAGAACCGAAAGTTCGGTTTGAGCCACAAACGTTTCAAGAGCGTTGCGCGCGTATGACTGAGGTAGGACGATGTCGCCTCTCAGCGCAAAGTCCAGAATCTGTCGCTGCCCGCCCGCGAGTTCATGAGAAATGCACCCCCAGCCCGACTCGACCATGAACATGCGATCGCAGGCCTCACCCTGACTGACGATGACCGTCTCAGCCAGGTAGCGCTTCGGGGTGAATCCCAGCTTTTTGATTAGCGCCGCATCGTCGTCATTAAGCCCGACATACGACGGGCGATTTTCATTCCCGCGCAAAAATGGATGTGAAGTGTACGTCATTCAGAAGCAACCCGTCCAATTACCGCCCGAACTACCTCCCTCGCCGAGACAGTACATTAAAATTGATGTGAAGAAAATCCTCAATGGCCACTATCGATGGCGTGGCGAGGGCACTTTTTCGTTGAGGATTACAGGTTCCACCGGCTGGGCGACGGCGACAGGGCGGCACGGCTAAGTCTTATTCCTCTTGAAATTTACTCGCATTGAATCGACTATTTCGCTTGCGATGAGGCAGCTGCGATTGTCCACTTGCTCGCCGGCATTTCGTAGCGTCGTCGACGCGTCCTTGAGCAGCCCTCTGATCTGTGATGCTGACAACAGCTCGGATGCTCGAGCTCCAGCAGCACCGATTCACTCACGTGCAGCGCAGCAAGCGCCACCGCTCTGGGCCTTGTAGCAAGCAGCTTGACAAGGTCACCGCTGGACCTGGCACGGACTTTTTTTTTGGCCATCGTTGCGTCTCAACCGTTCGGACAAGATGGTTCATGTCTCAAAGTTACAACGCCTCGACGAGTTAGCCGCATTTTCATGATCGGGAGAGGTCGTTCAATGCCTCTTCAGGCATCTTCCAGGAGCATACTATCCCGCTTTGCGGCCGCGACACAGAGGCAAGGGATACCGAATTCGCCGTAGCTCCTACTTCCCTATCAGATCGTGTCCCAGGGAGTGGTGTAGCTGAGGGTTTGGTCGCCGCGCTCTCCGGCAGGGGGCCGGGCTGATCAGCGTGCCACGGCTGGCAGGCTGATCAGAGGATCATCGCTCATTTGGCTGATGGTTTCCAGCGTCATGTATCTGGCGCGCTGCACGGCCCATTCGTCGTTCTGTTCGAGCAGGATTGTGAATCGGCGTGCAAAATTGACCCCATAAGCCGGGGAATCGGCGTCCAATTTTGACCCCCCTGATGCTTCGATTTGCGACCATCAGCTCGTCGTAGCGAGCGGATAGTGTGGGGATGAAGTCGGTGGATACGATTGCCCGAGTTCGGCGCGCCTTCCATGTGCAGGGATGGTCGCTCAAGCGGATTTGCCGCGAACTGCATGTGTCGCGGAACACCGTCCGCAAGATTCTCAGATCCGACGAGACATCGTTCTCCTACGAACGCGAGCGGCAGCCGATGCCGAAGATCGGTCCGTGGCAGGATCAGCTTGACGGGTTTTTGAATGGCAACCGTGGCAAGGCGGCGCGCGAGCAACTGACACTGATCCGGATTTACGAAGAGCTTTGCAGCCTCGGCTACGGGGAGGCTATGACGCCGTCCGCCGATACGCGAAGAGCTGGGCGAAGGCGCAGGGGTCAGCGACGGCGGACGCCTATGTGCCGCTGTTCTTCGCGCCGGGCGAGGCCTACCAGTTCGACTGGAGCCACGAGATCGTCCTGATCAACGGCGTGACAGTGACCGTGAAGGTCGCCCATGTCCGGCTCTGCCACAGCCGCATGATGTTCGTCAGGGCCTATCCGCGCGAGACGCAGGAGATGGTGTTCGACGCCCACGACCGGGCCTTCGCCTTCTTCGGGGGCGCCTGCACGCGCGGCATCTACGACAACATGAAGACGGCGGTGGAAACGATCTTCGTTGGCAAGGACCGGCAATACAATCGCCGCTTCCTGCAGATGTGCAGCCATTATCTGGTGCAGCCGGTCGCCTGCACGCCGGCATCGGGCTGGGAGAAGGGTCAGGTCGAGAACCAGGTCGGGCTGGTGCGCGAGCGCTTCTTCACGCCCAGGCTGCGCTTCAAGACCTATGAGGAGCTTGAACGCCTGGCTGCATGACAAGTGCGTCGCCTACGCCAGGCGCATCGTCACGTCGAGCAACCGGAACGAACGATCTGGAACGGGTTCGAGGAGGAGCGTGGCAAGCTGGTTGAATACCGCGGTCCCTTCGACAGATTCCATACGGTGCCGGCCTCGGTGTCGAAGACATGCACGGTGCGCTTCGACAACAACAAATACTCGGTGCTGTCGACCGCCGTCGGCCGCCCGGTCGAGATCCATGCCTATGCCGGCAAGATCGTCATCCGCCAGGACGGCGTGGTCGTCGCCGAACATGCCCGCTCCTTCGGGCGCGGCGACACGATCTACGATCCCTGGCATTACATGCCGGTCCTTGCCCGCAAGCCCAGTGCACTGCGCAACGGTGCGCCCTTCCAGGGCTGGGTTCTGCCTTCGGCGATGGAGCGTATCCGACGCAAATTAAAGGCGGCGCATGACGGCGATCGGCAGATGGTGTCGATCCTGGCGGCGGTGTTGACCGACGGCATCGATGCCGTGGAAGCCGCCTGCCAGGAGGCGCTCGATCAGAACGTCTGCTCCTGTGCCGTCATCATCCACATTCTGGCGCGGCGGCGCGACCCCGCGCCGGCCATCACCATCCTCACCCCGGACGCGCTTCGCCTGCAGCATGAGCCGCAGGCCGACTGCGCCCGCTACGACAGCCTCAGGAGGGCAAGCTGATGGAACGCACGCAGGTTCTGGAACTAATGGGGACGCTGAAGCTCTAGGGGATGCGCTCGGCCTATGACGAGATCATGGGCGTCGCCATTAAGCGGCAGCACGAACCGCCGAAGATCGTCGGCGATCTGCTGTCGGCCGAGATCGCCGAGAAGCAGGCTCGCTCCATCAAATACCAGCTCACTGTCGCCAAGCTGCCGATCGCCAAGGACATCGATGAGTTCGACTTCGACGGCACGCCGGTCAACGAAGTCCTGGTCCGGGACCTTGCCAACGGCACCTTCGTCGCCGACCAGCGCAACGCCGTGCTCATCGGCGGCACCGGAACCGGCAAGTCGCATCTGGCAATCGCCATTGCCCGCGCCCTGATCCGCAACGGCTCACGTGGCCGCTTCTTCAACGTCGTCGATCTCGTCAACCGGCTCGAGACCGAGCACCGCGGCGGCAAGCAGGGCCGTATTGCCGATTACCTCACCCGGCTCGACTTCGTCGTGCTCGATGAACTCGGCTATCTCCCGTTCGCCCAGGCCGGTGGGCAATTGCTCTTCCATCTGATCAGCTGGCTTTACGAGCGGACCTCGATCATCGTCACCACCAACCTGGCATTGGGAGAATGGCTCGCCGTCTTCGGCGACGCCAAGATGACGACAGCGCTCCTCGACCGTCTCACGCATCATTGCGAGATCATCGAGACCGGAAACGAGTCCTGGCGCTTCAAGAACCGCGCCTGATCAGCCCAACCACCTCGACCAGTCCATCCGCGCTCGCCCGGGCTGCGCAACCCTGACCAGCTCCGCCCGGGCGAATGCTGACCGCCGCGTATTACATAGGGGGGGGGGGTCAAAATTGGACGCCGATCCGGGGTCAGTTTTGGAAGCCGTTTGACACGGTGAAAAAGACACTAACAGAAGCGGCCGTTCAGAGCCGACGGATTTCTACTATCCAATTTGAAGTCGGGGAATCATCGCAGTAGGCAAAGAAGAAATTGCTCGTGGATTTTCGCTCAGCGACGCCTGGATTGGAACGGTCGAGGGCGGAGAATCCCGATTGGCGCCGCCCTCGGCACGCTCCTCCTCGAGATGCTCGTCCAAGCTCGGTGTTCAGAATCCGCTCAGAAAGTGCCTGCTTCAAATCATCGAGCAACCCGTCCTTGTTGCGGTGGATATCCATTCCAATCACACGTCTCATCGGCTCTGTCCTCAAACAGTCGGGAGCCGGCGGACGACGACACCTACGGATCCGCGCTCTCGGCGCAACCGGGCAGGTCGCAGGGGCGGCCACCTACTAACGCGAGCTCGCAGCTCACGAATACATCGGCCTGCCCGCACTTGGCGTGCTCCCGGTGCCCTGTCCTGGATGGTCGCATCATAGTCGAAAAAAATCGATCATCTCCAGCGGGGATCGGATGGCACCGTCATGATCATACCGGTTACCAACCCGATCGAGCGCCTCAACGGCGAGATCAAGCGGCGCACGCCAACGCAGGTTGGCGGCGTTGCTCGGCTCGACCTCGCCTTCAGGCCACTCGATCAGGAGCCACTCTTCGGCGTGAGCCTCGGGCCGATTGTAGTCCCTGGATGCCGGCCGCAAGAGCACGGCGGCGAAGCGGGAATTGGGCTCGGTGTTGGTTCCTTCACGCCAGGCGATCGTGCGCCAAGTCTCGGCGTCGAACTCCTCGGCCAGGGCCTTGGCCGAAATCGGCTTGTGATCGTCGGCTCGGCCGACTCAAGACGGCGGCCGGCCTCTTCCGCTACAAGGCTTGGGCTGCACCGGGCTCTCGCCTGGCGCCAGACGCTGAGTGTGGGCTGAACGCCGACAACATAGGTCAGACCGAGCTCGGACAGGCCCGCGCGGAGACCGCCGTCGGCGCCATATCCGGCGTCGGCCAGAACCACGCCGGGCGCGACGGGTGGCTGAAGGGTTTTTTGTCGCTCTTGATCGCTCTGCTTCAGCTCCGGCCCAATTCCGTCGCCGCTTAGAGTCCGGATTGTTCACGGTCGACAACTTATACTATAGCAAAAGGTACAGAACGGCCCGCCAGGCTCCCCAAGGCGGGCCGTCTTGTTGCTTGCGATCACTCTTTCGCCAGAACTCCGTCTGCGAACAGATCGTTGACCTTGTAGGCGACTTCCGTCCGGTTGGTCGCCTTCAGCTTCTTCATGATGTTTCGGATGTGGACCTTCACCGTGCTTTCGCGCAGATTCAGTTCGTAGGCGATGATCTTGTTCGCCTTGCCGCGCCGCAGCGCCTGGGCGACCTCAGCCTGCCTGAGCGTGAACATGCCCGTCAAAGGGCGGCTGTCGCAACTGCCTGAATCAATCAGGTGCCGCATCGAAAGGACACTGCTCGCCGGAACGAAGATGCCTCCCGCTGCCGCAAGGTTGATCGCCTCGACACACACATCGATCCCGACCGAAGTCGGAATGTAGCCGCGTGCGCCGCATTCGAGAGCCGTCAATATCTGTGCAAGATCCTCGGTGTCGGCCAGGATAACCACCGGCACTGACTTGAACTCGGATGAGATATGCCTGATCTCGTCTGCGATGCCATTGTCGGTCACCTTCCGGCCGCCAAGGTTGAAGAGTATGGTTGCAAGGGAAGAGGCCGTCCCCTTCCTCACTCGCCATTCTTCGATCGAACCCATGGCGACCACCGCCATGCCCAGTTCATGGTCCTCGAGGGCCGAAGCGAGACACTCTCGGTCCAAGGCCCTTCCGTCCAACATGAGCAAGTATTTCTTGCCTGCTTCATCTTGGTGGAGATTTTCTGTGCCGCTGGACGGAACTCTTGATTGATTTGTCGATCCGTAATTATGCAGTCCTGCTGTGGAAACCATACATACACTCACCCTTCCCCAACGAAAAGCTACCTATGGCGCCCGATAGGCACCCCATTTCTTTAGAATTGGAAGCTTTGGTACCCGCCCCATTTTCCACGCTCAAGGCTGGATTACTAGCCTCGAGGACGTGGCTGCTGACATCTAAAGCAGCTTCGGCAGTGTATGGGCTATTTATTAGGGGTCTCTAACATAAGTTAATTTTCGGTAAATTTTTGCGTTCGAGGAAGACGGGTCCCAAACGCTTCGACAGGCTGGAGCGGCCCGAGCCTAAGACGCAGGCCGCGCCGCACTAGGCTCCAGAATATCCTAAGCTACCGCGCTGTGTTGGAGGCACCTCAGACAGACTCACACCCCGTCAACCCGGCAAATCACCGAGCTTGCGATTGATTCCGGCCGGTCTCATCCCATAGAAGGTAGGGGGGTTGCTCGCACCTCCTGAGAACGTGGCATCATACCTCCAAAAGCTTCGTTGACGATGTATGGGCCAGGCTGAACACTGGAATGCCTGCGTCTGCTCGAGCTTGCGCGGCCTGTCCTGCGAAACCAAGTGCGGAGACAGGATAGGGGAGCCACCGCCGCCCAACCCCATGGCTCCCCTATCGCCCTGCACGGCGACCCACTTCCCGAACTTGATTCTGGAATGGCAAGCACGATCCGCCTTGAGGGCATGGCTGACGTCGGCAGATGAAGCCGTTCATCGTTAGCCTTCGCCAGATAACGGCATGGTCTCAGGCAGTCCCTAGCAGGCTGTTGAAAAAGTGGCTCGCAGCGAGGCTGTGAGCGTGATTTCAGTGTCTCTGGAGAGATTAGGAGAACGAGGCATGCGCGGCGGGGACGACCGGTCTGGCGAACTGTTCAGTTATGTTGATCTCGAGGCTCGGGTGCGGCGCGATCATCCGTTGCGCCGTATTCGGGCGATTGTGAACGAGGCGCTTTCGGCGTTGGAGCGGGACTTCGCGGCGCTGTATTCGCCGATCGGACGGCCATCGATCCTGCCGGAGAAGCTGCTGCGGGCGATGCTGTTGCAGGCGTTCTATTCGATCCGCTCGGAGCGGCTGTTGATGGAGCGGCTGGAATACGACCTTCTGTTCCGCTGGTTCGTCGGCATTGGCGTTGACGATGCGGCCTGGGACCATTCTGTGTTCTCCAAGAACCGCGACCTGCTGCTGGAGGGCGACATCGCCGCAAAGTTCCTGAGCGCGGTGCTGGCGCAGCCCAAGGTCAAAAGGCTTCTGTCGACGGATCACTTCTCGGTCGACGGGACGCTGATCGAGGCCTGGGCGTCGATGAAGAGCGTCAAGCCAAAAGACGGCTCGGGCAAGCCGCCGGCTCAAGGCGGCGGGCGCAACGCCGAAGCGGATTTCCCTGGCCAGAAGCGCTCGAACGACACACATGGCTCGACCACCGATCCGGATGCCCGGCTCTATCGCAAGGGCAAAGGCAAGGAGGCCAAGCTCTGCTTCATGGGACATGGGCTGATGGAAAACCGCCACGGCCTGCTGGTCGATGCCTGCCTGACACTGGCCGACGGACATGCCGAGCGGGTGGCCGCACTGCACATGATCGAACCTCGCGCGGAACGGCCGCAGGCGATCACGCTCGGTGCCGACAAGGCCTACGATGCGGAGGACTTCGTCAACGAGCTGCGCTCGATGGGGGTGACGCCGCATGTGGCGCAGAACACCAGCGGCCGTAGTTCGGCCATCGACGGGCGCACGACGCGGCATAGCGGCACATCGGCTGCCGAGGCTTGACTTCAGACGAGGCATACCGAGCTGGTTGTGGGGAAAGCCACTAAGAACTGTCTCCCAAGTCCCGCTCCCCTAGACTAAAATCAGTCAGTCCTCTCTACCACTTTTCTGCAAGGATCGACTCCGCGGTCTTTTCGTCGGTGATCAAGACATCGACGACTCCGAGACGCAATACGGCGCGCAGCACCGGAACCTTGTCGAGGCCACCGGAGGGCAGGATGACAGTGTCAATGTGGCGCAGGTTTTCGGGGGCGAGGCCGATAACGCGATCGTTGAGTGGGTGATTGACCAGATGTCCGTCGGCGCCGATCCAGTGGCCGCAAATATCGCCGACCGCCCCGGCTTCGCGGAGCGATCTGAGATCATCGTCGCCTACCAGTCCGATCCGAAAAATGGTGGCGTCCTTGTGCACCGCACCCACCGAAACGAAAGCGGCGTCAACGTCGCGGGCATGGGTGAAGGCGTCTTCCAAAATGGACTGGCGCATAAGCAGATCGCGCGTGGCCTCCGTGTCCGTGAACACCGGTGCTGCGATGTAGAAGCATTCCGCATCGAAAAGCGCCGCGAGCCGCGAAGCGATTTCATAGATGTTGATCGCCGATCCGCGCGTGAGCCCACCAAGCAAGGAAACGACCGACATTCCTTTGACGGGGCGCACGGTCACTGACCGCAGACTAAGCTGGAGCGTCCGTCCCCATCCCACGCCCACCGATATCCCGTCACGGATTCTGAGCGACAGGGCCTCACCGGCGGCGGCTGCGATCACCTGTGGCACCAAGGCAGGATCGGGTGGCGTCGGAACCACGATCGGATCGGAGATCCCGTAGGCATGCCGCAGCCGGTGCTCCAACTCTATGCAGTTCGCCACCTTCGAATTGATGCGGATCTGAACGATCCCCCGCTCGCGGGCCTGCGCCAGCATCCGGTTGACGCGAAGGCGGGTCAGGCCAAGGGACTTGGCGATTTGCGCCTGCGTGAGGTCGCCGACATAAGCAAGCCAGGCGGCGCGGACGAGAAGCCCTTCCTCGCGTTCGGCCGAAACGGAGTTCGTCAAGGTGTTGCGGCCGTCGCGTTTCTTTCGTGGTGGTTTCTCCATCAGAATGTCCTCCACTCCGCGAGATCAGAGCGGCTCGGCGGAGCCGTGCTCGAATCGATATGAAGCGTCAATCGATTTTTCTGGGTCCGCCTCTAGCCTCGGTGATAACGGTCGAAGGACAAAGCCAGCGGAGCATCGTGGCAAATCGCGTCGATGATGGCGGCCGTCAGCGGCAAGCGATCGCCAGGAAGTACGCCTTGCGCCATCATCTTCGCCAATGTCGGGCCAAGATCCAGCGCCAGTTGCGCCCCTTCGACCGTGTCTGAACTCATATGCTCGCGCTTCGCCACGGAATAAGGCAGGCCGCGGCCAAGCAAGCGCCCCATGCGGCCGTTGCGACCCGCCTGGCAGGTCACATAAAGATCGCCCGAGCCGGCCAGTCCCTGTACTGTTTCGGTTCTTCCGCCGAGGGCCTCGACCAGAATCGCCATCTCCGCCAGCGACTGCGAGAAAAGTGACGAGGCAAGATTATGCATGACCGCACCATTTGGCGCCTTGTTGTCGCGCTCCAGCAGTCCGATGGGTGCCCCAACGGCGAGCGTGTAGAAATTCTTGAAAGCGGCGCAGATTTCGACGCCTACGACATCGGATGACGGGCGCGCGTGATAGAAAGGAGCTCGCAGGATGTGGGACGCCGCGGCGACCTGATCGGCATCGAGCCCGGCCACGATCACCGATGTATCACGCTGTGCGGCCAGTTCGCCGGCAATGCAGGGTCCGCCGACGGCCATCACCGGCATCGACAAGGAGGTACGCCGTTGAATTTCGCGAGCGACCACACGTGGCAGGATCTCAATGCCTTCGTCACTCGCGGTGAGCCCCTTCGTAATCATCAGTATCGGCACGGGCGACTTGATGCTCTCGGCGATGCGGTTGATCGCCCAAGGAACACCGGCTGAGGAGACGCCGAGTACAAGCAAATCGGGTTCGTCGTTCATCGCCGCCCCGAACCCGGTCCACGAGCAGGCGGTTACCGCGCCAGGCAGAGTGATGTTGAGGCGCGGATGACGGCCTGTGCCGGCCACGGAGCCAATGATCTCTTCGTCGAGATGGGTGCCAACGAGAGTGATGCGGTTACCCGCGTGAGCGGCCGGAAGCGTCATGGCAGACCCCATGACGCCAGCGCCGAGGATAACGATCCGCGCCATTCAGTTTCCTCCCCTGTCCAGCCGCTCGCCGCTGCCTTGGTCGAATAGATGGATTCGGTCTGGCGCCGGCTCCAGATGAATCATGGCTCCTGGAGAGAGTTCCATCCGATTGTGCAGCACCGAGCAGACCGCGTTGTTGCCCATGCTGGCAAAGATATGGATTTCAGGACCAGTCGGCTCGACGACAGTGACGGTCGCCGGAATGCCGCTCCCGTCCGCCACCGGTCGAAGATGTTCGGGACGAATGCCATAGACCACCTTCTGGCCGGACCGAACCGCTGCCTCGGGCGGAAGAGGCAGGGACAGTTCGTCAGTCCGCACCACCCAGGCTCCGCCCTCGGAGGCCACTTCGCCATGGAACATGTTCATTCCAGGCGAGCCGATGAACGAGGCGACAAAGAGATTTGCCGGACGATCGTAGACATCGAGCGGACGCCCGATCTGTTCGATGTAACCGTCGCGCATGATGACGATGACATCGGCCATGGTCATGGCCTCGATCTGGTCGTGCGTGACATATACCGTGGTGGTCTTTAGCCGCTGGTGGAGTTCCTTGATTTCGGTGCGCATTTGCACCCGCAGTTTGGCGTCGAGATTGGACAGCGGCTCGTCGAATAGGAATACGGTTGGATCTCGCACGATGGCACGGCCCATGGCGACGCGCTGCCGCTGGCCGCCCGAAAGCTGGCGGGGATATCGTTCCAGGTAGGGCGTTAGATTGAGGACCGACGCCGCCCACCCCACCTTCTGTTTGATTTCTTCTGTGGGGCGTTTCTTCAACTGCATGGAAAAGGCCATGTTGTCGAAAACCGTCATGTGCGCGTAAAGCGCGTAATTCTGGAAGACCATGGCGATGTTGCGGTCTTTGGGGTGAAGGGTGTTGACGACTTTGTCGCCTATGGCGATCCCGCCGGATGTGATGGGCTCAAGACCGGCTATCATGCGCAGCAGGGTGGACTTGCCGCAGCCGGACGGCCCCAACAGAACGACGAACTGGCCATCGTCGATCGAAAGATCGAGTCCATGGATAACCTCGACCGCGCCATAGTCCTTCCTTATGTTGCTGATGGTGACAGATGCCATGAACCGCTACCCTTCATTGCCCTTGCGTGTTGCGTTTCCACCGCCATGCGAGCCATTGCAACCACGCAATGCTGTCTCACCATTCGTTCTCCAGAAATTCTTCCAGGAGCCCCGCATCGGCGGCCAGATTGACAAAGGACCAGCGACCGCGGATTTCTCGCGAATAGCGGATGGCGTCGTGCCAAAGCTCTCGTGGCAGGCTTAATTCCGCGCCGGTGATCGGTCCTCCCGCGGCCTTTAATGCCGCCTCCATGCGGGCGACCGGCATGGCTATCGGCCGAAGCTCCCGGCGTAGGGCCGGCCAGATTTCGGCAAGTTTCTGGTTGAAGGCTTCCGTCTGGCTAGGGTCGAGTGCCGTCTTCCTCATTTCGGCAACGCAAAGTGGTCCCAGTTGCGCGCCATAGCGGGCCAGAATCGCCGCTTCATGGACGAGGGTCGGTTTTGCCCGCGGCGGCTCTTTCATGTCGAGCAGACGGGCTTGCAGACGCGCCATCACTAGCGAGGCAACCCCGACCTGCTGACCGTGCGTGGTGCCGGTATGATGGTCTCCCGCGAACATGTCGACCCAATGGGAGATCTGGTGCTCCCCCATGGAGCCCGGATGGGAAACGCCGGCGAAGCAGACGCCCATCGAGCACAGCGTCAAAACTCGCTGGAGATGCCCGACAGCGGCGACGTCATGCTTTGCAAGGCCAGGTGCATGGGCCAGCATCGGTTCCTCGTCGCCCGCCTGCAGCAGGTAAGGAACATCAGAATAGTAAGTGCCGAACAGCCGATGCGAGGCCCACCAGTCGATCTGGGCGGTGGAACGGCAGAGACTGTCGCCAAGTCCGGCTGCGCTGAGCCAGGTCGGCGCTGCGGCCGAAACGCCAAGGTCCAGGAAGATGCCGCGCGGCGCGTGCGAGGGCAGCGAAATCTTGAGCCCTGAAGCCAGGGTCACCGATGCGGTCGAAGCGCCGTAGCCATTCATCGACGCTGCCGTGCCGAAAACGGCATATGGCCGGCCATCGAGGAAGGTTGCATGCTTGCAGCTGTCGTTGAGGACGCCGGATCCAACGGCGACGACCGCGGCTGCGTGACGTGTCTTCTCTCGGACCATCTGGATCGTCGCCTCGTCGCAGTCGAGACCTTGAGGCAGCACGATTTCGTCGATATCGGCGACGGCACGCAGCGCCTTTGCAACGCGCTGCCCCATCACTTCGACGGTGTTGACGTCGGACACGACAGCGATGCGGTTGCCCAGCGTCAGAGGCGCGATGAGGTCCGCCTCACGGCCCTCCGTCGTCTCCAGCAATTCGATCGTCTGGAACGGCAGGTTAGCGGCGGCGCCTGTCTTGGGATCTTTCCAGCGCCCTGCGACAACATCCTCGATCAAGGCGTTCCAGTTGATCGTTTCAGCCATGGTCAGCCTCCGTGAAAGCCGCGAGTCGCTGGTTCCAAGCGGAAAGCGTTGGCCAAAGATCGGCGTGAATCGCGAGAAGTTCGGCATAGCGGCCGGCACGGCCAGCATCGGGATCGAAGGATTGGGCGGGTTCGCTGGCCATCGCGAGAGACGCTTCGGCGATGGTGGAAAACCAGCCCGCCCCCTTCGCCGCTGCCATTGCCGCGCCGAGCGAAGATGCTTCCACGGTCGTCGAACGCTTTACGGGACGATCGAGTGCATCCGCCAGGATCTGCATCCACAGGTCGGACTTCGCTCCTCCGCCGATGGCTATGAAATGGTCGATGTTCTGGGCGACGGCGGCAGCGGCCCGCTGACTTGTCGCGGCCTGGTGCAGCGCTATTCCTTCCAGCACGGCGCGATAGACGTCGCCGCGGCGGCTCGAGCCGGAAAGCCCGACGATTACACCGCGGGCGGCGCTGTCCCAGTGCGGATCCATGACGCCTTGCCAGTAGGGCAGGAGCATGATGCCGCCTGCACCGATTGGGCTGGCCGTGGCTTCGGCTTCGAGCGTCTCCAGGGCGCCGCTGGACCCATGCTCGACGCCAAGCATTTCGCGCGTCATCCAGTCGACGAGAAAAGTGCCGGCGCGCAGGCACGTCTCGTAGATATAGCCATCCTCGGCGACCGCCGTTTCGGTGCGGAAGGCCGGGTCGTGGACGTAGTCGGTGCCGTAGCTGCCGGAAACGACCGCCGTGCCGAGGTTTATGTAAGCGCATCCCGCCTGCAACACACCGGCCCCCGTGCCGGCGCATTGACCGTCGCCGCCGCCGGCGACGATCGGCGTACCCTCCCGCAAGCCTGTGGAGATGGCGGCTTCCGGGGTTATCTGGCCCAGAACGGTGCCAGGCCGCGCCAGGTCCGGCATCATTCGTCGGGCGATGCCCGCCGCCTCCAGTATCTCGTTCGACCAGTCCATGGTTCGCATGTCGAGCACGCCCATTGGGTCCGCGGAGGCGGTAGACGTTACCCACCGGCCGCTCAAGCGAAAGACCAGGTAGCCCTGGACTTCGGCCATTCGCTCTACTTGGGCAAAAATCTCGGGCTGCTCCTCGCGGAACCAGATCATCCGGTAGAGGCAGGGGATGACGTCCAGTGGCTTGCCGGATATCGCGTGGACGCGTGCTGCTCCGAAGGTCTGGCCGAAACGGCGTGCCTTCTGGCGGGCGCGCTCATCGAGCCACAGCGTCGCGGGTCCGACCGCCTCGCCTTGCTCATCGAAAAGGCCGAAGCTTTCGCGCTGGTTGGCAATGGCGAGGGCGGCAATGCGTGCCGGCGAAACTGTTGCCGACACGGCGCGGAGCGCTGTGGCGGTCGAGGCCCACCATTCGGCCGGATCCTGCTCGAAATAGCCGCGACGCGGGTTGGACGTTGCAATCGACGCACGACCTTCCGCCACCGCGCGACCATTGCGATCCCATGCGATCGCCTTGGTTGCCGAGGTCGAGGAATCAATGCCGATGACGAGATCCGGAACCATTGCTGCCACATTGCCAAAGGGCGAGGGCGGTCGAAACCGCCATCGCCGAAATTACCGGAAAAGTCCGCTAAAGGCCGGCATCCTTGACTTTGCCGTCGACAATGCCGGCAATCACATCCAGGCATGCCTTGGCGTTGCCGCCATAGTCTTGGCCGGTCAGTAGCTTGCCGAGTTCAACCGGGATGTCGTTGTTCGACAAATCAGCCCAAATCGGCATGTCCGGCTCCGATCCCATCTGGTTGTCGATGGTGTATTTGATCGCATCGAAATGGCGTGTCGTTCCCGGTCCGACGACGGCTTTCGCCTTGACCCGAGGATCGGTGAAGGAGGAATTGCGCATCGGCGAGGCGCCTCCGCCGAGCGTCGACACCCGCGCCATTACGTCCTTCGAGCAGACCCACTGCATGAACAGCCATGCCGCTTCCTTGTTCTTGGAGTATTGCGACAGCGAGATCGTCGAACCACCCTGGTGGCCGACCGCCGGGATCTCGTTGAAGCCGCAATCGGCGACGGCGCGACGGCCTGGGACCTCCTTGGGTGCGGGCAAGGCCTCGAACAGGCCTTTGACCTTGGAATCGTTGGCATCGAAGCCGGGAAAATCCTCGCCCCAGGTGATTGCCATGGCGGCTTGCCCCTGTGTCAGGGCCTGCCCCTGACCATCCCAGGTCCATGTCGTCGCGGAGGGCGGCGAGTTCTTGACCAGCTCCTGGTAGAATTGCAGCCCGGCCACGCCGCGCTCGTCGTTGCCGACAAACTTCTTATCCTTGTTGAAGATCGAGCCGCCATGACCCCAGAGTGCGAAGGTCCAGTCGCATTCGAGCGAATAATGGCCAGACTTCGCCTGGCATGCGGTGCCAAAGATGCCATTGCCCTTTTCCGCCTCCGTAAGTGCCTGCACGGCCTTGAGATAGGCGTCGAGATCTGTCGGCAACGCGATATTGTGTTTGTCGAAAAGATCCTTCCGGTACATCAGGATGAAGATCGGAATATCGAACGGAATTCCGCACTGTTTGCCATTGTACATGGCGATGCCCTCGACAAGGGGCTTGGAGAAATCGTCCCAGTCGAAGTTGGGCATCGCCAGTTCTTTGTTCTGGTCATAATACTCGCGCGGATCGACGACATCCTGTGCAAATGTCGCCATCCAGGACTGGTCGAGATAGTAGACGTCATAGGTGCCCAGCTGGCCCTGTACATCCTGCGTAGCCTTGGCGAGAACCTGCTCCAGCGGCACGATCTCGACCTCGACCTCGATGCCGGTCGCCTTGGTGAACTCACCCGCGACAAGCTGGTTGGCGACGATGGTTGGCGGCGTCGCTTCCGAAGTGTAGCGGATTTTCGTGCCGGCATATGGTTTGCCGACATCGGCCAGCCACTTCAGCATATCCGCGTCCTGGGCGCGGGCTTCTTCGACCCCCAGGCCCAGCACCCCCCGATTGGAGCGGCCACCGCCCAGCATGGCCGATCCGAAGGCGGAAAAGCCGACGCCGGCGAGTGCCATCTTCCTCATGAATTCGCGTTTGGTTATTCGGCGCGCCGTAAAGTCGTTGCAGGTATCGGCGACGAATGTCTTCTTGTCGTGGTCTTTGAAGCTCATGATCGTTTCCTCCGTTGCGATTTGCCGTAGTTCTTCTCGTCCGGGCCTCACTCTTTCAGCGATCCGAGGGTGAGGCCGCGGACCAGATGCCGTTGGACCAGCAGGATAAAGATGAAGCTGGGTATGATCGCGGACGTGCCGAGCGCCGTGATGTAGCCCCACTCTGTCGCGGTCGAGGTGACAAAGGTCGAGATCTTCACCGGCACGGTGCGGATCGACGTTGTCAGGAACAGCGAGAGCAGGAATTCGGTCCATGAAAAGATGAAACACAGCACGGCTGTCGCGGCGATGCCGCCTTTCACCATGGGAAGGACCACACGTCGAAACGTCTGCCAGCGCGTTGCGCCGTCAATCAGCGCCGCTTCGTCGACCTCACGTGGCACATCGTCGAAGAACGACTTCAAAAGCAAAACCGCCAGCGGCAGGTTGATCAAGCTGTGAACGAGGATGAGCCCGGTATAGGTATCGCGCAAACCAAGATCCCGGAACATGAAGACGACCGGTATGACTATCGCGATTGGCGGCATGAAGCGCTGCGAAAGGATCCAGAAAAGGAAGGACTGCTGGCCGCTGAACTGCATTCGCGACAGGCAATAGGCGGCCAGTGTCGCCAACAACAGCGTCAGTGCCGTCGATCCGACGGCTATGGTCGCGCTGTCGAGCAGCGACTGGCGGGAATCGTAGGAACTGGCGCCACCCTTGATAACTCCCGCCGCCTCGCCCCCCTGTTCCATGCCGATGTCGACCCGCGAAACGCCAAGCAGCGTCACGCGGTAATTGTCCGGCGTCGGAGTGAAACCGGTGTAGACCGGGCCGCTGCGGTCGAAGATCGCGGAGTAGGGCTTGATGGAGGACAGGGCCCACCAGGCGATCGGGAACATGAAGATCGCCACCACCAGCACGGCCAGCACGTCGCGGGTGATCGTCTGGGCGCGGGACGGCTCCATCAGAACCTCACCTTGAAAAGCCTAACGAAGATGTTCGATACGCCGATCAGGACGACAAGCACGATCAGCGACAAGGTCGCGGCGTATGGGAAGTCTCCGGTGAAGTAGATACGGCCAGCGTAGAATGACAGCGTCTCGGTGGCCGTTCCGGGGCCGCCGGCGGTGATGATGTAGACGTAGTCGTAAATGCGAAAGAGATCGACGCCGCGGATCAGCACGGCAACCGCTATCACCTTGCGCAGCATCGGCAATGTAAGCCGCAGGAACGTCTGGATGCCGTTGGCGCCGTCGATCGCTGCAGCTTCGAAAGGTTCCTTCGGCAGCGCCCGAAGGCCCGCCAGGATGATGAGCACCATGAACGGCGTCCATTGCCATATGTCTGCCAGCAGGATCGCCGCCAATGCGGTTCCCGGCTGTGTTAGGATCGGCTGTGCCGGCGAGATCAGGTCGAGAGCATAGAGGTAGAACGACAGGACCCCGAAAGAGCCGTCTTGCATTAGCAGGAACATCATTCCGGTCACGGCGGGCGGCACCACCAGTGGCAGTGTCATCAATGCACGCAGCACCCCGTAACCCTTGCGATCGGTATCGAGCAGAAGCGCGATTACGATGCCGAGTGCCAGCTGAACGGCAAGCGCCACGAAGGTGTAGATCAGCGTGGTTTCCAACGAATGCCACATACGCGCATCCGAAAAGGCACGCGTCCATTGGTGGAGCCCGGCGAAGTCAAGTTGCCGGGAGACGACATTGCGTTTGTGAAACGACAGCCAGACTGAATAGGCGAGGGGATAGATGCCGAAAACGAGAAGCATCACCGTGATCGGAGCGAGCCAGGGGAAAGGATGCTCGGCCGTCATGAACCGGGGCAGCGCCCATCTGGGCGTTTCGCGGTTCACGGTGACCGTGCTCACGCGCAAATCTCCGCTCGGTCACAGAGACGCATCGGCCTTCTCCCTGTCGGCCAGATTGTGCCAACTTGAACTTTTGTAAGTTTGTTGTGCCTTTTGTTAAAAGCGTGTCGGACGGACGACGATTTGTCAAGTGTCGGTTCCGTTAGCGCTCAACGGATTTGCTCGTGGTCCCGGAGGATGCCATCACCACCGGATGGAATTATTTGTGGAGGGAACGCCGCCGCCAAATGCCGTGTACCAGCATTAAAAGCGCTCAGGGCCGCCGTCAGCCAGACTTGTCTGCCCAAGAAGCTACGCAACGCATGGACAAGATCGGGAGACAGCCCGGAGGCTTTGGAACTTGCCTAATCCGGCAATCGGATCTGAAGCTTTACGTCCGCCGGCCGGGCTTCGACCGCGCGATCAAATGCGGTGATGGAGTCTTCGAAGGCGAAGGTCGCCGAAATGAGGGGCTTTAGGTCGACCCGGCCCGACCCCATCAGAGCAATTGCCCGCTCATATTGGTGGGCATATCGGAACACAGTTTCGATGCGGACTTCCTTGGTCGAGGCTGTGGCAATGTCTAACCCCACAGGCGCCACCGGCAGGCCGACCACCACCACCGCGCCACCCGGTCGCGGCAGGTCGAGCAGCGTCTCCCATGCTCTGGCCGAGCCGGAGCATTCGAAGACGACGTCGGCGCCCCAGCCGTCCGTCAGGCGCTTCACCTCTGCCGCCAGATTCTTGTCGCGGATGTTGACCGGAACCACACCCTGAAAGCCGGCGGCAATGTCGAGCTTGGGTTGGGCGAGGTCTGCAACAATGGCGCGGGCGCAGCCGCCGGCAAGGGCGGCGACCGCCACCATCGTGCCGATCGGCCCTGCGCCAATCACCACCGCGGTGTCACCCGGCGCGATCTTCGCTTTAGCCGCAGCCTGCATGCCGACTGCGAAGGGTTCGACCATGGCCCCTTCGGCGAAGCTGACATTATCAGGCAATTTGAAGGTGTAGTTGGCGGGGTGAACGACATAGGGTGTCAACACGCCATGGATCGGCGGCGTTGCCCAGAACCTGACCGCCGGATCAATGTTGTAGAGGCCGAGCCGGCTCGCCCGAGAATTGGGGTCGGGGATGCCTGGTTCCATGCAGACTCGATCACCCACCTTCAGATGTTCCACGCCTTCACCTGTTTCCGCGATAATGCCAGCGGCTTCGTGGCCCAAGACCATCGGCGCTTCGACCACGAACGGGCCGATGCGGCCATGGGTGTAGTAGTGCACGTCGGAGCCGCAGACACCCACGGTGTGGATCTTGATGCGAACCTCGCCTGCGCCGACCGTCTGCTGCAAATTGATGTCGCGCAGCTTGAGTTCGTGCTGACGTTCGAGGACAAGGGCGCGAACTTTCGTCATCGAAATGATCTCCTTCAAAACTGGCTGCCGTTTTTGAAACACCAGCATGGTCACCTCAAATTCTACGTTATCACAGTCTACCGGACCCTTCTGGTCAACGTCGATGCACTTGAGCCCAGCCGGACAACTTCGCAGAAGGTCATTGTTGGCCTGGGCACCAAGTAGCCTTCAGCTGATGGTCAATGGAGGCGAGGCCGCGGCAATGTTTGCGTTGCCGGGGGGCAGCTCCCAGCGTTGTGCGATCACACCATGGCGCCCGACAGGGTCCGACCACGTCTCTGATCAATACTCTACCGGCATGCTGTTGCCCAAGAAGGAAAGGCATGGTTCTCCGCTAACATAGTCGACACTATTTCTGTCGTAGACGAGGAGGCTCCGTGCTTCTTCGCCACTGGTTAAAGCCAGTCGCGATGCTGTCACTCGCCTCAATGGCGCTGACTTAGGTCAACTCGGCGGGAGCTTTCAAGGGCGAGCAGCTTTCTCCAACCACCAGCGCTGGCTGGAAAACCACGTTTCGGGCAGGCTGGGCGACTTTGCCTTCGATGCGGTCGACCAGCATGCGCAGCGCCTCGTTGGTCATGTCGGCAACCGGATGCTCGGTACGAGTAAGGCGCGGCTTCAGCCCGCCTGCCCCCGCGACCGTGTCGGTTGAGGCGATCGAAACATCCTCGGGGCAGCGCAGCCCGAGATCGGCAACGGCTCGCATGACGCCGATGGCCATGACGCCATTGGCGACGTAGAGCGCGGTTGGTCGATCCGACTGCCCGAGCAGATCGCGCGCGACCGAATAAGCGGTGTCTTCGCGGAATTCGCCGGAACGGACATGCCCGGTTTTCGGGGCAAGCCCGCGCGCCGCCATCGCTTCGAGCATGCCTTTCAGCCGGCCGCTGGCTGTCGTCAATTGTATGGGCCCGGTGATCGAACCGATATGGCGGTGGCCAAGGTCCAGAAGGTAGTTGGTCGCCTGCTTGCCGGCCGACAGATTGTCGATGGTGACGGTGTCGACGCCGACATCACCGATCGAACGGCCGAGCAGGACCACCGGCATGCCCTCGAAATCCCGCCGCTGGTAATGGCTTTCGGGTCCCACTGGAACGACCACCGACCCATCGCACCCCAATGTTCGAATGCGCGAAAGAATGCGTCTTTCGATGTCGGGCTTTTCATCGCTGTTGAACAGCACAAGCGAGTAGCCCCAGGCGGCGACCGCCGCCTCGGCCGCAGTGACGATGCGGGCATAGAACGGGTTTGCCAGATCCGCCACGGCAAGCGCGATCAGCTGACTGCGGCCGCTGCGCAAATTCCGCGCCACCAAGGAAGGCGCATAGCGAAGATCACGCACCGCGGCGAGCACGCGACCACGCAATTCCGGACTCACATAGGCGGTGTCGTTGACGACCGCGGACACCGTCGCCGTCGACACGCCGGCAGCCCTTGCGACGTCTTTTATGGTGGCCATCTGTTCTCTTAGCTAATCGTTTAGCTGATCGTTAACGCGAATCTCTCGCCTATTTTGCGCCTCTTTGCACGAATTTTCTTGCGAATCTGCCTGAGATGCGAAAATCTGCCGAAACGGTTAGGCGGTCATCAGCTTTGAATCTGAAGGTGCGCGTCCAACCTCATAAGGGAGAGAGAACCATGAAAAACCTGACGTTCGGCGTTTTCGCCGTGGCCCTGGCATTGGCCGGCGCGCAGGCCAGCGCGGCCGACAAGCCCCTGCTCGGTATCGTGTCGATCAGCGCCACGGAAGCCAACAATGTCCGCTATATCCAGGGTGCAACCAAAGCGGCAGACGAATTCGGCTGGAAAGTCACCGTCGTCGACGCGGCGGGCAATGCTGACCAGGCCAACGCAGCCATTCAGAATTTCGCTCAGCTGGGCGCGCATGCCGTCGTCGACATGGTGTTTCCGTTCTCGTCGATCGGCGCCGGGCTCGCCGCGGCCGGTTCCGCGAGTATTCCTGTCGTCACCTGGGGTGGCGGGCTGGGCGGCACCGTTGCCGCCACCAACGGGTCGGGCGGCCCAATGGCAATCCCCGTCGTGGACCTGATGCTCAAGAACATGAACGGCAAGGGTTCCATCCTTGCCCTTACCTATCACACGGGTGAGGTTTGCCGGAACCGCGAACAGGTCATGGATGAAATGGCCGCCAAATACCCCGACATCAAGGTGACCAAGAACGAAGTACGCATTCCCGGCTATTTTGAAGACGGCGCGCAGTACGCCAATGCATGGCTCGCCTCGCATCCTGCGGGCGCCGAGAACCTGGCGATCTGGGGCTGCTGGGATGATCCGGCGATCGGCGCGATCGGCTCGCTGCGTGCCCAGAACCGCACCGATGTAATGGTGTATGGCATCAACGGAAACGCCCAGGCTCTTGAAAATATCAAGAACGGCTTCATGACCGCAACGGCTTGGCAAGACAGCTACACCGAAGGCTACAATATGGCAAAGATGATTGAGGAGATCACCGCCGCTGGAAAGAGCTGGGCTCCCAAGGCCGCCGAAGTGCCAGCCGTGCTGGTGACCAAGGATACGGTGGGGGGTTTTCTGACCAAGCATCCCGACGCGATCCAGTAGGCGCAGCCAGCTTTTGACCGATAGGGTACCAGGACATGCGGCAATGGAGATGGCGGTGCCCGTGGCGCCTCCATTTCTTGTCGTGCGCAACATCAGCAAGGCCTTCGGTGGCGCCCAGGCGTTGCGAAGCGCCTCCCTCGATGTTGCGGCGGGAGAGGTTCACGGCTTGGTCGGCGCCAATGGCGCTGGCAAGTCGACGATGATCAGGATCCTTGCCGGCCTCAACCATCCGGACCGGGGCTCGATCGAGGTTGATGGGCAAACCGTCGGCATCGAGACGGCGCACCGCGCGACGGAATTCGGCATGAGCTTCATTCATCAGGAGCTGGCTTTCATTCCGGGCATGACTGTCCTCCAGAACATCATGCTCGGCGTGCCAAAACGATCGCGCTTCGGCTTGACCGATTGGGCAGCCATCGCCCGCGACGTCGAGCCCATCGCGAGGCGCGTCGGCATCACCGCCTCGCTGAACGCAAATGTGAAAGGGCTGTCGACCGCCGAAAACTGGTTGATCAATATCTGCCGCGCGCTGGTCCGCAAGTCGCGGCTCATTGTCATGGACGAGCCGACCGCCTCGCTCTCCGCCGCCGAGAGCGAGAAGCTCTTCGTGATCATCAAGGACCTCTCGGCCTCCGGTGTTGCCGTGCTTTACGTCTCGCACCGCCTGGATGAGATCCTGGAACTCTGCGATCGGGTGTCGGTGCTGCGCGACGGCAATTCCGTCGCCGAATTCACCCGTGCCGGATTGACCAGGAGGGCGTTGGTCGAGGCGATCGTGGGCTCCGCCCACGTCGGCAACGATAGCAGGGCTGAATATGTACCGCAGAACCATGAGGTCGTTCTGCGTGTCCAGAATCTAACACGCCTGCCCAAGGTGCGTGGCGTATGTTTCGAACTTCGCCAGCGCGAAGTTCTGGGCATCGGGGGCCTGGTCGGCGCCGGACGCAGCGAACTGGTGCGGTTGATCTATGGTGCCGATCGCGCCGACGCGGGCAGCATGACGCTCAAAGGCAAACCTTACGCGCCGACAACGCCGCAAGCCGCGGTTGCCGCCGGGCTCGGCCTTGTGCCGGAGGAGCGGCGCACCGAAGGACTTTTCCTGTCGAAGAGCGTCGCCTTCAATCTTGGTCTGGTTAATTTGGACAAGCTTGTGCTCGGACGCAGGGTGCCGCTTCTCAGCCGAAAATCGCAGTCCACGCTCGCTCGCGAGACGATGAAGCTGCTTTCGATCAAGGCGGCAGGCATGGACACTCCTGTTGGCCGGCTAAGCGGCGGAAACCAGCAGAAGGTGGTTATCGGCCGCTGGCTGCAGCGTGCGCCGCACATCCTCATTCTCGATGAACCGACCCGCGGGGTCGATGTCGGCGCGCGCGCGGAGATCCACCGCCAGATCCGCGATCTCGCCGCGGCCGGCATGGCGGTTCTCGTCATCTCGTCCGAACCCGATGAACTGCCGGATCTTTGCGATCGGGTGCTTGTGATGGCGGAAGGCCTCGTCGTTCGCGAACTGAGCGGCGCATCGATGTCGCGCTCCGCTATTGTCGAGGCAAGCTACGGTGAGCGGGAGCCATTGACCAAGGGGAGCACCACATGAGCGATGTCGCAACGTACAACAGACGTCTCACCCCACGAACCAAGGCTGCGCTCGGAATTTTCGCGCGCTACGCGACCATCCTCGGGCTGCTGGCAATGATCGTAGTCTTTTCAATCCTGTCGCCGAAGGCATTCTCGACCCTGGGCAACTTTACCAACGTCCTCAACCAGGCCTCGCTAGCCATGATCATCGCCGGCGGCCTAACATTGGCGGTCGTCGTCGGCGAGCTCGATCTGTCGATCGGCTTTGCCGCCAGTCTGCACGGCATTCTCGTCACCGGCTTCATCGTCCACGACAAGCTGCCGATCCCTCTGGCCATTTTCATCGTGCTCGCCCTTGGCGCGCTGATAGGCCTCATCAACGGCTTCATCGTCACCAAGATGAAAGTCAATTCCGTGATCGCGACGCTGGGCGTCGGGACCATCATCACGGGCCTCGCCTTCGCCTACTCCGCCGGAGTGCCCATCGTTGCCGGCGTACCGGAGGCCTTCCTTCAGCTTTCACTCGGCCGCTGGCTCTTCGGCGTCCCCAACAATATTGTCGTCATGGTCCTCGTGCTGGGCATCCTATGGGTGCTGGTCGAGCGCACTTCCATCGGCCAGGAAATCCAGGCGGTCGGCGGCAACCCTGCCGCGGCGCGCCTTGCGGGTATCAACGTCGACCGCATCAAGACGCTTGGTTTCGTCATTTCCGGCATGTGCGCCTCCCTCACCGGCATTCTCCTAGCGTCGCGGCTGGGCAGCGGCACGACCAGCGCGGCCGATTCCTATCTGCTGACGGCGTTCGCCGCGGTATTTCTCGGCTCGGCGACTTTGCGTGACGGCGAATTCCATGTCCTCGGGACTTTGGTCGGCGCCCTGATCATCGCTTTCGGCTTCAACGGCCTCAACATTTTCGGCGCCCCGACCTTTTCCCAATACGTGTTCCAGGGCGCTATTTTGATCATCGCGGTAGGGCTTTCCAGCCTTGGCCGCTCACTTGCGGAAAGTTGAGGAGAATCACATGACACAGGCTGAGTATTGGCAGATCTATGTCATCGAGTTCGCGCGATCGAAGAACCAGCCATGGGTCGATCTGGTCAGCGGGATGTACGATGACGGCCCCACGGACCTGCCCTTTTCCTTTATTCTGCTGCGGCGCGGCGACCGCAACGTGCTTGTAGACACCGGCTTCATGAAGGACGAAACCGGCCCGAATTTCTCCGATAAGTTCGGCATACCCTGGTGGATTTCCCCGGTTCGCATGCTTGCCGAACTGGGGCTGGTGCCGGACGACATCACCGACATCATCGTCAGCCATGCTCATTTCGATCACATGGGCTCCATCGATCAGTTTCCTAAAGCCCGCCTCTATCTGCAGAAACAGGAGTTGCTCTCCTGGCACGAGGCGATGGCGCTGCCGCCGCAATACGGCTTCCTCACCGCCATCATCGATCCCGACGATCTGCGCGCCGCCTTCGACGCCGCAGTGGAACACCGGTTGACGCTGGTCGATGGTGACCGCGACCACCTTCTGCCAGGCATCCATGTGAGGCTGGGGCAGGGCCACACGATGGGCCAGCAGTTCGTCATCATAGAGACGTCGCGCGGCCGCATCGTACTTTCCGGCGATTGCGTCTACTCGTCCCGCCAGATCACCGGTCACAAGCGCGACGGCGTCTATCAGCCTCTCAACAACGCCGTCGGCAGTGTCTGGGACCAGCTCAACACCATCGACCGCATCAATACCGAAATCGGCGGCAACCTCGATAGGCTGATCATCCTACACGATTCCGAACGCTGGAAAGGCCTCCCCGTGGTAAAAGAAGTCGAGGGATTTCGCATCATTAAAGCGGCTTAGCGCTGTGGCTGAACGGGCGATATGGCCGGGAGCAGCTGGCAAACGATCCTGCCTACATTCTCGACTCATCCGCTGTGGCACCGAACGTGCCCGCGAATGCACCGAGTCTAATAGACGCTAGGTTGTCGCGGGTTTAAGGGCTATTCCAACTCTAAAGGTCTCAAGTTAGATCGGAAAAACATCTGCTCAAGATGCAAAAGGCCATTGTCGACTGATATTCCGGATGCCAAGTTTGGTCGGGTCGGAAACTCTTCCTGCATCCGCTGTTCGGGCTGGTGAACCAGACGCTAGTGCTGCTCGGCATCGTCGCCATCCCGTGGCTCGGCAATGAATACACCGCACTCGGCAGCGTCCTTTTTGCCAATGTCTGGCATTGGCTCGGCTTCCCGGCCCTGGTGCTGCTGGCGGGCATGCAGCGCGTCAGCAAGGAAGTTATCGAGGCGGCCCGCCTCGACGGCGCCGGCGACTATGTGCTGATGACGAAAATTATCTGGCCGCTGATGGCGGTAAATCCGTCGTCGAGACTGGCTGAATCGGTATTCTCAAGCACGGCGGGAAAACCCAGCACGACGTCGCAAAGTGCGGGGCTACCGGCGCAGCTTCAGTCAAACCGATGAAGCCCTCGACGTGCGGCAAGATCATGCCGGTTCCACGTCTCTCTCTAGAGCGTTTCATATTTTGACGGAAGCGTAGCCTGCGTTTTCGAAGTAGTTCTTGCATTCGGCTGCCTCGATGGTTTCGACGAG